>NZ_RKHK01000001.1:0-323539 GCF_003752405.1 Bogoriella caseilytica | reverse complement strand
ATGGCGAGTGGTACACCCTGAGCGCAGTGTTGCCCGTGACCGAGGCCAATACCTCCACCATCGAAAGAGGGCCCTCATGATCCGCATCCTGCTTGCCGACGACGAGGGCCTCATCCGCGATGCGCTCGCCGGGCTGCTCTCCTTGGAGGAGGACCTCGACGTCGTCGCCACGGCCGCCTCCGGTGAGGAGGCCGTGATCCAGGCCCGCCATCATCGCCCGGACGTGGCGGTGCTCGACCTGCAGATGCCGGACGGCGACGGCATCGAGACCGCCATACGGATCCATGCGGAGATCGAGGGCTGCCGCACCATGATCGTGACCAGCCACGGACGGCCCGGCTATCTGAAGAAGGCCCTGTCCAGCGGTATCAGCGGGTTCTTGCCCAAGACCGTCTCGTCCCATGCCCTGGCGGCGGCAGTACGGCAGGTGCACGACGACGGCCGCTACGTTGACCCCGACCTCGCTGCCGAGGCCATCAGCGCGGGGGACTCTCCGCTCACGCCCCGGGAGTCGGACGTGCTGGAGTTGGCTGCCGATGGTGCTTCGGCCGAGGAGATCGCTGCTCGTGCGCATCTGAGCCCCGGCACGGTGCGCAACTACCTCTCCGCGGCCGCCGCCAAGCTCGGAGCGCAGAATCGGCATGAGGCGGTGCGGGTCGCTCGGCGGCACGGTTGGATCTAGGTCCCCTCGGCGTCGTAGCGGCGCAGTCGACGGCGGCGAGGGCCAGCATGACTTAGCCTGCAGGCGTGGGTAAGCGCCGAGTCTCCTTCCTCTACCGGGTGTTCGTGGTTCTCCTGATCCCGGCCATCACCGTGGTCACGCGCCGAACCTGGCGCGGTGGTGAACACATCCCCCGCGAAGGCGGCTTCATCGCGGTCTCGAATCACGTCAGTGATCTCGACCCCATCACCTTCGGGCACTTCCTCCTCAGTCATGGAGCGCCGCCGCACTACATGGCCAAGGACTCGCTCTTCCGGGTGCCGATCTTCGGTTGGATGTTCAAACACGCCGATCAGATCCCGGTCTACCGCGGCACCGCCCAGGCCTCGGAATCCCTCGTGGCCGCCGAGGCAGCACTGGCCGAGGGCAAGTGCGTGGCGATGTACCCCGAAGGCACCCTCACCCGCGACCCTGACATGTGGCCGATGACCTCGCGGCCCGGGGTGGGCCGGCTCGCGCTGACCACCAAGGCTCCGGTGATTCCGGTGGCGCAGTGGGGAGCGCACCGAATCATTCCGCGCTACCGCGTGCTTCCCCGGATCATCCCGCGCAAGAAGATCGCGGTGCTGGCCGGGCCGCCGGTCGATCTCTCGGATCTGTATGACCAGCCGCTGGAGCCGGCGGTGCTCACCGAGGCCACCGAACGCATCATGGCCGCGCTGACCGCCGGGGTGGCCGAGATCCGGGGAGAAGCCCCGCCCGAACGTCCCTACGATCTGCGGAGAGACGGCGACCCGCTGCTCGAGCAGGACTCCTGGGCCGGGCGCCGCGCGCGCGCCAGCCAGGGACGCAAGGCCAAGAAGCGCGAGAAACGCCCGAGGTAGGCCACCTCCCCGGGCCGATCAGCTGCCTGCGGGCACGCTCGCCGTCAGCGCCGCCTCGAGATCCCGCCAGAGGTCCTCGAGATCCTCGATCCCCACCGAGAGGCGCAGCAAGTCCTCGGGGACGCTGGCGGCTTCGGCGGACAATCTCCGTCGTCGTTCCAGGCTGGACTCCACTCCGCCGAGAGACGTGGCCGGGAGCCACAGGCGCACGCGCCGGGTGACCTCCGCGGCGGCCTCGGCACCACCCCGCGGGCGGAGCGTCAGGATCGGCCCGAAGCCGCTCATCTGTGCCGCCGCACGCTCGTGCTGGGGGTGGCTGGCCAGGCCCGGATAACCCACATGCTCGACCAGGTGGTGGGCCTCGAGCCGCCGGGCCAGCTCACGGGCGTTCTGCTCGGAGCGCTCCGCGCGCAGCGCGAGGGTGCGCAGTCCGCGCAAGGCAAGCCAGGTCTCCATCGGTCCGGGGATCGCGCCCCCGGTCCGGCGGCGGGCAAGCAGTCGCTCGTGCAGCTCCGTGCTCGAGGTCAGGGCCGCCCCGAGCAGCACGTCGGAGTGGCCCGCGAGCTGCTTGGTCACGGAGTGCACCACCACATCGGCCCCCAGGTGCAGCGGCTGTTGCAGCAGGGGAGTGGCGAAGGTGTTGTCCACCACCGTCAGCGCGCCGACGGCTCGTGCGGCTGCCGCCAGACGTGAGATGTCCGCGACCTCGAGCATCGGGTTGGTGGGGGACTCGATCCAGAGCATCCCGGCCGGCGCTTCGCCAGCGGGACGTAGCGCGGCGATCACGGCCTCGGTGTCGGCGATGTCCACCTCCCGCACGGTGCCCCCCTCGCGCCGGGCCTGCTCGTGCGCGGCGGTCAGCGTCGAGAGATAGGCGTGCCGGGGGGCCACGATCACGGCGCCGGGCTCGGCCAGGCGCAGTGCGGCATCGATGACCGCCATGCCCGAGGAGAACACCAGACCAGGCAGCTCGGCCTGCTCGAGGGCGGCCAGGGCCCTTTCGAGCGGCTGCCAGGTCTCGGTGTCGTAGCGCGTGTAGAGCAGGGAGCCCGTGGGGTCCTCGATGGAGGTGTACGTGGAGGAGAACACCACGGGCGGATTGACCGGGGAGCCTTGGTTCCGAGCGGGACGGCCCGCGGAGACGGCGAGGGTGGCGGGGGAGGGGCGCGGCATTGTCGAGTTGTCCACGTCGCTACGTTACCGAGCCGGGTAACGTGGCCGGGGTGAGCATCACCTCCTCTCCCGAGCCCGGACCTGACGCCGCGGCGGACCGCGGGAAGACCCGAATCGCCCTCGTCTTCGGTGGACGCTCCGGGGAACACTCGGTCTCCTGCGCCACGGCCGCCGCGGTCTTGCAGGCGATCGACCGCGACCGGTACGAGGTGGTGCCGATCGGGATTACCCGCGATGGGCACTGGGTGCTGACCGCGGACGATCCCGCATTGCTCGAAGGCGGCCGGGCCGAGGTGACGGCCGCAGAGCCGGCACGGGTGCTCATGCCGCTGGGGTCGACCAGCGCACCGCTGGTCCTGGCCGAGCCCGGGCAGGTGCCCCGCGAGCTCGCTGCGGTGGACGTGGTGCTGCCGCTGCTGCACGGGCCCTTTGGGGAGGACGGGACCATTCAGGGCCTGCTCGAGCTGGCCGAGGTGCGCTACGTCGGCTCCGGGGTGCTGGCCTCGGCAGCGGGCATGGACAAGCACTACATGAAGATCGTGCTGGCCGCGCACGGCCTGCCCATCGGGCCGCACACCGTCATCACGCCCCGGATGTGGCAGGTGGAGAAAGAGTCCTCAATGGCCTCGGCGGCCGCGTTGGGATGGCCGGTCTTCGTCAAGCCGGCGCGGGCCGGCTCCTCCCTCGGCGTGTCCCGGGCCAGCAATCTCGAGGAACTCGAGGCCGCCATCGAGGCCGCACGCGCACACGACCCCAAGGTGGTGGTCGAGGCCGCTCAGGTCGGCCGCGAGATCGAGATCGGTGTCCTCCAGGGCCGCGGGGACGAGCCGCCGCGCACCACGGTTCCCGGCGAGATCGTGCTGGAGAGCCCGGCGGCGGGATTCTACGACTACAACACGAAGTACCTCGAGGAGGTCGAGACCATGGCGATCCCGGCGGAGCTGCCGCCGGTGGTCGCCGGACGCTTGCGTGATCTCGCCATCGAGTCCTTCACCGCTCTGGGGTGCGAGGGGCCGGCGCGGGTGGACTTCTTCGTCAACGGTGAGGACGTGGCGGTCAACGAGGTCAACACCATGCCGGGCTTCACGCCTCGCTCGATGTACCCCGCGCTGTGGCAGGCCAGCGGGCTGAGCTATCCCGCCTTGCTCGACGAGCTGATCGCCCTGGCTGCCGAGCGTCCGACCGGCTTGCGTTAGTTCTCCACGTCGTAAGCACCCACGCAGGCTCGCTCGGCGGGTATCCGGCTCACGGCGGGGCCGAGTTCGGCCAGGTAGGCGGCGGCCTGGCCATCTCCGACCAGCGCCACGGGTACCACCACCTCGACGGCGGGAACGCGGCCGTACGTGATGAAGGTCCATGCGCCGCCGCTCGCGCCCGCCTCCGGCTCATCCTCGGCCACCGAGACCCAGTCCACCGCCGTGTCACCGACCTCCACGTTCACGCAACGGTCGGTCGTCGGCGGGGGCGGGGCGACCCCGCAGCGCAGCGTGGCCGCAGGAGAGCCCCATGCGGTGGTGGCTTGTGAGGAGGTGGAGCGGCGCTCGAAGCCCTGGAGTTCATCCGGGGAAGCGAGCAGCACCTCCGCGCAGGCGGGATCCGCAGCGTAGGAGCCGGCGGGTATGTCCACCGGCGCCGCGCATCCGGTGAGCAGGATCAAGCCCGCGAGGATCGCGTAGCTCCAGACTCGGCGTGGCACCCGGCCAGTCTAGGAGCGCCTGGGCCGCACCGAGGTACAGGCGGTCGGCGAGCGACCGACGCCTGAGGGCGCGCTAGCGTGCTCCTGATGGAAAAGACAGTGCGTGACCTCAGTGAGGACGAGCTTCTCGCCTCCTTCCTGCCCCTGTTGCCGCGAGGCCGGAACACCGAGGTGCCTACCGGTGACGACGCCGCGGTCATCGCGGCGCCGGATGGCCGATACGTCGTCACCACCGACGTCCTGGTCGAAGACCGGCACTTCCGCCGGCACTGGGGGAGCGCCGAGGATGTCGGCTGGCGGGCGGCGGCACAGAACCTCGCCGACGTCGCCGCCATGGGCGCGGTGCCCACCTCGTTGGTGATCTCGCTCGTACTGCCCCCGCAGACGCCGGTGGCCTGGGTGCAGGGCTTCGCCCGCGGGCTGGCGCAGCTCTGCGAGCCCGTGGGGGTGGGCGTCGATGGGGGCGATCTGTCCTCCGGTGCACAGATCGTGGCAGCGGTGACCGCGCACGGCACGCTGCAGGGCCGGGCGCCGGTGCTGCGCTCCACCGCCCGGCCGGGTGATGTCCTGGCGCATGCCGGAGTGCTCGGTCATGCGGCGGCCGGCTATGCCCTGCTGAACGAAGCCGGCGACACAGGCCCGGAGACGGAGGCTGTGCTCGCAGACCTGGGCGTCGAGGCGGCCACAGCGACGATGTTCCGTCGTGTCTTCCTCCGCCCCGATCCGCCGCTCCAGGCCGGTCCTGCGGCGGCGATGGCCGGAGCGAGCGCCATGATGGATGTGTCCGACGGGCTGCTGCGCGATGCCGGCAGGCTCGCCCGCGCCTCGCGCAGCCTGATCGACCTCTCCAGCGCGGCACTGGCTCCTGCCGTGACGGCGCTCGAGCCGGTGTCAGTCCCCCTCGGGCTCAGCGCTCTGGACTGGGTGCTGAGCGGCGGCGAGGACCACGGCTTGCTCGCGACCTTCCCGCCCGGAACAGCCGTGCCACCGCCCTTCCGTCCCCTTGGCACCGTGAGCGCGGCGGGCAGTGGAGGTCACGCGCACGGGGCCGTGCTGCTCGATGGCACCACACCGGACGTTGCGCGCCCCGGGTGGGACCACTTCGCGGGCTGATGAGGCTGTCCGCCGCACGTGAGGCGATAGACATTAACATCACATTTGCGTGACGCAATTGCCAGAGGTTCGACTGACGTGTTTAGGTTAGGTCGCCCTAACCCGCAGACCTCTGGAGAGACGATGAAGAGTTCCCGCCGTGTGGCGGTCACCGCGACCGCCGCCGCATTCAGTCTGGCACTGGCCGGGTGCAACGACAGCGGAACCGACAGTCCCGATGGCGCGGATGTGGGCGCTGAAGGATCCGGCGAACCGGTGGTCCTGTACAGCGGACGCGGCGAGGACCTGATTCAGCCGATCATTGACGAGTTCACGGAGCAGACCGGCATCGAGGTCGAGGTCCGTTACGGCAACACCCCGGAGATGGCGGCCCAGGTGATCCAGGAGGGTGACGCCTCGCCGGCGGATGTCTACCTGGGCCAGGATGCCGGCTCCCTGGGGGCGATCTCGGCCGAAGGTCTGTTCGCCACCCTGCCCGACGAGATCCTGGAGCAGGTGCCCGCGGAGTACCGCGCGGCCGATGGATCCTGGGTAGGCCTCAGTGGCCGTGCCCGCGTCCTGGGCTACTCCTCCGCCTCGGTCGAGTCATCGGATCTGCCGGACTCGATCTTCGAGCTGACGGAGCCAGAATGGCAGGGGCGGCTGGGGGTCGCCCCCACCAACGCCTCCTTCCAGTCCTTCGTCACGGCCTTGCGCGTGACCGAGGGCGACGATGTCGCACTCGAGTGGCTCGAGGGCATCGCCGGCAACGACCCGCAGATCTATGAGGGCAACGGGGGGATCGTCGCGGATCTGCAGAACGACTCCATCGATGTCGGCCTCATCAACCACTACTACGTCTACGGCACGGCGCAGGAGGAAGGCGTTGAGCCGGAGGACCTGAACGTTCAGCTGCACTTCTTCACCGGAGGAGACGTCGGTGGCCTGCTGAACGTCTCGGGTGCCGGTCTTGTCGGTGAGGCGGACAACGAGGATGCCCTGGCGCTCGTGGAGTTCCTGCTCGGAGAGACCGCACAGGAGTTCTTCCGCGACGACAACTCCGAGTACCCCGTGGTGCCAGATCTCGGCCAGTCCCCGCATCTGCCGGCACTGGAGGACCTCGAGCTCCCGGACATCGATCTGAACGACCTGGGCGACCTGCAGCAAACCGTCGAGCTGATCTCCCAGGCAGGGCTGGCCTGATCCGCTCACCACGCTTCGCACTCACCGCTGTGGCCCTCGTGGCCACAGCGGTGGTGCTCATTCCGCTCTTCTACCTGGTGGTCAGCGTCCTCGAGTACGGCTGGGACGCCTGGTCGGGGCGGGTGTTCACCGAGCGCGTGGGTGAGCTGGCGATGCGCAGCGTGCTGCTCGCTGCCGTCGTCGGGGCTGGCTGCCTGGTCATCGGAGTCGGCTTAGCCGTCCTGGTCACTCGCACCGACCTGCCGTTCCGGCGTCCCATCGCCGTGCTGGCCGCGCTTCCCCTGGCAGTGCCCAGCTACGTGGCGGGGTTCAGCTGGCTCGCGGTAGCCGACCTGTGGGACTCCAGCTCCCGCTTCACGGGCTTCGCCGCTTCGGCTCTCGTGCTGACCCTGTACACCTATCCCTACGTCTACCTCCCGGTGGCCGGGGCACTGGTCTGGGCTGACCGGACCAGCGAGGACGTGGCTCGTTCTCTGGGCATGGGGCCGGTGCGCACGTTGATGACCGTGACCTTGCCGCAGATCCGTCCGGCGATCGCCGGTGGCGGACTGCTGGCCGTCTTCTACGCCCTCTCGGACTTCGGTGCCGTCTCGATCCTGCGATATGAGACCTTCACCCGCGCGATCTTCACGGCACTGAACGCCGGCTTCAACCGGCTCGGTGCGGTGAGCCTGTCCGTGGTGCTGCTGGTGCTGACGATCATGATCCTGGCGGTCGAGGGCCGCTTCCGCCGGGCCGGCACCGGACCACGGCTGAACAGCCCGCGCCCGAGTGTCGCTGCCCGGCTCGGTGCTTTTCGCATTCCGGCGCTTCTCGCAGTCCTGGCGGTGCTGATCCCCGCCATCGGCGTCCCGGTCACCTCCATGGCGCGCTGGTTCACTGCCGGCGTCTCCCGGCCAGGCTCGGTGCGCGTGGTCGCCGAGGCAGCCTGGGGCTCCTTGTCCCTCTCCCTGGCGGGAGCGCTGCTGACCGTGGTGTTGGCACTTCCGATCGGCTTGCTGATCGCCCGGCACCCGGGCCGGATGAGCCGACTGCTGGAGAGGCTGGCCTACGTCGCGTATGCGCTTCCCGGCGTGGTGGTCGGGTTGTCGCTGGTGGCCTTCGGGGTGGCCGTCTTCGGCTCCAGCTACCAGACGCCGTGGCTCCTCGCCCTCGGCTATGCCACATTGTTTCTCCCCCTGGCGGTGGCCGCGGTGGCCGGTGCCGCCGCACAGGCCCCTCGCCGCCTGGAAGAGGTCGGGCAGTCACTCGGCCGGCCCCGGTGGTACGTCCTCACCCGGGTCACCCTGCCACTG
This sequence comes from Bogoriella caseilytica, assembly GCF_003752405.1. Classification (NCBI taxonomy): domain Bacteria; kingdom Bacillati; phylum Actinomycetota; class Actinomycetes; order Allobogoriellales; family Allobogoriellaceae; genus Allobogoriella; species Allobogoriella caseilytica. The sequence goes on along the minus strand of NZ_RKHK01000001.1, from coordinate 315,535 downwards.
ACCCTGCCCGGAATCGGCACGGGGGCGGCGCTGGTCTTCCTCACCTGCATGAAGGAACTGCCGGCCACCCTCATGCTGCGACCGATCGGCACCGAGACCCTGGCCACCCGGCTCTGGTCGGCGACCACCAGCCTGCGTTATGCCGAGGCAGCGCCCTATGCGGTGCTGCTGGTGGTGCTGGCCGCCATCCCGACCTGGGTGTTGGTGCGTCGCAGCGGTATCGTCGCCGCCGTCGCACAAACGTCCGGGGCTCAGGGCGTCAGCGCCCCCGCTCCGGACGGTCTCGCGCCCTCCGCACGCGATGAGGAGAATGTCCTGCGATGACATCAACACTGCAACTCACCGGTCTGACTAAGCGCTTTGGTCCGGTCACCGCCGTCAACCAGCTCAGCCTGAACGTGGCGCAGGGCGAGCTTCTCGCGGTCCTCGGCCCCAGCGGATGCGGCAAGACCACCCTGTTGCGCCTGGTGGCCGGCTTCGAGGCGGCCGATGAGGGAGAGATCAGGGTCGGCGGGCGCACAGTCTCGGCGCCGGGCGCGCACATGGCGCCCCATCGGCGGAAAGTGGGCGTTGTGCCCCAGGAGCCGTCGTTGTTCGCCCATCTGAGCGTGGCCAAGAACGTGGCCTTCGGCTTGCGTCGCGGGGCGGAGCGGCGTGCCGCCGAATGCTTGGAGCTCGTGGGGCTGGGCGGCCTCGGCGAGCGGATGCCGCACGAACTGTCGGGCGGGCAGCAGCAACGGGTGGCCGTGGCGCGAGCGCTGGCACCCCAGCCGCCCGTGGTGCTCCTCGATGAGCCCTTCAGTGCCCTGGACGCCTCACTGCGCGGGGAACTGCGCCAGGACGTGCGCGAAGCCCTGGCCGAGGCCGGGAGTACCGCGGTCCTGGTGACGCACGACCAGGACGAGGCCCTGTCCATGGCCGATCGTGTTGCGGTGATGCGGGACGGGGAGATCCGCCAGATCGGCTCCCCGGCGCAGATCTACCGCGAGCCGGCAGATCCGTGGGTCGCGCAGTTCGTGGGTGACGCCATGTTGCTCCCTGTCCGCGCCTCCGGATCGGCCTTCCTGAGTGCCCTCGGCGAGGTCGCCACTGAGTCCGGAGCAGTCTCCGGCGTCCCGGAGACCGACGGCCGCAACGCCGCTGGCACGTGTGCGCCGCTGGCTCTGGTGCGGCCCGAGCAGGTCCGCCTCAGGCCGCCCGGCGACGGCGTGCCGGCCACCGTGCTCCGGGTTGACTACCACGGGCATGACGCGCTCATCGTGCTCAGCCTCGGTGCGGAGGGCACCCCGGGCCTCATGCGCCTCATCGACGGCCCCGACGTGCCGGTCGAGCCGGGGCAGTCCGTGCACGTGAGCGTCCACGGCCCGGTGCGGATGTACGCGGGGACCGAGGCAGAAGCCGGCGCCTACACCCTCGACTGAAGCCGAGGACAGGGGTGCCGATGGTCCAGGACTACCCTCGGGCCTGCGGAAGCTGTGGGACCGCGGCCAGCAGTTCACGGGTGTAGGTCTGGCGAGGATTCGTGAAGAGCTCTGCGGTGGGGCCGGCCTCGATCACGTGTCCGCCGCGCATGACCACCACGTCATCGCAGAGCTGGCCCACCACCGCCATGTCGTGACTGACCATCACCAGCGCCATACCCGTCTCGGACCGAAGCTGGCGCAGGAGCGCGAGGATGCCGCGCCTGACCGTGACATCGAGTGCGGACACCGGCTCGTCAGCGATCAAGACCGAGGGGCGCGGCGCCAGGGCACGGGCAATGGCGATGCGTTGACGCTGGCCGCCGGAGAACTCTGCGGGATGACGAGCGGCCATGCCGGGTTCCAGACCGACGGCGCTCAGCAGCTCAGCCACTCGCGCGCGATGGGGGCCCGGAAGCCGCTGGGCGCGCAAGGGCTCGGCGATGGAGCTGCCGACCGTCATCCGCGGATCCAGCGAGGACCGCGGGTCCTGGAACACCACCTGCACCTCGCGGCGCAAGGAGCGCATGAGTGCGCGGTTGCGGCGGGTCACGAGTTGGTCGCGCAGCCTGACCTCACCCGAATCCGGTGTCTCCAGGCCAAGGAGCATGCGCAAGAGCGTGGACTTGCCCGCACCGGACTCACCGACGATGCCGACCGAACCACCCTCAGGTATGGCCAGCGAGACGCCGTCGAGGGCCATGGTCGCTCGCGGGCCGGTGCCGTAGCGCCGGGTGAGGCTGTGGGCACTGAGGATCGCTGGCCTCGCATCGGGCTCATGCATCGGGCTCTCCCTGCCATGCCTGTGGCGCTGCCGCACCGAGATCGGTGACCGCCCGTGCGGAGTCAATCAGCTCTGCGGTGTAGGCGTGCCCCGGCGAGTCCATGGCGCGGGACACGGTGGTGTGTTCGAGCACCTGCCCGCCTCGCATCACCACGAGCTGCTCGGTGAGCCGGGCGACCACGGGCAGATCGTGACTGATGAAGACCAGGGCGGTGTTGGTCTGCTCGACGAGGTCGTGCAGCAGTTCCAGGATCTTCGCTTGGACGGTGACATCCAGGGCAGTGGTCGGCTCATCGGCGAGGAGGACCTCGGGCTCGCAGGCCAGCGCCAGGGCGATTCCGACGCGCTGACGTTGCCCCCCGGAGAGCTGCCAGGGGAAGGACCTGAGCACGCGCTCGGTCTCGTCCAGGCCCGCCATGGTGAGCAGGTCGCGCGCCTGGCTTCGCGCCGCGCTCCGGCTGAGGCCACGGTGCAGCCGCAGTGGTCCCGCGAGCTGGTGGCCGACGCGCATCAGCGGATCCAAGGCGGTGAGGGGCTCTTGGAAGACCATGGCGATCCGGGCACCGCGCACACTCCGCAGGGCGCGGTCCGGGGCGCCGAGCAACTCGCGCTCGCCGAGCCGTACCCGCCCGGTGGCACGGAGGCCCTCGGGCAGGAGACCCAGGATGGCCAGCGCGGTCAAGGACTTCCCCGAACCGGATTCGCCGATGACACCGAGGCGCTCGCCGGCATCGACCTCCCAGCTCACCCCGTTCAGCAGCCGCCGCTGGTCAGCGGTGGTGACCGTGAGGTCGCGGACCTCCAGCAGGCTCATCGGTTCCCTGCCAGGCTCGGGTCGAATCGTTCGCGCAGACCGTCGGCGAGAAGGTTCAGGCCCAGCACCATGACGGCGATCGCTGCCCCCGGGAAGATGGCGCTCGATGGCTGGACCGCCATGGTGGACTGCGCTTCACGCAGCATCCGCCCCCACGAGGCCGTGGGAGGAGGTGTGCCCAGGCCCAGGTAGGACAGCGCCGCCTCGGCGAGGACCGCGCCGCCTCCCAGCAGCATGAGCTGCACAGCCAGCAGGGGAGCGATGTTCGGCAGCACATGGCGGATGATCACTCCCATCAGGCTCACTCCGGCCGCCCGGGCGGCCGTGATGAAGTCCTCCCGCAGCACCCGGGCGGCGTTGATCCGCGAGACCCGGGCGATGATGGCCGATCCGGCGATGCCGATGGCGATGATCGCCGAGCTCAACGAGGCGCCTCGCACCGTGACCACCAGCATGGCCAGGAGCAGGGTGGGGAAGGCGATGAGGAGATCGACCACGGTCTGTACCGTGACGTCCAGCCAGCGCTGGGCGGTGGCCGCCGCGATACCGAGCGTGACGCCGAGCGCTCCCGCCAGGGCCATCGTGGCCACCGCGACGATGAGGGCCGAGCGCGCGCCGAGCATGAGTTGGGTGGCCAGGTCGCGCCCGAGGCGGTCCGTGCCGGCCCAGGTGTCCCCGGAGGGCCCCGAGAGCCTCGGCCCGGCTGCTTCAGTCAAGCCGTAGGGCGTCCACACCAGCGAGAGAGCGGCCGTGATCAAAACTGCTCCGAGCAGGAGCAGGGAAAGCGCCAGAGACGGGCTCACGCGACGCCGGCGCGTGGCAGGCCGAGCCCCGGACGTCTCCTGAGCGGGTGGGGAAGCGGGCGCGGGGGTGAGCTCCGTCATCGGGTCACCACCGTGGTGCGTAGGCGCGGATCGATGACCCGCTGGGCGAGGTCGACGCCGAGGTTGATGACCAGAACGGTGGCGGTAATGGCCAGCACGAGGGTCTGGACGACGGCGAGGTCGCGCCCCACCACCGAGGACAACAGCAGCGATCCCACTCCCGGGAGATCGAACACGGCTTCGACGACGACGGCCCCGAGCATGGAGGTGGCCAGCTCGATGCCGAGGATCGCCACCACCGGCACCGCGGCATTGCGCAGGCCGTGGCGGGCCAACGCCTGCCAGCGTGAGTAGCCCAGGGCACGGGCCGTACGGATGTAGTCCTGGTCGAGCACGTCGAGGGTGGCCGAACGGATGTACCGGATCATCACCGCCGACATGGCGATGGCGATGGTCAGCGCCGGAAGGATCAGCGCGCGAATGGCCTCGCCGGGGGCCTGCCAGCCCTGGCGGGGGAAACCGCCAGGCGGCAGCCACCCGAGGTTGAGGGCGAAGATGGCGATGAGGATGACGCCCACCCAGAAGATCGGTACGGCGACCCCCAGCTGAGAGGCGATGGAGATCAGCGCCCCCGAGGGCTTGCGGCGGCGCACGGCGGCGAGCACTCCGATCGGCAGGCTGATCAGCACAGAGAGTGCGAACGCAGCCAGACTCAGTGGAAGCGTGACCGGGAGACGAGCGGCGATGAGCTCCGCCACCGGAGCGCGCGAGAGAAAGGAGTCACCGGCGTCACCGCGGACGAGGCCACCGATCCACTCACTGTACTGCTCGGCGGCGGGGCGGTCGGTCCCGAGTTGACGCCGCAACTCCTCCAACTGATCAGAGGTGGCGCCCACACCCAGGGTTCCGCCGGCGGAGTCGCCCGGCAGCCAACGCAGGATCACGAAGATCAGCACGCTGGCCAGCACGAGCGAGACCAACAGCACCACCAAGCGCTGGGAGGCGTACCGGAGCATGGAGGGCTCAGGACTCCTTGACGATCTCGGCGACGTAGAAGGCCTCGGTGGCCTGATTCTCGGAGAAACCACTCACTCCGGCGGCGGCGACGCGGATCTGCGGCACCAGGTAGAGCCACGCGGAGGCAGCGTCCTCGGCGAGCAGTTCGTTGGCCGCGCGGAGCAGATCCACCTGCTCGTCGTCGCTGCTCGCTGCCTCAGCGCGGGCGACGAGTTCCTGGAAGTCCGCGGAGTCGTAGCCCCAGTAGAAGTCCGGGTTGGCATACCAGAGCACGTCGCGGGGGTTGACGTGGCTCTGAATGGTCGTCTCGAAGTCGTGGTTGGTGTAGATCCGCTCGTACCAGACCGCAGAGTCGATCGGGTTGAGGTTCAGCGTGACGTCAATGGCGGCGAGGTCGGACTGGAGCTGCTGGGCCACGATCTCGGTGACGTCTCCGGCGATGTAGTCCACGGTGATGCTCAGGTTCTCCACACCGGCCTCCTCGAGGAGTTCGCGCGCGGAGTCCGGGTCGTAGGCGTGCACCCCGGCCAGGTCCACGTACCAGGGATCAGCCGGCGGGACCATGGAGCCGATCAGCTGGCCCCGGCCGGCCCAGACGGCGTCGAGAATGGCTTCGCGGTCGATCGCGCGGTAGAGCGCCTGGCGTACCCGGGTGTCGCCGAAGGGCTCGATGCTGTTGTTGAACGCCCAGAGCTGCTTGGTGGTGGAGGTGCCTTCGGTGACCACGAAGTCCGGGTTGTCTTCGAACTGCGCGAGCTGATCGGGGGAGTCCTGGGCGATGACCAGGTCGAGCCGACCGGTGGCCAGCGCGTTGTTCAAGGCGGTGGTGTCAGTGAAGAACTCGAAGGTCACCCCCTCGTTCAGCGCGGGCTCACCCCAGTAATCGTCGTACCGCTCGAGGGTGAGGAAGCTGCCCTGGACCCACTCGACGAAGCGGTAGGGGCCGGTGCCGTTGTCAGCCGTGAGTTCGAGGTCGCCGTCCTTGACGATGGTCTCAGAGGCGATGTTGAAGATCAGCGAGCGGGAGGGCTCGGAGAGCTGGATCTCGACCGTGTGCTCGTCGACCGCGGTGATCTCCTCCATGACGAGCAGGTCACCGCGGCGCGCGGAACCGGACTCCTCGGCGATGATCTCGGAGAGCGACCAGACGACGTCCGCGGAGGTGAAAGGGGTGCCGTCGTGGAAGGTGACGTCCTCACGCAGATCGAAGGTGTAGGTCAGCCCGTCCTCGGAGATGGACCAGTCCTCGGCCAGTGCCGGATAGATCTCGCCGTCCACGTCGATGCCACCGAGTGACTCATAGACATTGCGGGTCATGGTCTGGCGCACACCCGAGGTGCCCCCACGGTTCCGCTCCAGGGTGGAGGGCTCGTTGGTGGAGCCGATGATGATCTCAGGGCTGAGTTCCTCCGTGGTGGCGTCGTCGTTGCCCTCGGTGGGCGACGTCTCTGCAGGAGGCTCGGCCGACTCGCCGCAAGCGGTCAGGACCAGGGCTGCGGCCGCGGCAAGAGTGCCGAGCCGGAGGGAAGTTCGCGTCAACGGATGCTGCTTTCTGGCGAGTGGCGGAGTCCGGATCTGGACGGCGGGAGCCATCACTGTGGCCCAACACGATATCGGGCTGCCCGATTCCCCCCGGTCGATCTCAGATCGTGGCGCACCGGCCCGGTCACTGCCTGCTCACGAACCCCAACGGTGCAGTCGCAGGCGGAACCCAGCCCAGAGGGCGACCACCACGGCCGCGGCGAAGACCCATCCCGACAGCGCCATCGCCTGGGTGCCGGAGAGGAAGACCCCGACCGTGCAGCCCAGCGCCAGCACCGCGCCCCAGCCGAGCAGCACCCCACCGGCCAGCGCGGACCCGGCGCCCCGCGCGGTCAGGCGCTCGACAGAGAAGCGCCGGCCCGGAAGGGCAGCGGCCAGGGAACCGAGCACAATGCCGAGGATCAGCCAGCCATTGGTGGTGATGGTCTCGACCACCAGGGCCACGCAGCCGGCGAGCCGCTGGTCGAGGCCGTGAAGCGTGTGGGGGAGCAGATGTGCGGAGTCCATGCCAGTCCGGGTCAGTCCGGAGAGCTGCGAGGTCACTCCCAGCGGCTGATCACGCAGGAAGGCCGCCACCCCGATGATCCCCACGCCAGCACCGGTCAGCAGCGCCGGCCAGCGCCGCTCGAAGAGCACCCGGGTGATCTCGGCGCCGTCGACTCGGCGGGGCGGGCGTGCGTCCTGCTGATCTGCGGGATTCCAGCGCAGCAGCCAGACGCCGAGGCCGGCCAGCACGGCCAGCTGGAAGGCCACGGCGATGCCGTAGCCGCCGCCGGCCGGCAGCCATGGCGCCGGCGCCCCCTCGAGGAAGAGCCGGAACAGCGGGTTCCAGGTGAGGAAGCCCAGACCGAAGCCGAGGATCGCGCCGGCCAGCGCCGGCAGCGCCCGCAGGCTCCCTTCACCGAGGCGGTAGAGATGCCCGGCGATGCAGCCTCCGGAGATGACGATGCCGAGCCCGAAGACCAGCCCGGCGATGACCAGCACCGGCGAGACCGGACCGATGTGGGCCTGTGAGGGCAGGGAGCCCGCGGCCGGGTCCGGTAGCCGGATGGAGAAGATCAGCGCATAACCCAGCGTGCCCGTGGCGATGGCCACCAGGATCGCGTAGACGCCGCGGGTGTTCCGCTTCTCGAAGGCATCGCGGAAGATGCAGAAGAAGCAGAACCGGCCGCGCTCGAAGAGAATGCCCAGGCCTGTGCCGGCCAGCAGCGAGAAGGAGGCGGCCGAACCGCCCACGCCCTCGCCGCGGGTGGCCTCCAACCAGAAGGCCGCAGCGATCAGGGCCACGGCGAGCGTGATCGCCAGGGTGGTGCGGATGGTGTCACCGCGGGTCCACCCGCGCGCGCGGGGCGTGCGCGGGTGGACCTCGGTGGCGGGGGAGGCTGCCAAGGTCAGCCCCAGAGCCCGCCGCGCTCGCCGGTGTTGTTCTGCACCGGAACCCCCACAGTGTTGCCCCACTCGGACCACGAGCCGTCATAGACCTGAACCTCGGCCTCGAGGATCTGGCTGAGCGCGAACCACGTATGGGAGGCGCGCTCGCCGATGCGGCAGTAGGTGATGATCGGGTTGTCGAAGTCGACGCCGGCCTCTTCGTAGATGGCGCGGATCTCCTCCGCGTCCTTGAACGTGCCGTCCTCGGCCACGATCTCACCCCACGGCACGTTCACGGCACCGGGAATGTGGCCCCACACGGCAGCCCCCTCGCCGTCGAAGATCTCGATGTTGACCCCGACCTCGCCGTTGTACTCGTCGGGGAAACGGATGTCGACCAGGTTGACGTCCTGCTCGTCCACGACGACGTCGAGGACCTCGTTCTGGAAGGCGCGGATGTCGAAGTTCTGCGGACTGGCTTCGAAGGTGCCGCGATCGGGCTGAGGGACATCCTGGACGAGTTCGCGTCCGTCGACCTGCTCCCACTTGAACAGTCCACCGTCCAGCAGCCGCACGTCGGGTACGCCGTAGAGCTTGAAGAGCCAGGCGCCATAGGCAGCGAACCAGTTGTTGTTGTCTCCGTAGAGCACCACCGTGGTGTCCTCGCTGATCCCCAGGGACTGGGCGAGATCGGTGAACTCCTCGGTGGTGATGAACTCGCGCTGGTTCGCCCGCACGATGTCGGTGCCCCAGTCGACCTGTTGCGCACCGGGAATGTGGCCGTCGACGTAGGGAGTCAGCTCAGAGGAGGCCAGTTGCTCGGAGATGTCGATCAGGACGATGTCGTTCTCGGCCAGGCCTTCGTCGACACGTTCGGCGATCCAGTCGGTCGAGACCAGCACGTTCTCCAGGGACTCACCGGCGTCCTGGTGGACCTCGTCGAAACCACGGTGCTCGCCCTCGGCGAGCGAGGCGGTGGCGATCTCGGCGGTGACGTCGCCCCGGGCGCCCTGCGCGGACGGCTCGCCGCCGTCGTCGGTGCCCGAGGCTCCGGCGACCAGGGCGCCGCCGGTCGCGGCGATCACAGCGACGGCGACGAAGGCGATGCCGAGCTTGAGGCCATTCGTCCGGGTCGCACTCAGGGTGCCTGAGCCTGGGTCGGTGGTCTGCGCGGTGCCCGGCGTACCGGGCGGCTGTTCGGTGGTCATGGTGGGCCTCTCGTGACGTCGGTTGCGGTGTGCAGTGCCGAGAGCCTGCCACCACACGAGAAACGCCCGTCCGGCCGGGCACCGATGTGTCAGATGGTGAGATGCCTGTCCGGGCCTGCGGGGCCGGAGACGACGAAAGCCGCCACCCGGTGGGGTAGCGGCTTCCTGTCGTGCGGTGGCGTCAGCGTGTCGCGCGGACGACCTTCTCAGACTTCAGGCACCCGGTGCAGACGTTGACGCGCTTGGCGGCTCCGTTCACCAGAGCGCGCACGCGCTGAATGTTCGGGTTCCAGCGACGCGAGGTGCGCACGTGAGAGTGCGAGACGCTCTTGCCGAAGCTCGGCTTCTTGCCGCAGACGTCGCAGGTGGCAGCCACGGTCTTCTCCTGATCCTTGTGCGCCTGGGGTGGCGCCGATGTGCTGATGGTCGGGCCCGCCAGTGCATGCGAGTGCGCATGGAGCTTTTGGGCAACCGCTCCAGAGTACCCGAGGGGTGCAGGTGGCCTCAATGGCACGACAGGGCCCTGGTGGTGGGATCAATCACCGCCCGGCCATCGACGAGCGGGCATTGACGAGAATGAATCTCATTACTACTCTCGCCGTGAGTCCTATCCCTCCTGTGAACGCGCCTCGCGCTGGATTGTTGAGAACTTCATGCCCCCCTCCATCTCTGCGCGGTCACATCCGCGCGGCCGCACCATGGCGGCACTGACCGCCCGGCTGGCCCTGATCGCCGGGCTGCTGAGTCCGGTCGTGCTGGGCTCCGGCGCTCTTGCCGACGAGCCCGGCGCCCTGCCGGCTCCGACCGGAGAAGGCCCTGAGCGCTCCTACGACCGTGACGTCGTCATCGAGGAGGGCCACGTCGATGCCTTCTACCTGATTCCTGACGGCGACGGCGGTGTCCGGCTGGCACTCAAGGACGACACGGTCCAGCCTCACGCCACGCGCGCCCCGGAGGACGTGGAGCTGCACGTCAGGGAGCAGGCTCGGCTCGCCATCCCACAACCCCCGAACTTCCCCGCGGAGCTGCACGAGCGGGAGGTGTATCACCTCCCGCTGACGCAGAACGCTCAACTGCTCTGGCCGGGCTGGGAGAGCCAGCCACTGCATGCCACGGATTTCCGGACCACGGACATCCATGTCACCGACGTCGAGGGGCCCGGCGAGGTCTTCCTGTGGACCCAGGACAGCTGGGGTTCGCAGGTTGTCCCCCTGCTCAACGACGGCCGTGTCTCCTTCCCGGGAACCATCCACCAGTCCTACCTCGCCCATGTCCACGCGCACTGGGCCTTCACCGAGCCCGGGGACTACTGGCTGACCGTGGAGGCCGAGGCACACAGCCCGCAGACCGGGCAGACCGCGACCACGAACACCAGCGAGTACCTCTTCACCGTCGGTGAGTTCCTGCGCCTGCCGGGGAGTCTCTCGGTGGGCGGCGAGACCGACTATGAGGCCGACGACCTCGTGGAGCTGTTCGCGGCGCTCGACCGTGACGCCGTCCGCGTTCCTTCGCGGGACGCGGTCGACCCGTCGTGGTCCTGGCAGGTGGGCGTCGACGGCGAGTGGCAGGCCGTCGATGGTCAGGTCTCGGAGGTCTTCGCCGCGGAACTTGCCGTCGGCACCCATCAGCTGCGCGCCGTGGCCAGCTACGGCGACGACGGAGAGATCGCCTCGGAACCGGTGACCATCACGGTGACCGAGAGCGAGATCCCCGAGCCCGAGCTGCCGACGCAGCTGATCCTCGATGGTCTCGACAACCCCTATGCCGCAGGAGCCAGCCTCACCCTCGAGGCCAAGCCGGATGTGCTGGTGGACGGGGCGACCTACCGCTGGGAGACCTCCGCTGACGGCGCCACCTGGACGGCTGTCGACGGTCAGAGCGGCCCCGTCTTCGCGGGAACTGCTGAGGTCGACGGGCAGCTGATCCGGGCCACCGTGATCGTCGACGGCCAGGACGTCGTGACCTCGGATCCCGTCACCATTGAGGTGGTCCAGCCCGATCCCGACCCCGTCTTGCCCACCGAGCTGTTGATCGAAGGGCTCTCCAACCCCTACGAGCCGGGTGATGACGTCACGCTGACTGCTGTGGCCGATGAGCTGGTCGAGGGCGCTGTCTACCGCTGGGAGGTCTCCGAGGACGAGGGTGAGTCGTGGACATCGGCCGATGTCACGGACGAGACCTACCGCGGCGTGGCCGAGGTCGATGGGCAGCAGATCCGTGCCGAGTACCGGCTCGACGGTGAGACGCTGGTCGCTGCGGAGCCGGTGACCATCGAGGTGCGCGAAGGCAGCGCGCCACCGCCGGAGGACCCGCCCCTCGAGCCCGGGATCTGCTGGGACGAGGTGCGTATCGACCAGGGGCACGTGGACGCCTTCTACTTCACGGTGGACGACGAGGGTGTGCCCTTCCTCGCCCTGAAGGACGACACCGTCTCGCCGTACGCGGTCCGGGCGCCCGAGGTCGTGGAGCTGCACGCCAAGGAGGAGTCACTGACCGAGTTCCCGGCGGTGTCCGCGGTACCGGAGGTGCTCCACCACGAGGAGGCCTACCACCTTCCGCTGACGCAGAACCACAACCTGCTCTGGCCCGGGTGGGAGAGCCAGCCGCTGCGGAGCACCAGCTACGACACCGTGGACATCCACATTCACACCGTGGACGGCCCCGGCGAGATCGTCCTGTGGACGAGCTCAGGTTTCGGTGGCGTGGCCTCCCTGCTCGATGACCGCAGCTACGAGTTGCCGGGCACCATCCACCAGTCCTATCTGGCGCACACCCATGCCGACTGGGCCTTCACCGAACCCGGCGTCTACTACCTCACGGTGAATGCCACCCTCACCGACTCCGAGACCGGAGCCGAGTTCGTCACGAACACGGGACGGTACGCCTTCACCGTGGGCGATGATCTGCCCGAGAACTGGCAGGACTGCGTTCAGCGTCCCTCCGGGGAACCAAGGCCCCCCAGCACCGACGATCTCACCGAGGCCAACGCCGGCGACGTCAGCGTGGCCCCCGCGCGCGTCCACGCCGGTGACCAGGTGACCGTCACCGCGCCGTCGCTGCGGAACTCCTACGGTGCCGCCTTCCTGCATTCCGAGGTTGTGCACCTCACCGACTGGGTCCTGGCCGACGGCGAAGGCAGCTTCGTGGCGACCATCCCGGCCGGCACCGAGCCCGGCGCTCACCGGGTGAGCGTGGTGGACGCGAACAACGAGCTCGTGGGTTGGGCCGCGCTCGAGGTGCTGGAGGCCAGGCCGAGCCCAGAGCCGACGCCTGAGCCGACCCCGGAGCCCACGCCGGACCCCGATGGTGATCACACCCCCGGTGACGGATCGAACGGAAGCGGTTCCGGCGATGGTTCCAACGGTCCTGGAGCAGGCGGCCCGGGTGCCGGTGGTCCGGGTGGAGGTGCACCGCCACAGTGCCTGGCGGTTGATCAGGGAGCCGGCGGGCCGTCAGGATCCGGCGGCGACGGTGCGGGTGCGTCCGGTGACACCGATGGTGCCGGTGGCAACGGTGCCGGCGGCCCTGCCCCCGCTGGCCAGGTGGTCTACGGCAACGAGGGGCATTTCGACTTCGGACCCATCGTCGAGGGTGGCGCCTTCGAGCTTCAGGTGAAGGACGACCGCACGGCCCCGCCCGTCTGGCGTGACCCGGACACCGTGGTCTTCGTCCTGGATGAGAACTCGCGGCGCGCGGCCGACACCGTCCCGGAGGAGTTGTCCTTCATCGCCCCGCCCGGGCAGGACATCTGGATGATCCAGCAGATCCAGGAGGCTGGCGTGCCGTGGCTGGGGTGGAACACCCAGCACGAGACCATCGTGAACGGACCTGGCTCCGGCGGCGTCCAGCTCACCCTGGACTCGGTGACCGGCCCCGGTGAGGTCGCCGTCTTCATGAATGGCAACTTCGGCTCGCTTCTGGGTGAACGCGTCGTTGACATCGTGGGCGGTCCTCGGAGTTACACCATCCCCGCCAATACCCATCAGCACGGCAACTGGGTCTTCACCGAGCCCGGCGACTACGCCATGGCCTTCACGGTGGCGGCTGCCGGCGAGTCCGCCACGGGAACCCTGCGTTTCTCGGTGGGTCAGAACGACCCCTCCTCGGCGGCGCAGATCAGCGCTGAGACCAGCGCCCAGATCTCCACCGCGGGTGGACAGTCCCTCAGTGTCTCCTCCGCACTCGCCCGCACTGGCGAGGAAGCCGAGGACGGCGCGGAGGACACGGACGAGGAGTCGGAGGAGGAGACGGCCGAGCAGGCAGATCAGCCGGCGGCCCAGAGCCTGCCCTCGGGCTGGGGACGGACTGCCGATGGCCAGCCGTGCCGCCTGCCGAACACCGGCCTGAGCGACAACTCGCTCAGCGTGGGCCTGGCCGGCTTCCTGGCTGTGCTCGCGGGAGCCACCGCCGTGGTCGTCTCCCGGCGGCTCCGTGCCTGATCCCGTGCAGCCCGCTGTGGTCTCGCCCCGGTCAGACGTCGATCGTGATGACGCTGGCCGGGGCCGGGGCCGGGGCCGGGGTCGGGTCGGCCGGGTCGCCGCCACCGCCTGTGGCGTGCTCCTGGCCGCATGCGCGCACCCCGGCGTCGCCGTGGAGGAGGAGACCCGGCCCTCAGTGGTGACCACCACGGGAATCCTGGCCGACCTTGCTCGCAATGTGGCAGGTGAGCGGATGGACGTGAGCCAGCTCGTCCCGGATGGTGCTGACCCGCACTCCTACGAGCCGACGCTCCAAGATGTGCGGTCCATCGTCTACGCCGATGCGGCCTTCTCGAACTACATGCTGCTCGAGGATCACTCGATCATCCGGATGATCGACGCCAACGTTCGCGAGGGAGTACCGAACGTCTCCCTGGCCGAAGCAGCGGTGCGCTACGCCGCAGAGATCATCCCCCTGGTGGAGAACGTCTCCCTGGACACCGTCTGGCTGGGACTGCGCGTCCGCGGCACAGGGGAGGAGTACGGCGCCAGCCGAGCCTCGCACGTGAACCTGCGTGCTACCGGCATCGACGGGCCGGGTGAGCTCGTCTCCTACCTCACCGAGACCTTCGGGAACCCCGCCTTCTACTTCTCCACGGCGGACGGGCTGACCGATGAGGACACCACCCGGCTCCCTCCTGACGCGCACACCCATATGAGCTGGGCCTTCACCGAGCCCGGGATCTATGAGCTCACCATGTCTGCCGAGCTGGTGGTGGATGAGGACACGAGCATCGATCTGGCCGACGAGACGACCTTCACCTTCGCCGTGGGCACGAACCCGCATGAGGTCGCCGGCCACGAAGGCTCGGACGTGCTCGCGCACGGACACGCCGATGTTGCGGTCGATATCGATGCTGGCCAGATCTACCTCTACGCCGACCCACACGGAGGTGGTGACCACACCCAGCGGATCTACGCGGCGGATGAGGTCGTGATCGAGGTGCCCAACCGGGCGCTGCACGAGATCCCGCCAGACCCGGGTTTCCGCTTCCTCGGACGAGCGGGAGACCAGATCTACCAGCTGCCTCAGGCTGTCCTCGGAGCGCACGTCCACGGAGAGATCGACCCGCACCTCTGGCACGACGTGGGCAATGCCCAAGCCTATGTCGAGATCATCCGGGACACGTTGATCGAGATCGACCCCGAGGGCGCGCCTGACTACCGGGAGAACGCGAGGGGCTATCTGCTCGAGCTCGAGAGACTCGACGCCTATATGGCCGAGACCATCGAGGACATTCCCGCCTCGCGGCGCTACCTGGTGACCACCCATGATGCCTTCGGCTATCTCGGCGCGGCTTACGACCTCGAGATCGCCGGTTTCGTGACCCCGAATCCCGCGACAGAGCCGAGCATGCAGGAACGACGGCGTCTGGTGGAGACCATCAGGAATCTGGAGATACCTGCGGTCTTCCTGGAACCGAATCTCATCGCCCGCTCGGACACGCTGACGGAGACGGCTCAGGATCTCGGAGTCGAGGTGTGCCCCATTTATGGCGATGCCTTTGATGATGAGGTCACCACGTATGTCGAGATGATGCGCTTCAACGCCGCCATCTTGCACGAGTGCCTCTCCTGATACCCGACTTCCCCACACAAGCGAGAACTGAGGAACCCGTGCTTCGACACCTTCGACTCGGTGCCCTGGGCGCCGCGACCGTGGCCCTCCTGCCTGCCGCACTGCCAGCTCAGGCTGACCAGGAGGATCCCCTGGACCAGACGATTGACCGTGACGAAGAGATCGGCGATGAACGCGTGGTCATCGATCACGGTCACGTGGACATCGGGCCACGCATCCTGGACGGCGAGTGGCTGCTGCTGGCCCGCGACGACACCTTGGCTCCGCCGGTGTGGCGGTCGCTGGAGGATATGGTCTTCCACTTGCCAGAGGACAGCATCCTGCCGGCGCCGACCGAGGAGGACTTCGCCTTCATCGACGCCGAGGCAGGATCGGATCTCTACGTCATCCCGCAGACCGAGAACTATGACGTGCCTTGGCTCGGGTGGAACACCCAGGATCCGGACGTCGTCGAGCAGCTCTCTCGCGGTATGACCCTGCGCTTGCACCGTGTTCAGGGCCCGGGGCAGTTCACGCTCTTCCTCCAGAGCGGGAACTTCGACCCACCCCAGCTGCTCTGGACATCCTCCGATCCGGAGCCGCAGGACATTTGGGCCGATACCAACACCCACGTGCATGGCAATTGGATCTTCACCGAACCGGGGGTCTACCTCCTTGATGTGGAGCTTTTCGGAGAGTTGCGCGATGGTGAGGTCGGGTCCTCGCGCGACACTCTGCGCTTCGCGGTGGGCGGGCAGACCGAGCCCCACGAGGTTTTCGGCGCAGGTTTCACCGAGGCGGCCGACGTCGATGGTGACGACGCCGGGCAGGGCGAAGAGGGCACGCCGAGCCAGGAGAACGACTCCCCAGGCGATGACGGCGACGCGGAGCACTCCGGTGATGTGGACGCCAGCCCAGACGGCGAGGGCACCGATGAAGCAGGCGACGAGGGTGCTGCGGCGGAGGCCGAGGGGCTTCCATGGCTGGCGCTCAGTATCGGTGCCGGTGCCGTGGTGCTCGTGACCCTGATCGTGCTCAGCGTGCTGCGCGCACGTGCCGCCAAGGCCGCTGCGGCGAAGGAGGCCGGTGATGAGTGAGACTGCCACAGTAGCGAGCGCGGCCGCGCTCGCGGCGCCGCATGTGCCTGACGCCGCTGAACTCAGCGTTCGCGGGTTGGCCGTGGACCTTGGTGGCCGCCCTGTGCTGCGGGACGTGAGCCTGGAGGTCTCCGGGGGTGAACTCGTCGGGCTCATCGGACCCAACGGAGCTGGGAAGACCACTCTCATCCGATCCGTACTCGGCCTCGTGCCGGTTCGCGAAGGCGAGATCACCATGGCCGGCAATGCCACCAAGGCCGCTCGCCGTGCCGCGGGCTATGTGCCCCAGCGGCACGAGTTCGCGTGGGAGTTCCCGATCTCCGTGCACGACGTCGTGCTCTCGGGCCGCGTGGGCCGGATGGGCTGGCTGCGCCGGCCGAAGGTCGAGGACTACCGTGCGGTCTCTGAAGCGCTCGAGCGTGCGGGCATGAGTGACCTGAAAGAGCGGCCAGTCGGCCAGCTCTCCGGCGGGCAGCGTCAACGCGTACTCGTCGCACGGGCCCTCGCCTTGCGCCCGAGGCTCCTGCTCCTCGATGAGCCCTACACCGGGCTGGACATCCCCACTCAGGAGATGCTGACGGATTTGTTCACCGAGCTGAGCGCGGAGGGGCAGGCATTGCTGATGACCACACACGACCTGGCCGGAGCGATGCACACTTTTGACCGCCTCTACCTCGTCAACCGGACGGTGGTGGCCGAGGGCAGCCCGCAGCAGTTACGCGATCCGCAGGTGTGGATCGAGACCTTCGGTTTCCGTGACGGTTCGCCCCTGCTCAGTGCCCTGGGGGTGAACTGATGCTGAGCTTCGCCGAGTTCTTGCAGGATCTGAGCAATCCGCTGCTGTCCTTCCTGCCCAAAGCGCTGATCGTGGCGATGATGTCCGCGATCGTCTGCGGGGTCATCGGCTGTCACGTGGTGTTGCGGGGCATGGTCTTCGTCGGGCATGCCGTTGCCCACTCGGTCTTCCCCGGACTCGCCATCGCCTTCGTGCTCCAGGGTTCGCTGGTGCTCGGTGGCATGGTCGCCGGCGTGCTCACTGCGGCCGGGGTGGCGGTCTTCTCACAGAACCGGCGGCTGAAGGAGGATTCCGTGATCGGCATCTTCTTCGTCGCGGCCTTTGCCCTGGGCATCGTCGTGATCTCCGCGGCCCCGGGGTACTCCGGCTCCTTGCAGAACTTCCTCTTCGGTTCCATCACAGGGATCCCCGACTCCGACGTCTACGTGGTGGCCGGGATGGGGACCTTGATGCTGCTGGTGGCCTTCCTCCTCCACAAGGAACTGGTTGCCGTCAGTCTCGATCGCGAGATGGCGCGCTCGGCCGGGCTGCCCATCCTCGCCCTGGATCTGGTGCTGTACTCGATGGTGGCGGTGGCCGTGGTGGTGGCAGTCCAGGTGATCGGCAACATCCTGGTCATCGCGCTGCTCGTGGTCCCGCCGGCCACCGCGCGCCTTCTGACGGACAAGTTGGCGGTGATGATGCTGCTCGCACCACTGATCGGGGGGGCGAGTGCCTTCTTCGGGCTCTATCTCTCATGGGCCATCGACATTCCCACCGGCGGGACCATCGTGCTGCTGGCCACGGCTGTGTTCGTGCTGACCTACCTGCTGGCGCCCAAGCACGGACTGCTCGGTCGCTACCTCGCTCAGCGAGATGTGAAGCGGAACGAGGCGGCCGGTGAATCCCGAGAGGACGGCGGGCCACTGGGCAGGCTCTCGGGGCAGAGCGCTGAGACCGTGACGGCATGAGCGCGGCGGATTTCTGGTCGCTCGGCGACTATGCCGTGATCGGCGATCTCTGGGCGCAGCAAGGCCAGGATCTGATCGAGGCGCTTGACCCAGCCGGCCAGGACGTCGTCGACCTGGCGACCGGCACCGGTGTGACCGCCATCGCCGCGGCGCGCGCGGGAGCGCGTGTGACCGGCGTCGACATCACGCCGGCGCTGCTCCAGGAGGCGGAGCGGCGCGCTCAGGCAGCGCGCGTTGCCGTGACCTGGGTGCAGGCCGATGTGGAGGACCTGCCGCTAGAACCGGCTTCGGCCGACCTGGTCACCTCGACCGTGGGACTGATCTTCGCCGACCCGGCACGCGCCCTCCCGCAAGCGTGGCGGTTGCTGCGCCCGGGAGCGGAGCTGGTGATGACCAGTTGGTCTGCCGATGGCGCCTTCGGGTCGATCCGTCAGGCACTGGCCGGCTATTTCCCGGAGGCGCCTGCGCCCTGGCATGAGACGCCCGGGTCGATCCGTGCGACTGTGCGGGAGTGTCTGGGGGAGGTAGGCGTGGCGGTGCAGGAGCGCGCCTTCACGATGGTGGTGCCCTCGGCCGAGGACCTCATCGCCCTCATGGAGGAGCACAGCGCTCCGATCATCGTGGCGAGGTCGCAGCTTGGCGAGGCCTGGGCCACGGCCCGTGAGCAGTTGCTTGCCGCGATCTCAGCGAGTGGAGAACGGGAGAACGGAAGTCTCCGTCTTCCGGTGAACTACCTCGTGAGCACGATCAGTAGAGACTGACGGGCGCAGGCACCGGGCGGCACGGCTTCAGCCGGATTGCCCGGTACCTGCTCAGAGAGATCCACTGCATGCGCGGCTCGCGGCCTGATGCCGGCGCCGCGGCCCGCGTGGAGCTCAGTGCTCGTCGTAGTGGTCCCCGTGCGGTGCGTGCTTGTGGCCGTCGTGGAGGTAGTCCACGTGGTCCTCGTGGGGCACGGCCTCGTGCCCGCAGTTCTCGCCGTGGGCGTGCTCGGTCGTGGTGTGCTCGGCTTCGGGGTGGGTGGTGCTCATGGCTACTCCTCAGTGCAGGTCAGGACTGGTGTGCGGCCCGATGGTCTCGTTCACGTGCTCGAGGGCGTCGGAGACCACATGCGCGACGTGATCGTCGGCCAGGCTGTACCTCACCGCCTTACCGTCGCGAGCCGCCGCAGCGAGCCCTGCCTGGCGCAGGGTCCGCAGGTGCTGGGACACCAGTGGTTGCGACATGCCTGTCGCGGCCACCAGACCGCTGACCGTCTGTGGAGACTCGCCGATGAGGCGCAGCAGCTGCAGTCTCGAGACATTCCCGAGCACCTTGAACAGCTGCGCCGCTTCGGCCAATCCGTTGTCCTCGTGCATGGTCCACTCCACCATGGGTATTAGAAGATTGCAATATGTTAATACTAATTGAGAGACCTTGTCATTCAGTGTCGGCCGGAAGCCTAGTGATGAGAATCAATATCATCTAAACTGGTCGCTGTGCCAGCACATCAACGCCGAGAGCTGCGCGGTCGCGGCCGGGAGTACGGCAGCTCTGCGATGCTCAGGGAGGTGGTGCCGTGAGTCAGACCGGGCGGCGCCAGACCTTTCAGAAGACTGTCATCCTGCGAGTGCTCAACGAGGTGGACGGTTTCATTTCAGCCCAGGACCTGCACCGACGGCTTGAGGCCGCAGGTGACCACGTCGGACTGGCGACGGTCTACCGGCATCTGAACGCCCTGGCGGAGCTGGGTGAGGTGGACGCGGTACCACTGGGGCAGTCGCAGGTCTTCCGGGCATGCCGGGGTCCCGAACATCACCATCACCTTGTCTGTGAAGACTGTGGGCGCGTGGAGGAGGTTGAGGCCCCCGATGAAGGGTGGCTCAGCCGAGTGGCGGGCGAGCGCGGCTTCACCCTGCAACGCCACCTCCTGGAGGGGTACGGCAGATGTGGCCAGTGCGCTACGCGCCGCGAGCATTGATCTCAACACGCCGTCGGGCCCCAAGACGGTCCGGGCCTCAGGACGGTCGGGGCCTCAGCGGCTGAGGCGGCGGTAGCGCTGCAGGCGCCGAAGACCTACTGCAGGCGGTGCTCCGGCTCCCGGAGCCACGGCGTGGTCGAGGCGGTGACGCACTGTGTCAACGTCCAGGTGTAATCCGATCGCCGCGAGTTCACTCCGCTCGGCCCTGGGGGCGCTCGCCACGTGGATGCTGGAGCCCACGAGGTTGACCGCGTAGCTGCGCCACCGTGTCCCGGAGCGGACCACCACGGTGCCTTTCATGCGGTAGACCCCCGCCGGTGGGCGTTCCAGCAGATCGATCACCCGGCCGGGATCGGCCCCCGCCGGCGCACGGACCGACACGGCATCGGCGTGGACGTGAGGGTGCGGCCGGGCCTCCTCGAGCAGGAGTTCGCGCAGGGGAAGTTGTGCCGGGTCGTCCGCAGCCTCACTTACCCCATACAGCAATGCTGGGTCGATGCTGCCGGCGCTGGTGCCCACCACGAGCGCGCGTGGGTTCCGCGCATGCACCGTGTCGGCAATGGCCCCGACGTACGCCGCGCGGTCACCTGGAGACAGCAGGTCCAGCTTGTTGACCACCACGAGGGAGGCTGCACCCCAGCGCGTGGCGGCGTCGTGACCGGAGGGGGCCGTGTGTGCGTGGTGCACGGCGTCCACCACCTCGGCCACGCCTCCCAGCCGAGTGCCTTCCGCCCCGGAGAAGCGGACCATTCGCGCCAGCGTGGCCGGATCAGCCAAGCCGCTGGCTTCGACGATGATCGCGTCGAGCCTCAGCCGAGGGGCGGCCAGACGTTCCAGTGCGGTGTCGAGTTCGTTGGTGTCGGAGATGCAGCAGAGGCAACCGCCGGAGATGGCAGCTGGCTCGTCGATCTGCCCGCTCACCCATGCGGCGTCGACGTTGATGTCACCGAAGTCGTTGATCACCACGCCCACGCGCGCGCCGGGCTGGCGCAGTACGTGATTGAGCAGGGTGGTCTTCCCGGCGCCCAGGTAACCGGCAAGGACGATGACCGGCACCTGGGGGCGCGGTGTCGTCATAGCCATGGGTCCTGCCTGATGACGGTGGCCGGCATCAGGCTGCGCGCAGGATCGCCACCGATGGGGAGGAAGGTTCCAGGCGTAGCCCGGCCTCGGCTGCGTCGCGGTGGAGTTCGTCCTGAGTGACTGTGGCCCAGTTGTTCTCTCCCTCCGCCGCGCGCAACAGGCGTTCGCCGTCGCGCACTTCGTCAGCCTCGATACCCGCTTTGGCGCCGGTGAGGTGATACCGCACGGTGTAGGTCAGTTCGCCGATCTCGCGGTGCTCCTCGACCACCTCAGCCTCGGGCTGGCGCGGGTGTTGAGGGGCGGTGATGACGATGGGGGCCCTGGGCGTCAGGAGCCGAGCGAGAGAGGCGAGCGTGGCTCGACGTTGCCCGCTGTCCAGGTGGCCGATCACGTGCGCGCACAGCACGCCGTCCAATGGATCCGAGATCTCCTCCAGGACTTCCGGCGCCGCGCCGGCGAGCACGCTGACGCGCCCGGTGAGGGCTGGGTCGTCGGCGACGCGCGCCAGCAAGGCTGTGCGTGCCCCCGCTGCGGGTTCGACAGCAATAATGCGCGCCTCACTGCACTCGGCCAGCAACCGCATGCTCAGACCGGTGCCGGCTCCGAGATCGAGAAGGCGCGCGGTGGATGCAAGTCCTCCGAAGGACTCGACGACTGCGGGCCGCAAGCGATCCCAGGCCGACTCCGGCACGAAGAGATCATGGAGTTCCTGCGCCATCTCCCGGTTGCTCACGGTCTCAGCCCTTCTGCCGGCCCTTGAACCTCGGGTTTTTCTTGTTGATCACATAGGCGCGGCCACGGCGGCGCACCACCTGCGCGCCGGGCTGTTCCTTCAGGGACTTCAGCGAGTTACGAACCTTCATGGCAGACCTCTCACCAGCTCGACTTACGAATGCCGGGCAGTTCCCCGCGCAATGCCATCTCACGGAATCGCACGCGGGAGAGCCCAAAGGTGCGCAGGTGCCCGCGAGGGCGGCCGTCGGCGACATCACGGTTGCGGAGCCGAACCGGGCTGGCGTTTCGCGGGAGCGCATGCAGGGCTGCCATGGCGGCCTCACGCTCCTCGTCACTGACGTGCGGGTTGACCGAGGTCCGCTTGAGTTCGGCTCGGCGCTCGGCGTAACGCGCCACGACCTCACGGCGCTGCGCGTCTTTGGCGATCTTGGACTTCTTGGCCATCTCTGCGTGCCTCTCAGCGTTCTTCGCGGAATTCCACGTGGCGGCGCGCCACGGGGTCGTACTTGCTCAGGCGCATGCGATCGGGATTGTTCCGCCTGTTCTTGGTGGTCACATACGTGAAGCCGGTGCCCGCTGTGGAGCGCAGCTTGATCACTGGGCGTAGATCGGTCTTCTTGGCCATCAGAGGCGCTCCCCTCGGGCCAGCATCTCGGCGACTACGGCGTCGATACCCCGCTTGTCGATGACCTTCATCCCCTTGGTGGAGACCCGAAGGGTGATGGTGCGTCCGAGGGACGGCGCGAAGTAGCGCTTGGTCTGGATGTTCGGGTTGAACCGACGCGAGGTGCGCCGGTGGGAGTGCGAGACAGTCTTGCCGAAGCTCGGCGACTTCCCCGTCACTTGGCAGTGTGCGGACACGGCCGGACCTCCTGATATGATATTGAGAACCGTTATTGATAAGCCTACCAGGAGGTTCTCGTGAAACCGGACATCCATCCGGAGTACGGACCGGTTGTGTTCCGCGACTCGGCCTCAGGAGCCACGTTCCTGACCCGGTCCACCATGAAGCCGGTGAAGACCATCGAGTGGGAGGACGGCGAAACCTACCCGGTCTACGACGTCGACATCTCCTCGGCCAGTCACCCCTTCTGGACCGGCAAGGCCCGCGTCATGGATAGCGAGGGCCGCGTCGAGCGTTTCCAGCGCCGCTATGGCAAGCGTGCCGGGGGCGGTCGATGACCGCGGTTCCCGTCATCACGCTGACGTCCCTGGATCCGGTGCTGCGGGGAGCGGCCACCAGTTCGCTACTCTGCGACCTTCCCGGAGCTGTGGCACTGCAGCACGATCTCGACGCACGCAGTGGAGAGCTCCGCCGTCGCGTGCACGACCCCAGTGGGGTGCTGCAGGACACCACGAAACACCTGGAGCACGCGTGCGCTTCGTGTGCGGTGCGGGAGGACATCGTTCCCGCGCTCGAGGAACTCGCCATGTCACGCCCCACGGCCATCATCTTGTCGCTTCCGGTTGCTCTGGAGTCGGTGCCGGTGCTTCACGCGATGGCTCAAGCCCGTGGCGTGGTGGCTGCCGGTGTAGCTGCAGTGGCCGACATCGCCTCCCTACGGGCCGATCTCACCTGCCAGGACCTGCTGGCCGAGCGTGGCCTGGCGGTCGCGGTCGAGGACGAGCGCATGGTGGCCGAGGTGCTCGTCTCCCAGCTCGAGACCGCGGACGTGGTGCTCACCTCCACCCACCCCGAGGAGACCCCGGCCGATGTGGCCGCGATCCTGGCGCACCTGACCGGCCCTGAGGCGGCCATGCCCTGGTACTCCCCGCCGGCCGAGCGTCTGCTGCTGGCCCGGCCCAGCCTGGATCGGGGAGACCTCATGGCGGTGGCCTCCACCGGTGCCGGCCCGGCCGAGGATGTGTGGACGGTGGACCTGGCCACCTGGCGCCCCATTCACCCGGATCGGCTGATGGAACACGCCGAAGCCCTGGGCGGTGATGCAGTGCGTTCCAAGGGGCATTTCTGGGTAGCCACCCGCCCCAGCGTGGCCTGTGCCTGGGACGGCGCCGGCGGCCATGTCTCGGTCGGCCGGATCGGCCCGTGGGAGTCGCGTCCCGACACCCACCTGGTCGTGACCGGCCTCGGGGGGGACCCGCGTCGGGTGATCGATGCCTTCGAGGCCGTGCTGCTGACCGATGTCGAGCTCGCGCGAGGGCTCGACTCCTGGAGCGGCCGAGCGGACGGCCTCGACCCCTGGCTCGGAACGGCACGTGATGCCGCCTGAGGGCAGGGATACAGACGACCGGCGCGGGAGTGGGCTGGATGGGGATTCTGCACCCGCCCGCGCCGGTTCGGGCGCCCCCCTGGCGCACGCGGGCCGCTTGGCCGAGAACACCTCGGCCAAGCGGCCCGCTTCCACCGCACTAGCCGCGAGCGATGCGCCGTTCGGCGTAGACACTCCGCCCGCCGACTCACGCCCGTCACTTTCCTCGCGCATTCGTGCTGTGGGCTCACTGAGCTGGCCACTGGTCGCCGGCAGTG
Source organism: Bogoriella caseilytica (assembly GCF_003752405.1). Taxonomy (NCBI): domain Bacteria; kingdom Bacillati; phylum Actinomycetota; class Actinomycetes; order Allobogoriellales; family Allobogoriellaceae; genus Allobogoriella; species Allobogoriella caseilytica. The sequence continues at coordinate 291,370 of NZ_RKHK01000001.1, read as the reverse complement.
CTGTCTCCCTGCTCACCGCCGTGGCAGATACCGCCATCCTCGGGCAGTACGACACGCTCGAGCTCGCGGTGATGGCGCGCGCCGTGGTCATCTTCGTGTTCTGCACTGCCGTGCTCGTGCCCTGGGGGATGGCAGTGCAGATCGTGGGTGCGCAGTGGCACGGCGGCGAGGAGACCGGTCGGTTGGTCCGGCTGCTCACCCACAGCGCGGCCCTGACACTGGGCCTCGGGCTGGTGCTCGCGGTCGGCCTCTACCTCGCCGCCCCCTGGGTGCTGCAGATCACGGGTGCCTCCGCCTCGGCCAGTGCAGAGCAAGCGGCCATCGAGGTGCTGCGGATCCTCACGCTCGCCATCCCGGCCGCGGCGCTCAGTGCAGCGGCTCGCGGGTGGCTCGGAGCGCAAGGGCGCACCAAGGTCGCCCTTGCGAACGCCGCAGTGGTGAACCTGGCCAATATCGCCATCTCCCTCGCGCTGGTCTTCGGTCTGCAGCAGGGGGCGCAGGGCGCCGCGTGGGGGACCACGATCGCTCACTATCTCGGTCTGGCCGTATGCCTCGGCCTCGCCCTGCGGCATCGGCGTGGCCTGGAGGTCACACAGGAGAGCGGCACGGAACCCGTGTTGCGCCCGCTGGGCAAGGTGGCCTGGCCCGACGTCGTTTTCGGGCTCGGCGCCTATGGCGGGGACGTGCTGATCGTCGCGGCGGTGGCGTTTCTGGGTGCGGTCGAGCTCGCCGGCTACCGCGTGATGGCGAGCACCGTGGCCATCCTGTTCACGGTCGCCTTCACCTGCGGTTCGGGTATCTCCATCCTGGTCGGGCAGCGCCACGGTGCCGGTGATCTCCGGGCCGGTCTGGACTATGCGCGCGCCGGCGCGATCGTCATGGGCGGGTGCGTCGCGGTGCTGGCGCTGCCCGCACTGGTCGTTCCGGGCTGGTATCTGCGGCTCTTCACCACCGATGCGGCCGTGATCGAATCGATCGGCCGTGCACTGCTGGTGTTCTGGCTCATCGCCCCGCTGATCGTGGCCTCGATCTCCATGGCGGCTGTGGTGCGGGCCGTGGGAGACACGAAGTCGATGATGTACATCGGTCTCCTTGCCCAGGTGGCGATCGCGCTGCCGGCCGCCTGGCTGCTCGGAGTCTGGCTGGAACTGGGGCTTCTCGGCATCGCCTTGGCCATGACCTTGAGCTGGTTCAGCCGCACCGTGCTGACCGCGTGGCGACTGCGGAGCACGACGGCTCGACTCCTCCAGCAGCGCACGTGACCCCGCTGGCCGCCCGGCAGGAGGCGTGGCTTCTCGGGTAGTCTCGGTGTCGCTGGCTCAAGGGCGGCTACGGTTCCGCTGCAGGACATCATGGACTGCAGGCCTGGTTGGAGCGCCGCAGAAGGGGCGATGAGATCGCCCTCGCACCTCAACGGACAGAAGCCTCGAGGGGACAGGCCGGCATGACTTCGTCATGCCCTGCCTTCAGGAGTTCACGTGCGATCTTTCCCCTTGCGTGCCGGCGCCCAGGCGCTCTTCGTCACCTTCTTGTGGTCCACGTCGTGGGTACTGATCTCCCTCGGACTGGACGACCTCCCGCCGCTGACCTTCGCAGGCCTGCGCTATGCGCTGGGCGCGGTGGTGCTGCTGGCAGTGGTGCTGTGGCGGTCGCGCGTCCGACAGGAGGTGCGCCACCTCGACCGCCGCGAGTGGTTCGCGCTGGTGGGCTTGGGCGTGGTCATGTACGCCCTGACACAGGGCGCGCAGTTCGTGGCGATCGCGCTGCTACCGGCGGCAACCGTCAGCTTGGTGCTGGCCTTCACCCCGGTGGTGGTGGCGCTGAGCGCGGCACTCGCGCTGGCCGAACCGGTGGGCCGGCGCACAACTCTGGGTCTGGCCCTGGCCACCGCCGGGGCCTGCGTCTACTTCGTCAGTGGCGGAGGCCTCGGCGGCGGCACCGCAGGGCTGATGGTGGCGGTTCTGGGGCTGCTCGCCAACGCGGCGGCATCGGTGCTGGGCCGGGCGGTCAACGCCGGTTCCGGCCTGTCGCCGCTGACGGTCACTGCCGTGTCCATGGCTGTGGGCGCGGCCCTGCTGCTCGCGATCGGTCTGCCCACCCAAGGGCTGGGGAACCTCACCGTTTCCTCAGCCTCAATCCTGGCATGGCTCGCGGTGGTCAATACTGCCGGAGCCTTTCTGCTGTGGAACCACACTCAGCGCACCTTGACCGCCACCGCCTCGGCGGCCATCAACAACACGATGCTGGTGCAGGTCGCCATCCTGGCTTGGCTGCTGCTGGACGAGAGCCTCGCGCCCACGCAGGTCGTGGGCGTGATTCTGGTGGTCGCGGGCACTCTCGCGGTGCAGCTGGGCAGCGTCCGTGGCGTCCGCCGCCCCGTGCGCATCCCGCCGCTGCCGGAGGTCCGCCAGCTACAACGGCGACTTGCCTCGGCTGGGGTGAGTAGCGTCGTGGGTGGTTCGGCGCTTCTGGCCTCGCTGGGGCTCATCGATCGTGTGCGGGACTGGGATCTGGTCACCGATGGTGACCCGGAACTCGTGGCGCAGGTCGTGGGCCAGCTAGGTTTTCCCGTTCAGCGGCGCGGCCCTTCTGGTGTGTTCCGCACCGCCCTGTGCCTCACGGTCGCGGCACGGGACCATGAGATCGATGTACTCGTCGGCTTCCAGCTGGCCGGGCCGGCGGGCGTCGTACCGATTCCGGCCTATCCGGGTGCTCGGTGGCAGGGCTTGACCATGGCCCGCCCCCAGGAGTGGGAGCTGGCCTATCGCCTGATGGGCCGGCCCGAGCGCGCCACCGTGCTGGAGGACTTCATGGCTGGAGGGGAAGTAGGTGCGTCAGATCGGCGCGGGAGCCGGAACGGCTGATCCACCCCTGGGTCAGGGCCTCGGCCCAGCTGAGGTCCCCTGTGGCCAAGGCCAGCCAGGTGGGAGCATCCATCTCGACCACGTTCGGCGGGGTGCCGCGGGTATGCCGCGGGCCCTCGATCACCTGCACTGCACCGAAGGGCGGCACTCGGACCTCCACGCTCTGACCCGGTGCCCGTTCGGCCAGCACCTGGAGAAGGTAGCGCGCGGCTGTGGCCAGAGGTTGTCGCGGCGGCGTCTGCGACGCGGCCAGGGCGAGCGTGCACTCGCGGAGCGCTGCGCGGCCGAGTTCGGCGGGAATCTTCCGGGGCACGAGCCCACGGTAGTCCCAGTGTCCGTGGGCGCGGTTAGCCTGGTGGCAGAAGATCCGGCTGTGCCTGAGGTGGCCGGTGGTCAGGCAGTGGAGGAGCGGCATGGCCGAGTTCGGCACGGGCTTCCTGGGTCAAGAGGTCTCCCGGGTGGTGGGCGCGGCCACCGCCAAGAAGCTGGGCAAGCTCGGGGTGGCCACGGTCGAGGATCTTCTGCGCTACTACCCGCGCCGGTACGACAAGCCCGGCAAGATGACCACCCTGCGCGAGCTGGGCGTAGGGGAGCACGTGACGGTGATGGCGCGGGTGGCCAGTGCCGAGGTGCGCACCATGCGGGCGCGGCGCGGGGCCATTCTCTCGGTCACCATCTCCGATGGTCTCGATGCCCTGGACCTGACCTTCTTCGCCAAGCATCCTGGGGTGTTGCAAGGCCACCAGCGCAAGCTCGGCGTGGCCGAGACCGGTCTGTTCACCGGCACCGTCTCGCTCTATCGGGGCAAACGCCAGCTCACGCACCCGGACTACCTGATGTTCAAGGACTTCGAGAGCGAAGAGCAGGCCATTGAGAAGTCCAAGCTCCCGATGCCCATCTACCCGGCCGGGCAAGGTATCGCGACCTGGCACATCGCGGCTGCGGTCGGAGTCGTACTGGATCAGATCGGAACCGAGGACTGGCCCGATGCCTTGCCGGAGGAGTACCGGCGCGACCACGGTTTGATCGGCGGGCGCGAGGCCTTGGAGAGCATTCACCGCCCGCAAGATCTGGGGCAGGTCAAGCGCGCCGAGGAACGGCTACGCCACGAAGAAGCCTTCGTACTCCAGACCGTGCTGGCTCAGCGCCGCGCGGTGCTGCTCTCCGAGCCCGCTGTGGCTCGCGCCGCGCGCCCGGGTGGGATCCGCGATGCCTTCGATGCGCGTCTGCCCTTCGAGCTGACGGCCGGACAACGAGAGGTGGGGGAGACCCTCGAGCGAGAGATCGGCGATAGTCTGCCCATGCTGCGGCTCCTGCAGGGGGAGGTTGGCTCGGGCAAGACCGTGGTGGCTCTGCGCGCCATGCTGCAGGTGATCGACGCCGGCGGCCAGGCCGCCCTGCTCGCCCCCACCGAGGTGCTCGCCCAGCAGCACCACCGCTCGATCACGGCACTGCTGGGCCCTTTGGCCGAGGGTGGGATGCTCGGCGGCGCGGAGAACGGCACGCGTGTGGTGCTGCTGACCGGATCGATGAAGGCCGCCGAGCGCAAGAAGTCCTTGCTCGCCGCGGCCTCGGGCGAGGCAGGGATCGTGGTGGGCACCCACGCGCTGCTCTCCGAGGGAGTGCAGATCCCGCACCTCGGCCTGGTGGTGGTCGATGAGCAGCACCGCTTCGGGGTCGAGCAGCGCGATGCCCTGCGTTCCAAGGCGAATGTCACGCCCCACGCCTTGGTGATGACGGCGACGCCGATCCCGCGCACCGTGGCGATGACCAGCTTCGGTGATCTGGAGGTCTCCACGCTGCGTGAGCTGCCGAGCGGGCGCGCCGGCGTCGCGACCACCGTGGTGCCCAGCAGCAACATCCGCTGGGTGCAGCGCGCCTGGGAGCGGATGCGCCAGGAGATCGATGGGGGTGGCCGCGTGTACGTGGTCTGCCCGCGCATCACCAGCAGCGAGTCCAGTGCCTCAGTGAGGGCCGGCGCCGCGAGCGATGCGGGAGAGGACGCCTTGCCCCTGGAGTTGTCCGAGAGAGAAGGAGAAGCTCAGGGCCCCGGCGACGGGCCGCCGATGGCCGCTGTGGAGGACGTGGTGGAGATGCTCCGCGCGTCCCCGGCACTGCAGGGGGTGGAGGTGGCAGTCATGCACGGGAGACTGCCGGCGGAGGAGAAAGATGCCGCCATGGCCAGCTTTGCTTCGGGGGTGACTCCGGTGTTGGTGTCGACCACCGTGATCGAGGTGGGAGTGGATGTTCCCGAGGCCACGATGATGGTGATCCTCGATGCCGAACGTTTCGGGCTCTCCCAGCTCCACCAGTTGCGCGGGCGCATCGGGCGCGGTGACAAGCCGGGCCTCTGCCTGGCCATGACCTCAGCCCTCGAGGGCAGCTCTGCGCTTCAGCGGGTCCAGGTCTTCGCTACCACCTCCGACGGCTTCGCTCTCGCGGAGCAGGATCTCCAGCTGCGCCACGAAGGTGACGTGCTCGGTGCGAGCCAGTCGGGGCGGGCCTCGTCCCTGCGCCTGCTCCGCGTGCTCACCGACGGCCGGATCATCGAAGATGCCCGCGTGGCGGCGCGTGCGCTGATCGCCCGTAACCCGGCGCTCGCCGGCGAGCCCGGCCTGGCCTCGGCTGTGGAGTCCGTGATCGGTCAGGAGACGGCTGAATATTTGCAGCGCGCGTGAGCGTGCAGACCGAGGTGTGGCGGGCATGACGCCAGCTCCGGCGCTGGGGCGGTGCCACGCTTCGCATAGGCTCGTCCCATGAAGAGCGGCGCGCCGGCTGGCTCGGAAGCGAGCCCGTTGCCAGTGCTCGAGGCCACCGAGCTCAGCATCGGTTACGGCCTCCCGGTCTGCCCCCCGCTCACCGTGGAGCTCTGCCAGGGTGAGGTGCTGGCGGTGGTGGGAGCCAACGGCGCCGGGAAGTCGACGCTGCTGCGCACACTGGTGGGTCAGCTCGAACCTCTCAGTGGTGAGATCCGGCTCTTCGGTGGTGAGCCTGACCCGCGCCGGAGGGACGTGCGCGCCGCCCTGGCTCTGGAGTTGGGTGAGGACGCCTTCTTTCCGGCGCTGACCGTGCGCGAGCACCTGGAACTGGTGGCCTTCGGTCACGGGCAGAACGCCGTGATCGTGGACGAGCTGCTCGCGGAGTTCGGGCTCGCGCAGCGCGCTGACGCCAGTCCGCGGGCGCTCTCTTCGGGCCAACGGCGGCGCCTCCTGCTCGCCGCCGCCTTCGCCCGGCCACGCCGGCTGCTGGTGCTCGACGAGCCCGAGCAGCGCCTTGACACCGGATTGCGCGCGCAGCTCAGTGCGCGCCTGGCCGCGGAGATCGGTCACGGCGCGGTGCTCATGGCCAGCCACGATCCGGCCGTCGTGGCGGCCGCCGCGACCCGCGTGCTGCTCATCGGCGAGGACGAGGTGGTGGAGCTGGATCCGGATGCCGGTGCCGATGCCGTGGAGCGCCTGTGAACGATGGCGCCGGCTCCGCGCCGAGCGGGCGGCAGGTTCGTCGCTGGACGGCGCGGCGCCGCCGCGCCAGGGCCCCCCTCGCGACCGCGGACTTCCTTGCCGACCTCTACAACGCCGCCCTGACCGTCGCGATCGCCGTCGCCATGACCCTGGCCGGGGCCCAGGCGTTCGGCGCTGACCTCACCACGCTGCCGGAAAGCCCGGGGCACGCTCGCGGACTGGACCCAATCTGGCTCGTCCTGCTTGCAGCGCTGGCTGCGTCTGCGGGGGCCATCGCCCTCGCGGCTCGCCTCGGCCCGGTGTCGCTCGGCCCCACCCGCGCGGCGTGGTGGTTGCCCTTGCCGGTCGACCGACGAGGCCTTCTGCGACCGAACGCCTTCGTCTGGCCCGTGGTCGGGGCCGGCCTGGGGTGCGTGATCGGCGCCGCCGTTACGTTGGCGAGCGCTGCTCCCGCGCGAGGGCACGTCGTCGCGGGCACGCTGGCCGGAGGGGCGGTTCTGAGCGCCGTCACCCTCGGTGTCGGGCTCACCCAGACCGACCCGGCGCGTCATCGACGGCTGCGTCACGGCGCCGACCTCGTGCTCGGCCTCGGCCCCGTGGTGGTGCTGGCCCTCGCCCTCCTGGGCCTGCCCGCTCCGATACCCAGACCGGAAGAACTCGGGTCTGTTGCCGTGGTGGCGTCCCTGACGACACTCGCCCTCGTTGTCCGCCTCGACCGGCGTCTGGACCAGCTCACCGATCGCAGCCTGCGTCAAGGCGGCGCCGCGGCCTACGGAGCGTTCGGTGCAACGCTCTCGGTGGATACCCGCGCACTCTCCCAGGCCCTGACCGCACGCGCCGAGCGCCCGGAGCGACGCTCGCGCACCTTCGGGCTCGTGCGCCGCGCTCCGCTCCGGCTGGCCGCCCCGGCGGCGCTGATCACCGCGGATCTGCTGCTGGTGCTTCGTGAGCGTCGCCGGCCGGTGCAACTGCTGGTGGCGATGTGCCTGCCGCTACTGGCCCTGGCGGTGGCCGCACCCCTTCCCGCCCTGGTGGTCGTCGTCTTCGCGGCGGGCGCCTATCTCGCCGCCGTGACCGGAGCCGAGGGCGCGCGGCGGGCCGAGGCGGCCCCGATGCTGGATGTCCTGCTGCCACTCGGTGGACGCGCCGTGCGGCTGAGCCGGTTGCTCACCCCAGCGCTCGCGGTCACCCTCTGGAGCGTGCCCATGCACTTGGCGCTCGCCTGGCGCCTCGCTCCCGAGGGCCTGAGTGCTGCCCCGGGGTGGTTGCTGCTCGGAGTGTTGGCGGCCCCGGCGTGGGCGGCGGGAGCTGTGCGGGGTGCGTACCGGCCCGAGCAGCCGATCGCGGGGCAGCTCGTGCACACCCCGATGGGGAGTTTCGATCCCACCGTGGTCCTCGCTCTGCTTCGGGGCCCAGACCTCGCGCTGATGTGTGCCGTTCCGGCCTTAATCGCCGTGGCCACCGGCAGCGTTTCCGTCTGGCTGCTGCTCGCCCAGGGCATCGGCGCCGCCATCGCCACGCTGGTGGTGGTCCTCTCCGCCAGGCGCTGAGCGATCGTCGCCGCCGCGATCGGGTGGAGAAGGTGGCGCTGAGGGCCACTTACTCTCCCCGATCACGGCCCGATCGCGCCGGAGTGGTCAGGGAGGAGCCGAGATCAAGCTCCCAGCCCCAGAGCCGCCGCCAGCAGTTCGTAGCTGCGGAAGCGCTGCGCCGCGGTCGGGGTGTTGGACACCACGATGACCTCATCGGCCCGCGCCAGCCGAGCGAAGGAATCCACCTGCTCGTGGAGAGTGCCGCGTTCCCCACCCTCGGGTGAGCCGATGGCGGCGTAGCGCAGCATCTCCTGGACCCGCCGGCCTCCCGGGGTCTCCAGGAGCGCCTCGGCATCGGCGCCGGACAGGCTCACCCCGGGCCGTGCCAACCGGGCGATCATGTCGCGCAGCGCGGCGCGATACAGCTCACCTGCCGCCTGCTCGGTATCCGCCGCGAACACGTTCAGCGCCGCGATCACGTAGGGCTCGGGGTGCCGCGCCGAGGCCCGGTAGTCGCGTCGATAGGTCTCCACGGCGTCGACCAGCGCCGCGGGCGCGAAGTGCGAGGCGAAGGCGTAGGGCAGACCCATGGCTGCGGCGAGCTGGGCACCGAAGAGCGACGAACCGAGGATGTACAGCGGCACCTCCGTGCCCGCACCCGGAGTGGCCGTGACCTCCTGGTCGGCCTGTTGTGGTCCGAGGAACGCCTGCAGCTCGGCGACGTCGGCCGGGAAGCGGTCGGCGTCCTCGCGCGAGCGGCGCAGGGCGCGCAGCATGGCGCCATCCCCGCCCGGTGCGCGGCCCAAACCCAGATCGATGCGTCCGGGGTACAGCGTCTCCAGCGTGCCGAACTGCTCCGCGATCACCAACGGTGAGTGGTTGGGAAGCATGATGCCGCCCGCGCCTACCCGGATCCGGCTGGTCTTCCCGGCCACGTGGCCGATCAGTACGGCCGTGGCGGAGGAGGCAATGGTTGACATGTTGTGGTGCTCGGCGAACCAGTAGCGGTGGAACCCCCACTCCTGGGCGGCTCGGGCGAGTTCCACCGAGGCAGAGAAGGTCTGGGCGATGGCGCCCGGGCCGTCCTCGGCGCGCACCGTGGCGAGGTCGAGGATGGAGAGCGGGACGCCGATCGACGAGGAGGCAAGCTGGGGTGTGGGGGAGTCGTTCACCCTGCCATTCTGCGCCGCGCGCGCCGCGCCCGTGGGGCGTCCAGCAGGCCGCGTGAGCGCGTGGCGAAACTCTTGGAATCTTTCCGACACTGGCACGTTGTACTAATGAGCGCCCATCGCGGCGACGCCCTGTAGGCGACATTCGCCAGCGTCTTGATGGCGCTCCGGCGAGAGGAGGCAACATGCGCAGGAAGAAGAACTACATCGAGTTCGACGACGACAATGGGGTGACCCGGCGCTACTACCGCCACCCCAATGGCGGCGGACTTGTCGAGGCCTCCGCCACTGTGGATCCCGAAGCGTACGTCAGTCCGAACGCGTACATCGATCCCGGTGCACGAGTGCACGCCCGCGCCGTCATCGGCGCCGGAGCGTGGATCGACCGCGACGCCCAGATCGGTCCGGGAGCCAGGATCGGGGATCGCGCCCACGTGGGAGCTTCTGCCATCGTCTCGCCCCGCGCGGTGATCGGAAAGCGCGCCACCATCGGTGCGCAGGCGCGGATCGGCGAGCGGGTCGAGGTCATCGCCGATGACGTCGTGCCCGAAGGTTTCACCATTGAGGTCCAGGACGGCGACAACCCCGCCCGGTCGGTTCGTCAGCGCGTCGGCGCTGACGCCAGCCGCGCCGCCTGAGGTATCAGCATCGCGGAGATCGGCGAGATCCTCCGTACCCTGGTCCGGTGACCAGGATCGTGGCCGGCTCCGCTGGCAGCCGTAGCCTCAAAGTGCCCCGCAGTGGCACCCGTCCGACCTCCGAGAGGGTCCGCGAGGCGCTGTTCTCCCGGCTCGAGCACCTCGGCGCTGTTGACGGCGCCGAGGTGCTCGATCTGTATGCGGGCTCCGGCGCGCTCGGCCTGGAGGCAGCCAGCCGTGGGGCGGCGCGGGTGGTGCTGGTAGAGGCGGCTCGGCCGGCGGCCACTCTCATCCGCAGCAACGCGGGCTCCCTCGGGCTGGACGCCGAGGTTCACGCCACCACGGTGGGAAGCTATCTGTCCGGATTGGCGCAGGCCGCCTTCGACCTGGTGCTGCTCGACCCGCCGTACGACATCAGTGAGAACGACCTGGAGCGGGCATTGACACTCTTGGTGCCGCATCTGGCCCCCGAAGCCGTCGTCGTGGTCGAGCGGGCCAAGCGCAGCCCGGAGCCCGCCTGGCCCACCACCGGCTCAGGCCTGTCCCGTTTCGACCACCGCACCTACGGCGATACCGCCATCTGGCTCGCTGAGCCGGGCGCCGCCGAGGATCTGACCGCTGGGCCGGATACGGTGAGCCCATGAGCGTCGCCGTCTGCCCGGGCTCCTTCGACCCCCTCACCCTGGGGCATCTCGACGTCATCCGGCGAGCCAGCGCCCTCTTCGACCGGGTGATCGTGGCGGTGGCGCAGAACTCTGCCAAGAGCCAGCTCTTCGACGCGCAGCGCCGTGCCGGCCTGGCCCGACAGGCGCTCGCCGAGAACGGAGAGAGCCCTGGCATCGAGGTGAAGATCGTGCCCGGCCTGCTCGCTGACTTCTGCCGGGAGCAGGGCGCCGATGCGATCGTCAAGGGCTTGCGCGGCCCCGCCGATCTGTATGCCGAACAGGCCATGGCCCTGATGAACCGTCAGCTCTCCGGGGTCGACACAGTCTTTGTCCTCGGCGATCCGGCACTGAGCCATATCGCCTCCTCGCTGGTCAAGGATGTCGCCCGCCACGGCGGGGACGTCACTGCTTTCGTTCCGCCCGTGGTGGCCCGAGCACTGGGAGATGCGTCATGACCGATGAGACCTCCGCCGCCGATCGCTACGCCGAGGACGGTGCCGCGCTGCTGTCCATCCTCGATGAGCTCACCGATCTGATCGCCACGGCCAAGTCCATGCCGATGTCCGCCTCCGCCCTGGTGAACCGGGCCGGGGCCCTCGACCTCCTCGAGGCCGCCAAGGACGTGGTGCCCCGCGCCATCCAGACCGCTGACGCGGTGGTGGCCGATGCCGATGCTCTCCAAGCGCGCTCCCAGGCCGAGGCCGAGGAACGGCTGGCGGCCGCGCGGGCTGAGGCCGAGCAGCTCGCCTCGCAGGAGGCCGTGGTGGCCCAGGCAGAGGAGCGAGCCGCTCAGATCATCGCCGAGGCTGAGGAGGGTGCCACGAAGCTCATGGCCGATGCCGATGACTACTGCGACCGCAAACTCGCCCAGTTCGAGATCGATCTCGGTGCGATCGCCACACAGGTACGCGCCGGGCGAGAGGCGCTGGCGGCACGAGCGCAACGTGATCACAGCCAGGACCAGGACAGTTCCGGCTCCGCGCGCAGCGCCGGCCGCCGGGACGACCTGCCCATCTGACGCGTACCATCAGCGGTGATGGACTTCAACGCCCCGCTGGTGCTTTCCACCTACGACCTCGGCCGCCGCGCCGGTGCCATGCGCACCGAGCAGCTCACTGTGCCCGCACCATCGGATCTTGGCACGGTGGTGATCGCCATCCCGCCTGGTACCGACGTCGAACTCCACCTGCAGTTCGAAGCTGTCATGGACGGCGTGTTCGTGACCGGCAGCGCGAGTGGCCTGGCCACCGGCGAGTGCGCACGGTGCCTGGATCCACTACAGCTACCCGTCGAGGTCGACATCGCGGAGCTCTACCTCTACGAGGAGACCAAGCGTTCCCTCAGCGAGGCTGGCGATGACGAAGCCGAGGACCAGTACATGGTCACCGAGGAGCACATCGACCTCGAACCGGTGCTGCGCGACGCCGTTGTCACCGCCCTGCCCTTCCGGCCGCTCTGCCGGGACGACTGCCCCGGTCTGTGCCCGGTGTGTGGAATCCGCATGGCGGAGGCCGAGTCTGGGCACGCGCACGAACAGATCGACCCCCGCTGGAAGCAACTGCAGCAGCTGCTGGGCGAGGAGAGCTCCGAGTGAGCGCTCGCCGCCAGGTCGACCAGGCTGCGCGCACCGATGTGGAAACCCTGCTGCAGGCGTTGGGCACCACGATCGACCCGGAGTTGTTGGTGCTCGCTCTGACGCACCGCTCCTTCGCGCATGAGGCCGGAGGCATCCCCACCAATGAGCGCCTGGAGTTTCTCGGTGACTCGATCCTCGGGCTGATCGTCACCGAGCATCTCTACCGGGTGCACGCGGATGTCCCCGAGGGTGACCTCGCGCGGATGCGCGCCGCGATCGTCTCGCAGAAGGCGCTGTCGACCGTAGCCACGAGCATCGGACTGGGGGAGTACATCCTGCTGGGGCGCGGCGAGCTCGCCACCGGGGGACGGAGAAAGCCCTCGATCCTCTCCGACACCGTGGAGGCACTCATCGGCGCCACCTATCTGTGCCACGGGCTCGAACCCACCCGCGCGATGGTGACGCGGCTGGTCACCCCGCTCATGGAGAGCGCCGCCGATCTGGGCGCGGGGCTCGACTGGAAGACGTCCCTGCAGGAAGCTGCTGCGGCCCAGGGCAAGGGCGCCCCCGTGTACGAGGTCACCGGCGAGGGGCCCGATCACGCACGTTTCTTCACCGCCGTGGTGCTCCTCGACGGCGAAGCCTACGGTACGGGCACCGGCAGTTCGAAGAAGGTCGCCGAGCAGGAGGCCGCGCAGAACTCCTACGCGCTGCTCGTTCCCGATCCGGGCGCCCCCCAGGTGGGTGGCGCCGGCACCACCACCGCTGCCCCGAGCTGAATCGATGCCGGAACTGCCCGAGGTCGAGACCGTCCGGGCCGGTCTGGTCCGGCATGTGCTCCACCGCCCGCTGGCCGCTGCGGACGTGCTGCACCCGCGCGCGGTGCGCCACCAGGCCGGGGGAGCCTCCGAACTCCACGCAGATCTCCAGGGCCGCGCCTTCCGTGCGGCGGTTCGTCGAGGCAAGTTCCTCTGGCTCGAGCTCGAGGAGGCAGACCGGGACGCTCCCGTCAGCCCCGATCATGCCTTGCTGGTCCACTTGGGGATGTCCGGCCAATTGCTCATCCAACCCCCCGCGTCACCCGGAACTCCACACGCCTCCACCGCGCTGCCCGCGGCCGAGCAGCTCGCCCGGCCCGTGACCAGCACCACCGCGCATGTGCGCGTGCGCCTGCGATTCGTCGACGGCGGTCAGCTCTGGTTCGTGGACCAGCGCACCTTCGGCTATGTCCGATCGGTCCCCTTGGTGGCCACCGATGACCACGCACCCGGCGGGCAGGGCAGTGAGCTGCCGCTGGTGCCGCTGCCGGCTGCGCACATCGCCCGGGACCTGCTCGACCCGGCCATCGACGTTCCTGCGGTGATCCAGAGCCTGCGTGCCCGGCGCACCGAGATCAAACGAGCCATCCTTGACCAGGCGCTGGTCTCAGGCATCGGCAACATCTACGCCGACGAGGCGCTCTGGCGGGCGGAACTCCATGGCACCGAGCGCACCGACCTCGTACCCGCAGGGCAGCTCGCAGCGCTGCTGGAGCACGCACGGGCGGTGATGTCCGAGGCGCTGGCTGCCGGCGGCACCAGTTTCGATGCCATGTACGTCGACGTCGACGGCGCCGGCGGGTACTTCGAGCGATCACTCGATGCCTACGGGCGGGCAGGTCAGCCCTGCCGCCGGTGCGGGACGGCGATCCGCCGGGAGCAGTTCATGAACCGGGGATCCTTCTCCTGTCCGGCGTGCCAGCCGCCGCCACATTGCTGAAAACCTCTGGTTCTGCCAGTCGGCCCCGCAGTAGGGTGTCGCCGCAAGCTCGAACTCTGAGAGGACCTCCGCAGTGCCCGCACCCGCGATCCAGGCTCGCGGCCTGGTCAAGACCTTCGGTGAGACCCGCGCCGTGGACGGCGTCGACCTCACCATCGCCCGAGGGGGCGTCTACGGCGTCCTCGGTCCCAACGGCGCCGGAAAGACCACGGTGATCCGCATGCTCGCCACCCTGCTGCGGCCGGACGCCGGCGAGGCGCAGGTCCTGGGTCACGACGTCGTGGCCGAGCCGCAGGCCGTGCGGGAGAAGATCGCCCTGACCGGCCAGTTCGCCTCTCTGGACGAAGACCTCACCGGCATCGAGAACATGGTGCTGATCGGCCGGCTCCAGGGCTACGGGAAAACGGCGGCCCGTGAGCGTGGCATGCAGCTCATGGAGGCTTTCGGCCTGGCCGATGCGGCCACGCGCCAGCTCAAGAAGTACTCCGGCGGTATGCGTCGGCGCCTGGATATTGCCGGCTCGCTCATCGTGACCCCGGAACTGATGTTCCTGGACGAACCGACCACGGGGATCGACCCGCGCAGCCGCAACCAGGTCTGGGACATCATCCGAACCCTCGTAGACGCCGGAACCACCGTGCTGCTGACCACCCAGTACCTTGAGGAGGCCGATCAGCTCGCTGATCGTCTCGCGGTGATCGACCACGGCCAGGTCATTGCCGAGGGCACCCCGGGGCAGCTCAAGGCGCAGGTCGGCACCGGCGCGCTGACTGTGCGGGTGATCGAGGCGGAGCGGCGTGAAGAGGCGGCTGCAGTGCTCGCCCGGGTGCTGGACGCCGAGATCGTCCGCGAGTCCGACCCCACAGCGCTCTCTGCCCGCCTCGGGCCCGAGATGCGCGCCGCGAGTGCGCTGACCGCCCTGGAGGAGTCCGGGATCGGCGTGGAGAACTTCGCCCTGGGTCAGCCCAGCCTGGACGAGGTCTTCTTGGCCCTGACCGGGCACCGGGCGGAGGACAAGGAGCCCGAGCAGGACACCACTGATGGCCAGGGCGAGCGCCCCTCGGCTGCGGCCGAGCCGGTCTCGGCCGCCACGCAGGCCCTGAGCGAGGACGGAGACCAGCGATGACCGAGACCAGTCACGCACCGGAGGCGATCCGCGGGATCCTGGTGGCCGCGGAGGACCGCCCCCGGCCGGCAGGAGCGCTGAGTTCCTCGCTGACCTACGCCTGGCGGGCTCTGCTGAAGATCAAGCATGTGCCCGAGCAGCTCTTCGATGTCACCGTCTTCCCGCTCATGATGACCGCGATGATGACCTACATCTTCGGTGGCGCCATGGGTGCGATGGTCTCCGGGGACGCCGGCGCGACCGGGAGCGAGGGCGTGCGGGCCTTCGTCCAGTTCTTCATCCCCGGGATCTTCGTCCAGACCCTCGTCATGGTCACGATCTACACCGGTCTGACGCTGAACAAAGACATCTCCAAGGGGATCTTCGACCGCTTCCGGTCCCTGCCCACGTGGCGACCGGGCCAGCTGGTCGGTGCGCTGTTGGGCGACCAGGTGCGCTACGTGCTGGCTGGCGTGATCATCCTGGTGGTGGGCTTCGCTATCGGCTTCCGGCCCGAAGGCGGAGTCTTCGGGGTCCTGGCCGGCTTCGCGTTGATGCTGATCTTCGCGTTCTCACTGTCCTGGCTGTGGACGCTGGTCTCCCTGCTGGTGCGCACCGAGCAGGCGGCCATGGGCATCTCGATGTTCGTCATGATGCCGCTGACCTTCGCCTCGAACATCTTCGTGCCGCCGGCCACCATGCCCGACTGGCTCCGCACCCCGGTGGAGCTCAATCCGGTCTCGGTGCTGGTCGCGGAGATCCGGGCTCTGATGGGTGGCTCCTTCAACGCCGGCGACGTGCTGGTGGTGCTCATCTACTGCGGTGTGCTCGTGGCGGTCTTCGCGCCGCTGAGCATGTTCGTCTACAACCGGAAGAGCTAGCCGGCTCACGCACCCGGCAGCCGCTTGGCGAACCAGTCGGTGGCGTTCGGGTTGTCGTTGTAGGGCTCGGTCGGCTGATACCCGGCCGCCGCGTAGAGGCGGGCTGCGGCGGTCAGTGAACGGTTGGTGTCCAGCACCATCTCGTGGGCCCCGAGCGCTCGTGCGCGAACCTCCAGTTCCTGCAGCAGTGCAGCACCGACGCCGCGACCGCGGGCCTCCTCGCGCACCCAGAGGTGCTTGACCTCGAAGCGGGTCTCACCGGTGCTCGATGGTTCCACCCGCCGCACGCCACCACAGCCCGCGACCACATCGTCGTGCTCGGCGACCAGGAAGACGCCGTCAGGTGGCGTGAAGGTGGCGGACGTCGGCCAGGTCACCTGATAGAGGCCGCCGGTGAAACCCAGTTCCCGGCTGGTGAAGTACTCGGCGAGCACGTCGCGCGCCAGCTCGGTCTCCACGTCGACGGCTCGAAACTCTGGCACCGTCCGCACACTACCGGCCCTGCGGCTGGGGAGGGCAGGGTGTCAGGAACGCAGCCGGAGCCGCAGCCATGCCAGCGCCGCGGCTCCTTCGCGACGCTGGAACTCCCGGAGCTTGGCCATGCCCGGGGGAGCGGGCAGGCGAGCAGCGTCGGCCCACATCCCGGCCAGTCCGGCGAGGAAACCCGTGACGGCCTCACCAGACGCGCAGCCAGGCGCGGCGTCGGGCAGCCACCGGGCCAGGCGGGCTTCGGCGTCGGTCAGGGCCGACTGCGGCGACGGTGAGGAGACCACGGCGTCGAGCAGCACAGTCAGGGTGTCGATCCACGGGCCACCGCGCACCGTCCATGGCCAGTCCACCAGCACCGGCCCCTGCTCGGTGAGCAGGATGTTGTCCGCACGGAGGTCGCCATGGACGAGCGCATCCCCGCGCGCCCCCTGAAGGCCCGTGGCGGCCAGGCCGGTCAAGAGATCAAGCCGCGCAGCGGCCCACGGGTCGAGTTTCGGTGGAGGATCAGCGGCCACGCGGCTCCATCCGGTGAACTCGTGGGCGAGGTCATCGGCGAGCGAACGGAGTGTGACCCCGGCCGACTCCAGCTCCGCCGCACGAACCGCGCCGAGCTCACGCACGGCGCTGAGGACCGCGTCGAGTTCGAAGTCGGACCAGGGCACCTGGGGATGCCGGCCGTCGACGTCCTCGAGAATGGCCACCACCCAAGTGCCGTCGTCATAGGAGCCGAGAAGACGAGGAGCAGGCAGGTGCGACGGCAGCACTCCGGCAATCTCGATCTCCCGGCGATGCATAGCCGGGGTGTGCTCGTTCAGATGCGGTGCCACGGCTTTGACGAAGGCACGTCGGCCGGTGTCGGTCAGCACGCGGTCCGCGGTGCCCACGGAGAAACCTCCGGGCTGCGAGACGGCAGAGACCACGGCGTCACCCAGGACGTCCTGAACCGTCTGGCGCACCCGGACCGGCAGGTCGTCCCAGGTGATCCGCGTTCCGCTGCCTGCCACCGTCATGGAGCGGAAGCTCTAATCCCGCAGCGCGCGCAGGGACGTGGCGATGAGCTGCTGACCGGAGATCACTTCGAAGACCAGACCGGAAGTGGTCGGGTCATCCAGGACGGTGCGCAGCACGCTGGCCACGTCCTCGCGCGGAATGCTTCCGCGGCCGGTGTGGCGCGCGATGTGGACCAGGCCGGTCCCGGGGTCGTCGGACAATCCGCCCGGTCGCACGATCGTCCACTCGAGGTCACGAGCCATGAGATCCTCGTCGGCCGCCTTCTTGGCCTCCTGGTAGGCAGCGAACACCTTGTCCTCGATGCCTTGACCACCGGCGTCGGCGCCCATGGAGGAGACCATGAGGTAGCGGCGGACTCCTGCCGCTTCCGCCGCGTCGGCGAGGAGAACGGCTGCGCCGCGGTCGACCGTATCCTTGCGCTCGGCCCCGCTGCCTGGCCCGGCGCCGGCTGCGAAGACGACAGCGTCGACGCCTCTCAGAACCTGCGCGACCTCCTCGATGCTGGCGCGTTCCAGATCGAGGACTACTGGTTCGGCGCCGTCCTCGCGCAGATCCTGTTCGTGATCGGGGTTGCGGATGATCCCCACCACGGCATCGCCGCGGGAAGAGAGCTGCCGGGTGAGGTGGCGGGCGATCTTTCCGTGGCCGCCAGCAATTGCGATACGCATGCGTCGACGGTACGACGCCGCGTGGCTGGCGGCCACGGGAGAGATCACTTCACGAGGCGGATGCTCAGCGGGTACTTGTAGTACTCGCCGCGGTTGGCGGCGATCGCCGCCATGATCGAGAAGATGATCGCGCAGACCCAGGCGGCCAGCAGGATCAGGAAGCCGATCAGGATGAACGCGGTGATGAAGCCGACCACGTAGGCGATGGCGAGGGTGATCTGGAAGTTCAGCGCCTCCTTGCCGTGATGGTCGAGGAACCGGCTGCGCTCCCGGAAGACCAGCCACACGATCAGGGGCACCAGGAAGCTGAGGAAGACGCCACCGAGGTGGGCGCCGACCGACCAGCCGCGCTCCTCGCCTGGGGTCAGTGGCGCGACGCCGCCGGGCTGGGCGCCATACCCGGGCGGCGGGGGGCCGGGCTGACCGTAATTGGGCGGTGGCGTTCCGGGCTGGCCGCCGTAGTTGGGGGGCGGCGTGCCGCCCGTCTGCTGGGTGGGGTCGTTCTCGGGCTGTTCGCCGTATGGCTGTCCGGTCATGGTTCTCTCCCTTGTCTCGGGGTCACCGTATCGCTGGGGCACGCGCTGGGGACAGTCCTGAACGGCGTTTCCACCCTTCTGTGCGATACTGAGACCGGCCGAGGATGCGAACACACCCCGTTTCCCGGTCCGACGACGACGAGACCTTCCTGGCTCGCCTCGCGCCGCCCCGCCACATGGTGGAGGCGCTGCAGCAGAGAGCCCGGGAATGCCGCGGAGCCCTCCCGGGGGCATGACGCGGCGGGCCACCGTCCGTCGGCGGCCGCACCATCGGCCGTAACCATGGACTTCTCCGTCCCCACGGAGGGGACGACCAACCCGCACGGGGGGCCGCAAGGGTGTGGCGGCACTCCGGGTGGAGGGCCTTGCCCATGACTGACCAGAACAACGAGAACAGCTCGGCGGAACGCGCGACGCCGGCTCTCGACGTCTTCGCAGCGTTCAGTGCGGCGGACTCCCCGGCGCCCCCAGCAATGGATGAGGCCGAGCAGACCGAGACCGCCACGGAAGGGCCTCGCCTGCCTGCTGCTGCCTTGCTGTTCCAGGCGCCCGAGCCTGCTGCGCCCCGTGCGCGACGGGCACCGGAGCCCGATGAGGACGAGGACGACGACGAGTACGACGACTCCGCATCGGACGACGACTCCGATGAGAACGACGAGGACAGCTCCGACGACTCCGACGATTCCGACGACGATGGCGACCAGCGCTCGTCGGGGGGCAGGCGCCGACGCCGGCGCGGTGGCCGGGGGCGCCGCAACCGCGGCGGTCAGGGCGGTGACGGCCAGAACGACAACGACCGTGGCAGCGATGCCGATGAGCCGGACGGCGAGCGCGGATCCGATCAGAAGGACCAGCGAAAGAACGCTAGCGGCCGGCAGGACTCCGCCGGCAAGCAGGGCCAGTCCAAGACGGGCAGCAAGAAAGGCTCCGGTTCGGGCGGCGACGGCGAGGAGCGGAAGCAGTCCGGGCAGTCCAAGAAGTCAGGTCAGCAAGACGCCAAGCAGGCGAAGCAGGACGGCGCCGCCGGCCAGCAGGACACCTCAGGCGGCAAGGACGAGCAGAACGACGACGAGTCGGGTGACGAGGCCTCGAGTTCCTCGCGCCGTCGCCGTCGCCGCCGTTCACGTGGCGGAGGCGAGGAGGACACCTCCCGCGAGACTCCCACCGCGCTCAAGGGCTCGACACGGCTCGAGGCCAAGCGCCAGCGCCGGCGCGAAGGCCGCGAGGCAGGTCGCCGCCGTCCCAGCATCAGTGAGTCCGAGCACCTCGCCCGGCGCGAGGCCGTCAACCGCACGATGCTCGTGCGCGAGCAGGACGGCCTCAACCAGATCGCCGTCCTCGAGGACAACATCCTCGTCGAGCACTACGTGGCCCGGCACACCCAGACCTCGATGGTGGGCAACGTCTACCTCGGCCGGGTCCAGAACGTGCTGCCGTCCATGGAGGCCGCCTTCGTCGATGTGGGCAAGGGCCGCAACGCGGTGCTCTACGCCGGTGAGGTCAACTGGGATGCCGCCGGTCTGCAGGGCAAGCCGCGTCGCATCGAGGACGCGTTGCGTTCCGGTGACACCGTCCTGGTCCAGGTCACCAAGGACCCGATCGGACACAAGGGCGCCCGCCTGACCTCGCAGATCACACTGGCCGGCCGGCACCTGGTGCTGGTGCCCTCCGGTGGGATGACCGGTATCTCCCGCAAGCTCCCAGACAACGAGCGCGCACGGCTGAAGAAGCTGCTCAAGGAAATCGTCCCGGAGGGCTCCGGCGTCATCGTGCGGACCGCCGCGGAAGGCGCCACCGAGGAGCAGCTGCGCCAGGACGTGGAGCGACTCACCCAACAGTGGGCCTCGATCCAGGAGAAGTCCAAGAACGGTAAGGGCGCGCCGCTCCTGCTCAAGGGCGAACCCGAACTCGCCGTGCGAGTGGTGCGCGACGTCTTCAACGAGGACTTCGAGTCACTGGTGGTCTCGGGTGACAAGGCCTGGAAGACCATCTCCGGCTACGTCACCGACCTCTCGCCGGATCTCGCAGACCGGATGACCCACTGGACCGAGGACCGCGACCTGTTCGCCGCCCATCGCGTGGACGAGCAACTCGCCAAGGCCATGAGCCCGAAGGTCTGGTTGCCCTCCGGCGGCTCGCTCATCATCGAGCGAACCGAGGCGATGACGGTGATCGATGTCAATACCGGAAAGTTCACCGGTTCGGGCGGCACCCTCGAAGAGACCGTCACGAAGAACAACCTCGAGGCTGCTGAGGAGATCGTCCGACAGCTGCGCCTGCGCGACATCGGCGGCATCATCGTCATCGACTTCATCGACATGGTCCTGGAGACCAACCGCGATCTGGTGCTGCGCCGGATGTTGGAGTGCCTCGGCCGGGATCGCACTCGCCACCAGGTGGCCGAGGTGACCTCCCTGGGCCTGGTGCAGATGACCCGCAAGCGCGTGGGGCAAGGGCTCGTCGAGGCCTTCTCCAGCACCTGTGAGCACTGCGAGGGCAAGGGCTTCATCGTGCACGACGAGCCGGTGGAACACAGCGCCCCGGAGGCCGAGAGTGGAGGCGGTTCCAAGTCGCGACGTAAGCGCGGCAAGGGGTCCGGCAAGGACTCCGCCCGCCACGAGTCCAAGGGGCCGTCCGCAGACGCCGAGGACCCGCAGGACGTCGCCGCTCGGGAACAGGTCAAGGCCACCCTGGCCACCATCGCCGCCGCAGCGGCGAATGCGCACCAGGACGACGCCAAGGCCGAGAAGGACGTCACGGCCGAGAAGGACGCCAAGGTGTCGAACGACGTCGCCGCCGAGAAGGACGACACGTCCGCGGCGCCGCGCGAGAGCCAGGACGCCACCACCGAGGAGTCCGACGCGACCGCGGCCTCGGGGCGGAAGGGGGCGGGCAGGAAGTCCGGCTCCGGGCGACGCACGGGAGCAGCGAAGAAGGCGGCTTCCGCCCCGGCGGGCGCGCCGCCGAGTACCGAGCCTGCCCGCCAGAGCGAGCCTGCCCGCCAGAGCGAGCCTGCCCAGCTGAGCGAGCCTGCCCCGGCCAGCGAGCCCCAGGCGGGCCAGCCTCCGCACCAGGACGCCGGGGCGGAGCCCGCGCCGGCAGCTTCGAAGAAGTCCCGCCCCCGTCGTGCGCGTGCCACGACCACCACCGTGCCCGAGGTCACCCCGCCGATCGAGCAGCCTGCACCCGCGGTGCAGCCCGAGGCCGCGTCAGCTCCGCCGTCCCAGCAAGAGCCCACCGAGCTGAAGCCCACCCAGCAGGAGCCGGCCACGCAGGCGCGTCGTCCTCGGCGCCGGGCGGTCTCGCGTGGCGTCGGTGCACCGGGCGGTGACTCGTCCGGCATCATGACTGTTCCGGCAAACGACTCCGACAGCTGAGGTGTGCTGGAGTCCACAGGCAGGACTGGTCGCGGATATTGCTGGTAGGACGCCGCGGCCCGTAGGATGGAACGCTGGTACCAGGTCACCGTGAACCATCGGATGACCGATTCCCCGAGCACAGAGATGAGCAGCAACGTGGTGTACGCGATCGTGAAGGCCGGCGGCCGTCAGGAGAAGGTGTCCGTGGGCGACATCCTCGTCGTCGACCGTCTCGACGGGAAGCCTGGCGAGACCGTCGAGCTCCAGCCCGTGATGCTTGTTGACGGCGAGAAGGTGACCACCGGCGGCGATGTCAAGGCCACGGTCACTGCCGAGATCGTCCGGGCCGAGAAGGGCCCGAAGATCAACATCATGAAGTTCAAGAACAAGACCGGCTACCGCCGTCGTCAGGGCTACCGCTCCAGCCTGACCCGGCTCAAGGTCACCGGCATCAACTGACGCGGCGGCCCTCACGGGCACGTCCCTGGACTGAGAAGGAAGGCCTGAAATGGCACACAAGAAGGGCGCCAGCTCCTCCCGGAACGGCCGCGACTCCAACGCCCAGCGCCTCGGTGTGAAGCGCTTCGGTGGCGAAGAGGTCAAGGCCGGCGAGATCATCGTGCGTCAGCGCGGAACCAAGTTCCACCCCGGCCGCAACGTCGGTATCGGCAAGGACGACACCCTCTTCGCTCTCGAGCCCGGCGCGGTCACCTTCGGCCAGCGCCGCGGCCGCAAGGTCGTCGAGGTGCTCGCCGAGGCCTGAGCCTGGCGAGACGAGAACTCCCGACAGGGGCGGATGGCTGATGCCGTCCGCCCCTGTCGCATTCCCACGAAAGGAACCGCACCGATGCCCAGCTTCGTCGACCGCGTGACCATCCACGTCGCGGCCGGGAACGGCGGCCACGGCTGCGCCTCGGTGCGGCGCGAGAAGTTCAAGCCCCTCGGTGGGCCCGATGGAGCCAACGGCGGCCCGGGCGGTGATGTCATCCTCGAGGTGGACCCCCAGACCACCACCTTGCTCGACTTCCACCACCAGCCCCATCGCAAGGCCACCAACGGCGCTCCCGGCAGCGGCGATCTGCAACAGGGCTCGCGCGGCGAGACCCTCGTGCTCCCGGTCCCCGACGGCACCGTGGTGAAGTCCCCGGACGGCGAGGTCCTCGCCGACCTGATCGGGGCCGGTACCCGCTACGTGGCGGCCTCTGGCGGTCGCGGAGGTCTGGGCAACGCCGCACTGGCCTCCCCGCGGCGCAAGGCGCCCGGTTTCGCACTCCTGGGTGAGGAGGGCGAGAGCGCCGACCTGATCCTGGAGCTGAAGTCGGTGGCGGATGTTGCCCTGGTCGGCTTCCCCAGCGCGGGCAAGTCCTCGCTCATCGCCGCGATGTCGGCCGCCAAGCCGAAGATCGCCGACTACCCCTTCACCACCCTCGTGCCCAACCTGGGTGTGGTCCAGGCTGGCGATCATCGCTACACCATGGCCGACGTCCCCGGGCTGATCCCCGGAGCCGCTCAGGGCAAGGGCCTGGGTCTGGAGTTCCTACGCCATATCGAGCGGTGTGCGGTGATTGTGCACGTGCTCGACTGCGCCACGCTGGAGCCGGGCCGTGACCCCCTCAGCGACCTGGACATCATCGAGGCTGAGCTTGCCCAGTACTCCAGTGACCTGGCCGGCAACGGTGTGCCCATGGCAGAGCGGCCGCGGCTGGTGGTGCTCAACAAGATCGACGTGCCTGAGGCCCGTGACCTCGCCGAGCTCGTGCGCCCGGACCTCGAGGGCCGCGGCCTGCGAGTCCTGGAGATCTCCACCGTCGCGCGCGAAGGGCTGCGGCCGCTGTCCTTCGCGTTGGCGGAGCTGGTGGCCCAGGCCCGGCAAGCAGCACCGGCACCGGAGGCGGCGCGCACGATCATTCGCCCCCGCGCCGTGGACGACGCCGGGTTCACCGTGACCGAACGCACCGGACCGGACGGCCCGTTCTTCCAGATCCGCGGCGCCAAACCGGAGCGATGGGTCGGACAGACCGATTTCGCCAACGACGAGGCTGTCGGCTACCTGGCCGACCGGCTCAACCGCCTTGGCGTCGAAGACGGGCTGTTCAAGGCGGGGGCCGTGGCGGGTGACACCGTCATCATCGGCAAGGAGGAGGGCGGTGTGGTCTTCGACTGGGAGCCCACCATGCAGACCGGTGCCGAGCTCCTCGGCCCGCGTGGCTCGGATCTGCGCCTCGAAGGGGCCGGTCGCGCCGAGCGGCGCAGCACCATTGAGCGGCGACGCGAGTACCAGGAACGCATGGACGCCAAGACCGTGGCCCGCGAGGAGCTGTGGACCGAGCGCGAATCCGGGCACTGGACCTCCGAGAAGGAGTGACGTCGCCGGGAGCGCTGCGAGCCTGGCGGATCGGTCCGAGATGCCAGGGCGGTCACGGAGTGCCACGGTGGAGCCATGGCCAAGGACAGTAACCCACAGGAACCGCAGCCCTCGGTGCGCAAGGCCCGGAACGAGAAAGGTGGCTCCGAGGCGGAACGACGCCCGGAACAGCAGTCCGGGATGAAGGATCCCCTGGAAGCACCCCCGGCGGACCACGGCGAGGAAGGTGGCGGTGATCCGGCCGCGGGTGCCCAGCAGGACGCCACCGGTTCCGGCGGTGAAATCCGGCCCTCGGGGCCTGATGGCGGCCACCGTTCCGGCCGCGAAGGTGGCCTCTGAGAGACACTTGAGCCGGCGTGCGTCGGCCTGGGCCACAATGTCCAGGTGACGCCTTCCCATCCGCCGACCAGCCGCACTGACCTCCCCCACGCCGCCCGCGTGGTGGTCAAGGTCGGATCCACCTCGCTGACCGGCCCGGACGGCCGCCTCGACATGGCAGCCCTGCGCGCTCTGGTCACCGTCCTCGCCCAGGCGCGAGCGCGCGGGCAGCAGGTGGTACTCGTGTCCTCCGGCGCCATCGCCGCGGGAATCGGTCCCCTCGGTTTGGCGGCGAAGCCTCGCGATCTGGCCACTGCGCAGGCGACCGCCTCGGTGGGGCAGGGCCTGCTGATGGCCCAGTACTCCGCCGCCTTCGCCGAGCACGGCCTGGGCGCGGCCCAGGTGCTGCTCACCGCCGATGACGTGATGCGCCGGCGTCACTATGCCAATGCCCATCGCGCACTCGAGCGGCTGCTGACCCTCGGGGTGGTGCCCGTGGTCAACGAGAACGACACGGTGGCCACCGATGAGATTCGCTTCGGTGACAACGACCGGCTCGCTGCTCTGACCTCGCACCTGGTGCGTGCTGACGCGCTCGTGCTGCTCACCGATGTCGACGGACTCTACGACGGCCCGCCCAGCCGGGCGGGCAGCCGTCTGATTCCCGACGTGCGCTCGCCCGCTGACCTCGCGGGCATCGAGGTGACCGGGCGCGGCTCGGCGCTGGGCACCGGAGGCATGCTCACCAAGGTTCAAGCCGCACAGATGGCCACGGCCAATGGCACAGCGGTGCTGCTCACGAGTGCGCGGCGCGCCGGCGAGGCGCTCGCTGGAGCCGAGGTGGGCACCTTCTTCACCGCCACCGGCCGCCGCTCTCCGGCGCGACGGCTCTGGTTGGCGCACGCCGCCGAGATCCGGGGCCGGCTACAGCTCGACGCCGGTGCAGCCCATGCTGTGACCTCCGGCAAGCGATCCCTGCTGGCCGCCGGGATCACCGCCGTCGACGGGGACTTCGAAGCCGGCGACGTGGTCGAGCTGTTCGGCCCCTCAGGCCTGGTCGCGCGGGGGGTGAGCGCCTACTCCTCCCGTGATCTGCCCGCGATGCTCGGCCGGTCCAGCGATGAGCTGCGCGCCGCCGCCCATCCCGATGAGCCGGTGCGCCCCGTGGTCCATCGCGACGACCTCGCCCCCATGGGTACGGAGCAATAGCGCCGGGCGCCGTCTCGAATCGCGGAATCGGAGGTTCCGTCCGAGCACGAGGGAAGCCGAAGCCAGGAAGCTGACGTCTGCCCCACCCTGCGGGTCGGCACTCAGCCGGCCCTCGTTCTCGGAGGAACCACGATGTCCCAGCCTTCCCGCTCCCGCGTGGCGCGCCGTGCCCGCCTGCCGTTGCCGGTGACCCTGACCGTCGCAGCCATGGCGCTCGCCGCCTGCGGCTCGGAGGCGGCCGAGACCGGCGAACAGGGGGACAACGGTGCCGACGAGGCAGCAACGGGTGAGCCCACCGCCGGTGGGCAGCTCGTCTACCTCGAGTACCAGCCGCACGACACCCTCTACCCGCCGCAGACCGGCTTCTACCCCAACAGTGGCCTCATGGTGAACGTCGCGGACCGCCTGACCTACCAGGATCCCGAGACCCTCGGGATCCACCCGTGGGTGGCCACCGACTGGGAGATCAATGACGACGCGACCGAGTACGTCTTCACCCTGCGTGAGGATGTCACCTTCTCCGACGGCACGCCGCTGAATGCCGAGGTGGTCGCGAAGAACTTCGACACCTACGGGCTCGGTGACACCGACCGAGGCCTGACCGTCTCGGAATCGGTGAACAACTACGCCGGATCCGAAGTCCTGGGCGAGTACGAGGTGCGGTTCACCTTCGATGCCCCTGCCCCCGGCTTCCTGCAGGCCACCTCGACCTACACCACCGGACTGCTCTCCGCGGAGACGCTGGACGGCACCCTGGAGGACTTCGGTGCCGGGAACGCCACCAACGTGATCGGCTCCGGGCCCTTCGTCATCACGGAGGAGGACCAGGGCACCCGCCTGCTCCTCGAAGCCCGCGAGGACTACGACTGGGCCCCGGAGGCGCGCGATCACTCCGGGCGGGCCTACCTGGATGCCATCGAGATCCTGGTGACCCCGGAGGACTCGGTACGCATCGGCTCGCTCACCTCGGGGCAGGCGGACTACATCCGCTACGTCCAGG
This sequence comes from Bogoriella caseilytica, assembly GCF_003752405.1. Taxonomy (NCBI): domain Bacteria; kingdom Bacillati; phylum Actinomycetota; class Actinomycetes; order Allobogoriellales; family Allobogoriellaceae; genus Allobogoriella; species Allobogoriella caseilytica. The sequence continues at coordinate 264,766 of NZ_RKHK01000001.1, read as the reverse complement.
CTCATGACGAGGGGCAGGTCAGCGATGCCGGCTACGAACTCTTCGCCCCGGGCACCCGCTCGGTGAGTAACGGCCTGGCCTTCCGGGTGGGCAATCCGCTCGTGGAGGACGAGCGTGTACGCCGCGCCATCATCCTGGCCGCCGACACCGAGCAGATCGTCGAGACGATCTACTCGGAGAACTACCCCGTGGCCACCGGCGTGCTGGTGCAGGACGCCGCCGGCTACGTCGACCTCTCCGAGGAACTCCTGGTCCACGACCCCGAGGAGGCCGCCCGCCTGCTCGACGAGGCCGGCTGGGACGAGATCGGATCGGACGGCATTCGCGTGCGGGACGGCGAACGCCTCTCCCTGCGCGTGTGGCCGGCCCGCCCCCAGCCACTCTCGCGGCCGAACCTCGAACTGCTCGCCCAGCAGCTGGCCGCCGTGGGCGTCGAACTCGACGTGCTCTCCGGCGACCAGGCCCAGGAGAACATCGAGATCCGCGACCCGCAGCTCACACCGCTGTATCACGGCATGGTGGGGCGAGCCGATCACGACGTGATCAAGAGCTTCTTCCACCCGGAGAACCGCGACCAGCTGATCACCGAGGACGAGGAACTCATCGCGCTGCTGGAGCGGGTGGCTTCGGAGCCGGATGCCCAGAGCCGCGACGAGGCCTCCGCCGACGTGCAGCGTTACCTGGCGGAGAACTCGCTCTACTTGCCGATCTTCGAGGAGCCGCAGGTCTTCGGCGCCGCCCCGCACGTGCACGGCATCGAGTTCGACCCGGTCGCGCGGCCCGACTTCTATGAGACCTGGCTCGATCAATGACCACCTCGCCTCCGTTGACCGCGGGCCCCGCCACGGAGCCCAGCCGGCTCCCGGTGCGGCGGCGCCCCCGCCGCCTGCCCTACTGGGTGGCGCGGCTGGGGCAGGCGTTGATCGTGCTCTTCCTCGCCCATGCCGCGACCTTCCTGCTGCTCCAGGCGCTCCCCGGTGACGCGTTGGTCGTGCGCTTCGAGGATCCCAGCCTCGGGCTGAGCCAACAGGAGATCGAGCAGCTGCGCGTCACCTATGGCGCCGACGCCGGGCTGGGGGAGAGCTATCTCGCCTCCCTCGCCGGCGTGCTCACCGGCGATCTCGGGCACTCGGTGCAGTACGGCACTGCCGTGACCGCCATGATCGCCGAGAACCTCCCGCACACGCTGCGACTGGCCGGGAGTGCCTTCGCTCTGGCGATCCTCCTCGCCCTGGCGATCACCGTGGCCTCCGCCCTGGCGCCCTTGGCCTGGCTCCGGGACCTCCTGCGATCGCTGCCCTCACTCTTCGCCGCCGTGCCGGTGTTCTGGCTGGCGATCGTGCTGGTCCAGGTGCTCTCTTTCCAGCTCGGATGGGTGCGCTACATCGGGGCCACGGGGGCCGAGGCCCTGATCCTTCCGGTGCTGGCCATCGCGGTGCCGATCTCGGCTCCCATGGCCCAGGTGCTGGTGCGCTCGATCGACCAGGTTGCCCTGCAGCCCTTCATCTCGGTGACCCGGGCCAAGGGCGCCGGCCCGTGGTGGCTGCTGGTCCGGGCCGTGGCGCGCAATGCGATCCCGCCCTCGCTGACCGTGGCGGGGGTGCTGCTGGGTGAGCTCATCGGCGGGGCGGTGGTCACCGAGACGGTCTTCGGCCGCGCCGGGATCGGCAGGATGACCGAGCAGGCCGTGGGATCGCTGGACCTGCCCGTCCTGCAGGGCGTCGTGCTGGTCGCGGCTCTTGCCTTTGTGCTGGTCAACCTCGCCGTCGACCTGCTCTACCCCGTGCTGGATCCGCGCCTGCGACCGAAGACGAGGAGCTGAGCCATGAGCACCGTAGTCACTGCGTCCGATTCGCCCGCCCGCCGCGCCCTGCACGGTGTGCGGCGCTGGCGCCCCTCCGTGGTGCTGGCCACGGGCGTGCTGGTCGTGGCGATCACCTGGGCGCTCCTGCCCGGCCTCCTCGCCCCGCACGAGCCGCTGACCTCCGTGGGCCCCGCCCGGACCGGCCCCAGCCTGGCGCATGTCTTCGGCACAGACGCGATCGGCCGGGATCTCTTCTCCCGCGTGATTCACGGCGCCTCGCGCTCCCTGACCGGTGCCCTACTGGCCGTGGGCGTCGGGCTCATGGTCGGCACGGCCCTGGGCGTGCTGGCCGGATCTTCCGTGCGCCTCGTCGACGACCTCATCATGCGGCTCGTGGACGTGCTGCTCGCCATCCCGCAGCTCCTGCTCATGCTCTCTGTGCTGGTGCTGCTCGGCTTCGGCACCACCAATGCCGCGATCGCCGTGGGCATCTCCTCGGTGGCGGCCTTCGCGCGACTGGCGCGCTCGGAGGTGGTGCGGGTTCGCCGCACCGACTACGTCGAGGCGGCCTTCGGCTCCGGTGGGCGGTTCCTGACGGTGCTGTGGCGCCATGTGCTGCCCAACTCCGCGGGGCCAGTGGTGGCACTGGCCGCACTACAGTTCGGCATAGCGATCATCGCGCTCTCCACGCTCAGCTTCCTCGGCTACGGTGCTCCGCCGCCGCAGCCGGAGTGGGGGCTCCTGATCGCCGAAGGCCGTGACCACTTGGCGACATCGTGGTGGATGACCACGCTTCCCGGGCTGGTGCTCGTGGCTGTGGTGGTGTCCGCGAATCGTGTGTCGATGGCTTTGAGGAGGCAGCGATGACCCAGCAGGATCCAGCAGCACCCCCGGTGCTGGCCGTGGACGATCTCGCCGTCGGCTACCAGGTGGGTGGCCGCACCGTCGAGGCCGCGCGGGGCGTCTCTCTCCAGGTCGAGCGGGGTCGGACCCTGGCGGTGGTGGGGGAGTCCGGCTCCGGAAAGACCTCGACCGCTCAGGCGGTCATCGGGCTGTTGCCCGAGAACGGCAGGGTGCTCGGTGGACGCATCGAGATCAACGGCACCGACATCTCCCGCTGGAACTCGCGGCGTCTGCAGAGCGTGCGCGGCGCCGTCATCGGGCTCGTCCCCCAGGATCCGAACAACTCCCTGAATCCGGTCAAGACCGTGGGCGCGAACATCGCCGAGGTGCTGCGCATCCATCGCCGGGCCGACAGGCGCGCGGCCCATGATCGTGTGGTGGAGCTGCTCGAACGCGTCGGCATCGACGATCCGGAGCGGCGCGCTCGCCAGTACCCCCACGAGCTCTCCGGCGGCATGCGGCAGCGGGCGCTCATCGCCTCCGCGATCGCCCTCGAACCAGATCTGATCATCGCGGACGAGCCCACCTCGGCCCTGGACGTCACCGTGCAGCGCCGGGTGCTCGACCTCCTGGCCGACCTGCAGCGCGAGATGGGCACCGCGGTACTCCTGATCACCCACGACCTCGCCGTGGCTACAGACCGGGCTGATGAGATCACCGTGCTCAAGAACGGTCACGTGGTCGAGCACGGCAGCACCGCCAGCGTGCTCGCCGCCCCCAGCCATCCCTACACCCGCTCGCTGCTGGCCGATGCGCCGGCCTTCCAGGCCGCAGATGCCAGCCACCGCCACGCCACCACTGCGTTGCTGGACCGTGCCGGCGTGAGCGCGGACGCCGGAACCGGGCAGGCGGCGCCGGAGTCGGTTGCCGTGTCGGTGCGGAACCTGGTGCAGGAGTTCGCGCTGCCCCGCTCCGGTGCCTTCCGGGCTGTGGACGAGGTGTCCTTCGACGTCGTCCAGGGCACCACGCACGCGCTGGTGGGGGAGTCCGGCTCCGGCAAGACCACCACCGCGCGCGCTGTGGTCGGGCTGCAGGCGCCCAGCTCGGGATCGATCCACGTGCTGGGCCAGGAAGTCACGGCGCTGGACCGGGCGGGACTGCGTCGCTTCCGGCGCGGTACGCAGCTCGTCTATCAGAATCCCTTCAGTTCACTCGATCCGCGCCAGAGCATCGCCTCGATCGTGGCGGAACCGCTGAAGAACTTCGCTTGGGGCGACCGCTCTGAGCGGCAGCGTCGGGTTCGCGAGACGCTCGAACGCGTGGCGCTTCCCGCCGAGGCCGGGCGCCGCCGGCCCGCCGAACTCTCCGGCGGCCAGCGCCAGCGGGTGGCCATCGCCCGGGCGCTGGTGCTGGACCCGCAGCTGCTGGTGCTCGACGAGGCCGTCTCGGCACTGGATGTCTCGGTCCAGGCCCAGATCCTCGATCTGCTCGGGGAACTGCAGGCCGAGCTCGGCCTGACCTACCTGTTCATCTCCCACGACCTGGCGGTGGTGCGTCGCATCTCTGACACGATCTCCGTGATGCGGCATGGACGGGTAGTCGAACACGGCCGCACCGAGAAGGTCTTCGCCGCACCGGAACACGACTACACCGCCGCGCTGCTGGACGCCGTTCCCGGACGGATTCGGCAGTACGCATGACGAAGGGACACTGGGTGATCGACAAGGACCTCGTGGCACGGGCCGCGGATCTGGGCCACAGCGCGGATGCCTGGCAGGCCAAGCCCGAGGTGGCCGCAGCCGTGGAGCGAGCCCACCAGGCGGTCTTCGCACCTCAAGACGACTCAGTCTTGCCGGTCGCCGCGCGCCGTGCACTCGCCGTCCGCACCGCCCAGCAGCACGAGGCCGGCCGACTGGTCGACCACCATCGAAGTGCCGAGGCACCCGAGGCGAGCCGTGTGCTGCCACAGCCCCTGCTGCAGTTCACCGACCTGATCTCCCTCTCCCCAGCTCTGGCCCAGCCCGGAGACATCAGCACCCTCGCCCGCGCCGGCATCCGGCCCGACGAGCTCGTCGTGGCCGGCCAGGTGGTGGCATTCACCGTCTTCCAAGCGCGCCTCATCGGCGGACTGCGACTGATCGCCGGCCACGAGCCCGGTCTCCCGGTGCGCGCCCAGGCAGGCCTCGCTGAGGGACGCTCCAAGCGGCGGGCCGATCTCGCCCCGAACGGCCGCCCCTCACCGCAGCACTACACCACCGGGCTCCTCGGCTGGGAGCCCTGGGTAGCGCCGGTGCCCGGTGAGCAGCTCACCGAGACGCAGCGGGAGTCCTATGCAGGCAAGCCGGACATCCCCTACTTCCGCCTGCTGGCCCGCGCCCCCGAGATCCTCCAGGCACGGACCGCAGTCGACGACGCGATCTTCCTGACCCGGGCGGGCCTGCCGCGCGCGGAACGCGAACTGGCCGCAGCCGTGTGCTCCAAGGTCAACGACTGCCTCTTCTGCGCCTCGGTACACGCCCGCAAGGCAGCGCAGATGTCCAAGCGCCCTGCCGACGTCGACCGACTGCTGGCCGCCGAGCCACCGCGCGGCCGCGGCTGGACCGCCACCGAACCGCGACAGCTCGGCGTGCTCACCGCAGATCAGGACGAGCGCTGGGGGGCGATCATCGCCTTCTCCGCCGCCGTCTCGGCCGGCACCTGGACCGCTGCGGAGGCGCCGCTGCAGGCACTGCGCCAGATCCTCAGCGAAGCCGAACTGACGGATCTGGTGTCCGCGGTCGCCTTCTTCTCCTGGGCGAACCGGCTCATGCTCACCTTCGGCGAGCCCTTCGTGCCGGAGCAGCAGTGAGTGACCATATCGATCTGCACGCCGACGTCATCGTGGTGGGCGGCGGCCCGCGGGGGGTGTCGGTCGTTGAGCGACTCACCGCGCGCCACAGCGGCGTCGAAGCCGTGCAGGTGGCAATCATCGATGCGGTCGAAGTCGGTGCGGGCGCGACCTGGCGCACAGATCAGACACCCCACTTCCTGAACAACACCTATGCGGCGCACACCACCGTGTACCCGGACGAATCCACGCCGATGTCCGGCCCGGTCACCCCTGGACCGGACCTGATGCAGTGGGCCGAGGCCTCGCCGCGACCAGCCGACCGGCCGGGCTGGGCCGATGAGGAGATCTCCGGCCTGCGACCCTGGGACTTCCCCTCACGGCGTCTGCAGGGCGTCTACTTCCGCGAACAGCTCGCCTCGATCGCTGCGCGAGGCGGGGTCGAGATCATCCCGGTCACCGGATCGGTCTGCGATGTCACGGCCGATGGTGAGCAGCGGATCGTGCACTTCACCGACGGCATCCGCCTCGCAGCGCCCGTGGTGATCCTGGCCCAGGGAATGGTCCAGGCGCGACGCGACGGCACCACGGAGGCCTTCCGGCACGCCGCGCAGGAACAGGGCCTGACGTATATCGAACCCGGCATGCCCTCCGAACGGGACTGGAGTCAGCTACCGGCCGGGGAAGACGTACTCGTCGCCGGGCTCGGCGCGAACTTCTTCGACGTCGTGGCCGAGCTGACCGCCGGGCGCGGCGGCCGGTACGAGGCCGAGGATTCCTCGAGACCTTTCGAGCTCACCTACCGGCCCTCCGGCCGCGAGCCCCGGCTGCTCGTGGGATCGCGCCGAGGCCTGCCCTACCGCTCGAAGTCCTTCTACGGCGGCCTGCCGCAGGGATACCGGCCCATGCTCGCCACCCGGGAGTGGTTCGACGACCAAGCCCAGGGCCGCCATCTCGACTTCCGTGAGCACATCTGGCCGCAGATCGCCCGGGAGCTCGCCCTGGCCCACCTCGAGACCCTGCGTGCCTGGCATCCCGCCACCCTCACGGCGCCGCTGAGCGCCGAGGAGCTGATCGATCGCGTACGAGCCACGCCGGGAGGTGCCCTGACCGCGCTGGTGGCCGAGCTGGTTGCCGACCCCCACCGCCGCATCGACCTCGACCGGCTGGACCGGCCGGATGTCGTCGACCCCGACGGCCCCGCCTGGGACGCCTGGGTCCAGCGCTGGCAGGCGATGGAGCTGGAGTCCATCACCACGCCGATACAGAGCCCCCGCGCCGCGGTCAACCGTGCTTTCGCGGTCCTGCGCACCCTGGCCGGCAAGCTCGCCCGAGACGGTGCCCTGCACCCCCGATCGCTGCAGGCTGACGTCCAGGGGTGGTTCGAGGCCCTCGGTGTCGCGCTCGCCTCGGGTCCGCCACCGCATCGCACCGCTCAGCTGCTGGCCCTGGTGCGCTCCGGCCACGTGCAGCTGGTGGGGGAGGGGCTAGCCATCGACGTGGCCGGGGGCGTCTTCACCGCCACCTCCGCGGTGCGGGGCCGCGTGCACCGTGCCCGCACGCTGGCCGAGACGCGCATGTCGAAGGGGTACGTCGACGTCACCAACGACCCTCTGCTGCGCGCGCTGCTGGATAGCGGACGTGCGCGCTTGCACACGCGCCCGAACCCCGACGGCGCCGGCGTGCTCACGCGCACCCTGGATGTGACGCCGGCGCGGTACACGCTCGTAAACGCCGACGGCATCGAGGACGAGCGGGTGATCGCCATCGGCATCCCGGTCAACGATGTGCAGCCCGGATCGGCGATCGGTGCGACCCCGGGTGTGCCCTCGCCCCTGATCGGCGGCGCCGACGTGGCGGCGGCCCACGCCCTGCATCTGCTGGGCTACGGCGCGGGCGTGAGCCCAGTACTTGACGGAGCCCTGGAGCGCCACTAGCGTCAACTCCAGCCGGACCACCCGGCAAGCCCTTTGGGCATCCAGTGCATCCAGCACGAAGGAACAGACACGACCATGAACACTCACCGCACACTCGGGCAGTCGCCGTCGACTCTGCGCTCCGAGGTCATGTGTATGTGCATGTGTGGTCGTGCCCGAATGTCCGCCTGAGACGTTCGCGAAGCGACGCCCCGCCACCCGGCCGTAGCTCTGCGGCCCCGGTGCCGACGCGTCACCCCCGATTCGAGCCCCGCTGCCGATGAGTGACACATCGCCGGTGGATGCGGCCGAGCCGGGAGCCCTTCACCCTTCACCGCGCTGACCTCACCGCACCCTCACCCGGGGCGGACGCAGCGCGACGACACCCTGGGATGTACTCATCATGACTGTTGCCAACTCGCCCACCCTGAACACCACTCTGCACACCGGTGCGCGTCACGCCTGGCTCGGCCTGGACCTCACGGGACTCGGCGTCGCCGAGGACCTCTTGGGCGTCTCCGAGGACCTACCCGTGGAGAAGGCCGACCTCGCGCGGCTGGCCTCCTACACCCGTGCCGCCCACGGCGCCGGAATCGGCCTCGTCACGCTCGGCGCGGAGTTCCGGCTGCGCTCCGACCGCGCCGTGCGCGACGGCCGGCTGGACCCGGTCAGCGCCGCTCGGCGCATCGCCCCCCACGCCTCCGCCGGCCTGGTGGCCGAAGTGAGCGGGAGGGGCGCGGTGGCCACCGCGGAAGCGGAGCTCGCCCAGGCCCACCCATCGCCAGGTACCTGGCATGCCCTGCACCTCAGCCTGACCGAGGCCGCACGACTGGCCTCCTCGGTGCGCCCGGACCGGCGCCGCACTCGCGTGGTGGTCAGCGTCTCGGCGCTCTCCGAGGCTGCTGCTGCTGGGGCCTTCGCGGACATCGTCCGGATCCGCCAGAGCGATCTCGAGCAGGCGCGCGAACTGCGCTTGGCCGTCCGGGCCGCGGCGCGGACGGCGGGCCGCGAGGGCGCCGTCACCGTGCTGGCGGATCTGCACCTGGTGGTGGCCTCCGAGCGGGAGTCCGCCATCGAGCGGGCCGGATTGGTGGCGGAAATCGCAGGGGGATCAGTGACCCCGTGGGAGGGTGCGCTGAGCGCGCACGGCACGCCGTATGACGTGGCCGACCTCATCGAGCACTGGCTGGCCGTAGGGGCGGCCGACGGCTTCGTCGTCATTCCCGGATCGGTTCCTGCCGACGTGGCCGGCCTGATCCGCGCCGTGGTCCCTGAACTCCAGGTGCGCGGCGTGCTGGCGAAGCAGAGTGTCGCCGCGCCGGCGGGCCAGCACCCGGCACCCCGGGTGCCGGCACCGCAGCCCTCGGTTGGGGCCCCGGCGCGGGCACTGGCGGGCGCGGCGGTCCCGGCCTGAGGGTCGCCGGCATATCCGGTCACGATCAGTGAGCGACAAAGACCTGCACAGGCCTTTGTCGCCCAGGCGATCGCGCTCAGCAATGACACCGCCGAGTCAGTACCACGCTCCGCGCCGGGGCGCGAGGCACCGTTGAGCTGATCTGTTGCTGGCCGACGTCAGAGCTCATCGCGGTCGGGCGCAGCCAGCAGACCTTCGCCGCGAGCCTGCCTGCTCGAACCGAGCTGGTCGCGACCTGGCGACCGACGTCAACGGGGACCTTGCCGGACGGGATCACCCACCCCGGCGTCGTCGGGACACGAGCTAGGCGCCCTTGCGTTTGCGGGAGTCGTCCACCGACTTGCGCAAGGCGTCCATCAGCGAGACGACCTCACCGCTGTCATCCTCGTCCTTATTGTCCTCGACCTCGCGCACGTCCCCGGAGCTGAGTTTGGCGTCCACGAGTTCCTGCAGCTGTTCCTGGTACTCGTCGGTGAATCGCTCTGGGGTGAAGTCAGACTCGTAGCTCTTCACCAGCGAGGCAGCCATCTCGAGCTCCTTCTTCGTGACCTTCGGCGTCTTCTCCACCTCGGGGAACTCAGGTTCCCGCACCTCGTCGGCCCACAGCAGCGACTGCAACACGAGCACGTTCTCGCGCACCCGCAGCGCGCCCAGGCGGGTACGCCGGCGCAGGGTGAAGGTCACCACCGCCGTGCGCTCGGCCTCCTGCAGGGTCTGCCGGAGCAAGGCGTAGGGCTTGCCCGCCCGGCCATCGGGTGCGAGGTAGTACGGCTTACCCAGCATGACCGGGTCGATCTGCTCTGAGGGCACGAACTCCTCGACCGAGATCTCGCGGGACTGCTCGATCGGCAGCTTCTCGAAGTCCTCATCGGTGAGCACCACGGTGTGCTCCCCGGCGAGGAAGGCGCGGTCGATGTCCTCGTACTCCACCACTTCGCCGCATTTCGCACAACGGCGCTGATAGCGGATGCGCCCGCCGTCGGCCTCATGCACTTGGTGGAGCGAGAGGTCATGGGACTCCGTGGCGGAGAACAGCCGCACGGGAACATTCACCAGCCCGAAGGAGATCGAGCCCTTCCAGATCGCGCGCATCAAACCCTCCTGGTGTGCAGGGCCTCAGTCAATCGCGGCCCGGTCGGGTGCGCCAGCGGGCGGGGATAAGGCCAGGCTGCGGGCTCAGCCGCCCGTGTAACGACCGGGCCGGTGATTCAGCGCGATCACCATGGACAACAGGACCGCACCGACGACGGAGATCACCACGTTCTGCCAGGCAACCACGAAGATCGAGAGCAGCACCACGGAGGCGTCCATGGACATCTGCACGTAGCCGGCGTTCCACCGCCACCGTTCCTGGGCCAGGATCGCCATCACGTTGAAACCGCCCAGGCTCGCGCCGTGGCGGAAGATGATCAACAACGCCACGCCCACCAGGAGGTTGCCGGTGAAGGCGCCGTAGATCGGCTCCATCTCGAGCTCCGGCATGGCCCACACGTGTAGCCGTTCCAGTGCCGCGACTGCGCCGATGCAGGCCAGCGACCGCAGCGTGAAGCGCCAGCCCTTCAACCAGACGGCCACCGCCATGAAGGGCAGGTTGATGACGAAGAACAGCGGCCCCACCGGCAAGGACGTGGCGTAGGAGATGAGCAGAGCCAAGCCTGCCGTCCCTCCCGTCACGGTGCCGGTGAGCGACAGCAGATAGAGACCGAAGGAGGCCACGAAGGTTCCGGTGAGCAGGCCGAACGCGTCCTCCAGGGGAGTGTGGCGTGAGACTGGAGCCGCTGCGGGAGGTCGCGAGGCCTTCGGTGCAGAAATCACAAGCCACCACTCTAGGGCAGCATCTCAGGATACGGACGTGTTGGCGGGAGTGGGGAGGCGGGAGGTGGCGAGGCGGCGCACGATGAGGCGATGAGCGCGGAACAGAGCGTCGAGGTGGGCGGACATACCCTCCGAGTGTCCAGCCTCGACAAGGTGCTCTACCCGGCCACCGGCACCACCAAGGCGGATGTGCTGCGATACCTCCTCGACGTTGCGCCCTTCCTGCTGCCTCACACCGCCGGGCGCCCAGCCACCCGCAAACGCTGGCCGGACGGCGTCGGCACCGAGCGCGATCCGGGCCAGTCCTTCTTCGTGAAGGCGCTGGAGTCCTCTGCCCCGGCGTGGATCGTGCGCGGGGACCTCGAGCATTCCGGTGGGCCGAAGACGTATCCGCTGATCGACAACGCCGCCACGCTGGCCTGGCTCGGGCAGGTGGCGGCACTGGAGATCCACGTGCCGCAGTGGCGCCTCGACCTCGCCGGCCGGCCGAGCCCACCGGATCGCATGGTGCTCGACCTGGATCCCGGGCCCGGGATGGGGCTGGTCGCCTGTGCCGAGGTGGCCCAGCTGATCCGCCCACTGCTGCAGGGGATGGGCCTGGACGCCGTCCCGGTCACCTCCGGCTCCAAGGGGATCCACCTCTACTCCAGCTTGCCATCCGAGGGCAGCCACAGCTCGGAGCAGATCCGCGAGGTCGCCCACGAACTGGCGCGCTCCCTGGAGGCCGACCATCCCGATCTGGTGGTCTCGGACATGAAGAAGTCACTGCGGAAGAACAAGGTGCTGGTGGACTGGTCGCAGAACAGTGCCTCGAAGACCACCGTGGCGCCCTACTCCCTGCGCGGGCGCCTGCGACCGACCGTCGCCGCGCCGCGCACCTGGGAAGAGTTGGAGGACGAGGGCCTCGCGCACCTCGAGATCGACGAGGTCCTCGCCCGCCTGAAGAAACTCGGGGACCCCCTCGATGCGCTCACTCCGGCGGATCTGCTCGCCACCTACCGCCACAAACGAGACGCGGCGCGCACGCCCGAACCGATGCCCGGACGGGGCAGCTCCCGCGGCGCCGCAGACGACTCTGTCGACGGGGTCTTCGTCATCCATGAGCATCACGCCTCACGCCTGCACTGGGATCTGCGGCTGGAACACCGCGGCGTGCTGCGCTCCTGGGCACTGCCCAAGGGGATCCCGACCTCGCAGAAGAACGCGCTCGCGGTACAGACCGAGGATCATCCGATGGAGTACCTGGACTTCGCGGGCACGATCCCGAAGGGGGAGTACGGCGCGGGTGAGATGGGCATCTGGGACACCGGCACCTACCGGATCCGCACCTGGCACGAGGGCCATGAGGTCTCCGTGGTGCTCACCGGCCAGGACGATGGCGGCCTGAGCGCTTCGGGGTTGGGGAAGAGCGCCACCCTGGCGCTGATCCGGACCGGCGGCGAGGACGAGGCCGACCAGTGGCTGGCTCACCTCATGCAGCAGGGCAGCTCCCGCTCGCGCCCCGACAACTCTCCCGCAGGCCGGTCCCGCTCCGGTCGCAGCGCCGGCTCGCGTGAGGGGGCCCAGGAGAGCCGTCCGCCGCTGCCTGAGCCCATGCTGGCCACCGCCGGTGAGGCGGGCGATCTGGCCGGGTCGCAGTGGTCGCTGGAGATGAAGTGGGATGGGATGCGCGCCATCGTCGGTATCGACGGCGGGGAGGTCCGGATCGTCTCCCGCAATGGCCACGACATGACGGCCACCTACCCGGAGCTAGCGGGGATCTCCGACGTGGTGCGCGAGGCCTCCAGTGTGGTGCTCGACGCCGAGATCGTGGCCCTCGACGAACGCCGCCGCGCGAGCTTCTCCCTGCTGCAGCAGCGGATCCAGGCCGGCAGCCAGCGAGAGATCGACCATCTCGCCGAGCAGATCCCGGTACAGCTCGTGGTCTTCGACATCCTCGAGGTGGAGGGCCAGAGCTGTGTGCGCAAGACCTATGAGAAGCGCCGCGAGCTCCTCGCGACGGCCCTCGACCCGGAGGCACACGAGGCCGTGGTGGTCCCGGCTCCCGTCGCAGACGAGCTGGAGGAGGCCCTGGCGGAGTCCCGGCGGCGCGGTTACGAGGGCGTGGTGGCCAAGCGCCACGGTTCGCGCTACGCCAGCGGCCGGCGGTCACGGGCCTGGCTGAAGCTCACCCACTCCCTCACACAGGAGGCGGTGGTCATCGGCTGGCGTCCCGGTCGCGGGGCGCGATCGGGAGCTGTGGGCTCCCTGCTGCTCGCGGTGCTGGACTCCGGGGGCGGCCTGCGCTATGCCGGTCGGGTGGGCACCGGCTTCCGGGAGGAGGAGGCGCGGGATTGGGTCACCCAGTTCGAGCGCATCTCCCGCAAGACACCGCCCGTGCCCGAGGTCCCGGCAGAGGTGGCCCGCGATGCCCACTGGGTGACGCCCCACCGGGTGGGCGAGGTGCAGTTCGCGTCATGGACCGGGGAGGGGCGGATGCGCCATCCCCGCTGGCGCGGCTGGCGCCATGACAAAGGGCCCGCCGACCTCGACCCTCCTCCATGAGAGGCGGCGAGCTCAGCGGGCCCTGCTGAGGGGAACCTAGTTCTGGGACTGCTCGTTCTCAGCGACCTGCTTGCGCACCTCGTCCATGTCCAGGCCCTTGACCTGCTCCACCAGCTGCTCGAGCTGCTTGGCGGGCAGAGCCCCGGCCTGGGAGAAGACCTGGATGCCGTCGCGGAACGCCATCAGGGTGGGGATGGCGGTGATCTGCAGCTGGGCGCTCAGCATCTGGTTCGCCTCGGTGTCGACCTTCGCGAAGGTGACATCCGGGTGCTGCTCGGAGACGCGCTCGTAGACAGGCGCGAACTGCTTGCACGGGCCGCACCAGTCGGCCCAGAAGTCCACGAGGGTGATGCCCTCGCCGGAGATGGTCTGCTCGAATTCGGCTTCAGCGATGCTCTTGGTGGCCATGCCTAGTCCAACGAATGGCTCCGAGATTCATTCCCGGCCGTCTTTACCTACGCTGCAGGTATGAGTCAGCTGCCTGCCGCCGCCTCCGATGATGTCCAAGCCCGTGTCGAGCAGATCTGCCAGTATGCGCGCCATGCTGCCCGCGCCTTAGCTGCTGCGCCACGCCAGGTCAAGGACGCTGCGCTGCACGCGATGGCCGATGCCCTCGTGGGGGCATCGGCGCGGATCGTGCAGGCCAATGCCGCCGACCTCGACCGGGGCCGTGAGACCGGCATGAAGACCTCCCTGCTGGACCGGCTCGCACTGGACCACGAGCGCATCGAGGGCATTGCCGCAGCATTGCGGGAACTGGCCGCGCTTCCCGATCCGGTGGGCGAGGTGGTGCGCGGGCAGACCCTGCCCAATGGCTTGCGGCTGCGCCAGACCCGCGTTCCCATGGGCGTGGTGGGGATGATCTACGAGGCGCGCCCCAACGTCACCGTCGATGCCGCAGGTCTGGCCATCAAGTCAGGTAATGCCGTCGTGCTCCGCGGCGGATCTGCGGCAGCCTCCTCGAACGAGGCCATCGTGGCGGTGCTCGGCGAGGCGCTGGAGGCCCAGGGCCTCCCCGCCGGGCTGGTCCAGTCCATCGATGCTCATGGCCGCCCGGGTGCCGTGGCCCTGATGCGCGCTCGCGGCCTGGTGGATGTGCTCATCCCGCGCGGTGGCGCAGATCTGATCCAGACGGTGGTGCGCGAATCGCAAGTGCCGGTGATCGAGACCGGTGTGGGGAACTGTCACATCTACGTCGATGCTTCCGCTGACCTGGAGGCGGTGGTGCCCATCGTGCTCAACGCCAAGACGCAGCGCACCGGTGTCTGCAACGCGGCTGAGACCCTGCTGGTGCACCGGGAGCTGGCCGGCGAGCTGCTGCCTCGCCTGCTGGCGGCGCTGGGGGAGTCGGGCGTGACCATCCACGCCGATGAGGAGACCGCGCGGGCCGCTGCCGCCCTTCCCGGGCTGCAGCTCGAACCGGCGACCGAGGCCGACTGGGAGACCGAGTACCTCTCGTTGGATCTTGCGGTGAAGCTCGTGGGCAGCTGCGAGGAGGCCATCGAGCACATCCGCACCTACTCCTCCGGCCACACCGAGGTCATCCTCTCCCAGGACACAGCTGCCGTCCGGAGCTTCACCGCGGAACTCGGCCCCGTGGCCGCTGCGGTCATCGTGAATGCCTCCTCTCGCTTCACCGACGGAGGGCAGCTCGGGCTGGGCGCCGAGATCGGCATTTCCACCCAGAAGCTGCATGCACGTGGCCCGATGGGTCTGGCGGAACTGACGACCACCACCTGGATCGTCGAAGGCGACGGGCACATCCGGCCCTAGCCCGTTCGCGACCGGCTGCGCCTGACGTCGATCAGCCGCTGGGGGCACGCTGACTGGTCGTCCGTTGTCCCTCGGCTCGTACTGCGCCCGTATTGGGCCGCTGGGCTGTCAGTCGTCCGTGTGACCGTGCGCCTCGCCGGCTGGTGGCCCGGGGTTCGGGGGCTCCTCGCTCAACTCGGCCCTCGTGCCCTCGATGAGGATGTCGAGTTCGTCCAGGCATCGACGTGTGGCAGTCACCAGGGCCGCGGCCGCCAGCACACCGCCGCCGGGGGACTCCGCACGGCGGGCCCGGTCGGTCTCCGCAGTCAACTCCTCCAGGGCCTCTCTCACGCGTTGGAGTTCGTCGGTGCGCTCCTCAGCTTTGCCGGAGTCGGCGAGGCCCACGAGAGACTCCATGCCGCGCAGCACCCGGCCGGCATGCGGCCGCAGGCTCGGCCCCAATGACGGCTCGTGCACCTGGGAGTGCTCACCGGTGGCCAGCAGATCGCTCAGTTCGGCCACGTGCTGGGCGAGCCGGTCCACCGCCTGGGCATCGCGGGCCAGGGCCTCGAAATCCTGGCTGTACCGTCGCGCCCGCACATTGCCGCGCCGGCTCTCGCGAGCTGTGGTCAGCGCCGCCCGCAGCTCACCGCGCTGGGGGGTGAGATCGCGTTCGTGCTTCTCCCACTCCTGCGGGTCCAGCGGTTCGTCCTTCTCGAGCATCTCCGCCAGATCGCCGAGCTGATCACGGACGGTGCGGCGTACCCGCGAGAGCGTGTGGCGCAGGGGCGCCAGCGGTAGCGGAGGGAAGGCCAGGTTGATCAGGATTCCGATCGCTGCGCCGAGAAAGACCAGTCCCGCGTAGGCCCCCACGTAGAAGGCGTCGCCCTGCCCGATCACCAGGGTGAAGAGCGCGGAGATCGGCACCCACGTGCCGGCCCCGCCGAGGCGGCGCCAGCCGCCGGCGAGTACCCCCAACGCCACCACGACGCCGACCGTCAGAGGGCTGGATTCAGGCGCGACCAGATCGATCAGAATGGCGATGGTGCCGCCGAGGGCGATGGCCCCCACTGTCTGGATCGACTCGCGCACCGAGCCGGCGACCGTGAACGTCGTGGCAATCACCGCACCCATGGGGGCGTAGTACGGGAACTCATCTCCAGGTCCGGGCAAGATCTGGGCGACGGCCCACGCCAGGGCTGCGGCGATGGCGCTCCGGACGCCCATGGCCAGGCGCGGGTGGGACGACCAAGCCCGCCGGAGCCGGATCGGCCAGCTCACGGTGGTGTCGTGAAGATCTGAGGTGGTCACCAGCACATGCTGACGCGCTCTCCCGGAATCCGCAGCTTGGCTGCTGGCATGCGAGACTGGGGCACGACGGAGATCGATACGTGGGAAGGACCCCGGATGAAGACCTCACTGCTGCTGCTGGCTTCCAGCGACGACGTTGCGCCGCCGGACCACGCCGCCATGGAGGTCAACCCTTTCCTCGTCGGTGGTGTGGTGCTGGCCCTCCTGCTCGGGATGCTGCTGTTCACCTTCGCCTTCCGCAACGTCGCCTCGCGGCTCTGACCAGCTGCGACCACTGAAGGACCAGGCTGCTCGCAATGTCTCGGCGTGTCGGCGTGATGGGGGGAACCTTCGACCCCATCCATCATGGCCACCTGGTGGCCGCCAGTGAGGTCATGGCTTCCTTCAGTCTCGATGAGGTCATCTTCGTCCCCACGGGTCAGCAGCCCTTCAAAGCCGGGCGCGATGTTGCTCCGGCCGAGCACCGCTACCTGATGGCGGTGATCGCTACCGCATCAAACCCGCGCTTCACCGTGTCGAGGCTGGAGATCGAGCGGCCCGGCATGAGTTACACGATCGATTCGCTGCGCGCGCTGCGCGAGTCCCTCGGCGACGTGGAACTGTTCTTCATCACGGGTGCCGACGTGCTCCCGCAGATCTTGAACTGGAAGAACGCCGCCGAGCTCTGGAGCCTGGCCCACTTCATCGGCGTCACCCGCCCCGGGCATGCTCTGCAACCCGTCGGGTTGCCCGAAGACGGCGTCTCGATGCTCGAAGTGCCGGCGATGGCGATCTCCTCCACGGACTGCCGACTACGCGTGGCTGCCGGGCGGCCCATCTGGTACCTCGTGCCCGATGGCGTGGTGCAGTACATCGGCAAGCATGACCTCTACCGTTCATCGAGCCACGAGGAGGTATCCGCATGAGTGAGCAGCGGCCCGCCACGTCGGCCGAGGGTTCCTTGGGTGAACGTCGCCGGCGGCGGCTGGAGGCCGAGGCCGCGCGCGCGGCCGGTGCTTCCGAGCCGCTGAGCCGGAAGGAGATCCGACGCCGGCGGCTGGAGGAGGAGGCGCGCCTGGCGGCGATCGCCACGGGGGAGCTGCCGATGATGGAGGCGGCAAGCCCGCCGGGCAGCGGTGGCGCTGCGGCTGAGCACTCGCCCGAGGCCGCACCGGAGCCGGCCGAGCAGAAGCTCTCGCGGCGGGAACTGCGTGAGTTGCGCCGTCGGGAGCTTGGCACCAGCTCGGAGGACGGCCCGGAAGACGTCACCTCGACGGAGCGCTCCGAGACCGGCCCGGCAGCACAGTCGCCGGCTGCGCCCACGCCGGCTGCGCCCACGCCACCCCCCCAGCGCGCGGCGGGCTTGCGCGACCGTGCGACCGAGCGCCCGGCGGAGATCACCAGCACGGGACGGCGACCGGTGGTGCGCGCCCCGCACACCGCATCGGCCATTCGCTCCCTGGATGAGACCGGTGCGCTGAGTGGGATCCAGCCGGTCGTCCGTGAGGAGGAGGATCCGCAGGAGTACGCCCCGGAGGCCTCCTCCAACCCCGCTGAGTGGAGCGGCACCTTCACCCCGGTGAGCGCGGAGATCCCCCTGACCGCATCCACCTCTGCGCCACCGGCGTCGGAACCGGAAGCGAGGCCAGCGCCGGCTGCCGCACCGCCGCAGCGTGCCGCAACCCCCTCCGGCCCGGCACAGCCGAGCTGGCGCTCGGTGACCGCGGCCTCTCCCGCCGCATCGGCGGAGACCGTCCCGCCTGGTCAAGCGCCGAACCGTCGCTCGATGCGGGACCGCATGGATGTCCCTGCCGAGGAACGCTCGGCACCGCTACCGGTCGCCGATGGCTCGACGGCCACCCGAGGGCCCGGTACCGATGATCCATCGCGCAGCACCGCGGATCCTGAGGCGGGCCCGGTGAACCCGGTCGTGCGGATGGTCCGTGTGCTCGCCCTGGTGCTGGCGGCCATTCTCATCGGGGTGCTGATCACCCTGCTGTGGCTGGATCAGCGGTCAGACAGCGACGACTCGCCAGATGCCGCGCCCGATGTGACTGAGATTGCCCTGCCGCTGCCACCCTTGAGCACGTAGGCTGCTGCACGCCCTGTTTTCCCTAGCCTGAAGGAGAGTCGTGGTCGCTGAGGACGACGCTCGCACCCGCGCCATCGCCGCTGCACGCGCAGCGGCGGACAAGAAGGCTAGCGAGATCATTGCTCTCGACGTCTCCGAACGCCTGGTGCTCACCGACATCTTCCTGGTCGTCTCCGCCGACAACGAGCGTCAGGTCCGCGCCGTGGCAGACGCCGTCGATCAGGCGATGCACCAGCACGGCGTGAAGGCTCACCGCAAGGAAGGCCTCTCCGAGGCGCGCTGGGTGCTCCTCGACTATGGGGACGTCGTCGTCCACGTCCAGCACGAGGAAGACCGCGAGTACTACGCGCTGGAACGACTGTGGCGGGACTGCCCGGTGATCGACCTGCCGGCAGATCTGACCGAGTCTCCAGGTCGTGATGACGCCGTGCCGTCCACGGGCACGGAGGGGTGACCGCTGGAACCGTCGTCCTGTGGCGGCATGGCCAGACCGATTACAACGCCACCGGGCGCCTGCAGGGGCAGATCGACATCCCGCTGAACAGTGATGGCGTGCGTCAGGCCACGCTCTCGGGCACGGCTCTGTCAGTCTTCGAACCCACCCGCATCCTGACCTCTGACCTGAGCCGGGCTCGGCAGACCGCGCAGGCCCTCGCCGAGCGTACCGGGGTGGAACCGATCCCGGAGCCGCGATTGCGCGAGCGGAACTTCGGCGCGTGGGAGGGCCTCACTCATCCCGAGATCGAACAGGGCTGGCCGGAGGCCTATGCCCAGTGGCGCCGGGGAGAAGAGCCCATCGGCGTGGGCGCCGAGACCCGCACCGCCTGTGGCCTGCGGGTGGCGGAGACGGTCCGCGAAGCGGCCGCCGAACTCGGGCCGGAGGATGTGCTCGTGGTCGTGGCCCACGGGGCGGCGATCGGACTCGGCCTCACCGTGCTGCTCGACCTTGATCCTGCGCGCTGGTACGGCATCTCCGGCCTGGCGAACTGCGGCTGGTCCCTGATCCACCCGAACAGTGGCCGGGAGCCGTCCTGGCGCCTGAGCGCGCACAATCTCGGGGTCGACTGAGCGGCGCGTGTCCGCCGCCGCTAGCTTCCCGCGCGCTTGGCGCGCTCCAGTAGTGCCGTCATCTCCGGGAGGTCGAAGAAGGTGGCGGTGGCGCGCGCTGAGGGGTCGCCCTGGTCCGGATCGGCACCGGCGTCCAGTAACTGTCGGACTCCAGCGGCGTCCTGACGGAAGACAGCAGCTGCCAGCGCAGTCTGCCCGCGGTCATTGACGCGCTCGACGTCAGCGCCGCGCCGCAGGAGCTCGGCCAGGGTCTCGCCGTGCTGGTGATAGGCCGCCAGAATCAGCAAGGTATCGCCTTTGGGGTCCGTGAGGTTCACCGGGGCGCCGGCCTCAAGGTAGGCCGCCAGGTCCTCGGTCTGGCCCGAGCGGGCCAGCTCGACGATCTGCAGGGCGAGTGCGATCGCGCCTTCCTCAGGATCTGGTGCTGTCATGAGGCCAGCCTAGATCCGTGCGGTCGTGCCGGCCGCCGGGAGCCGTATGGATCTCGGTCGCGCCGGGCAACATCCGTGCGCCCGCACACATGAGCGAGGTATGGCACACGCGACCGGGCGCAACGCCCACTCGACGATGGCACTGTTTGCGAGTGGGGCAGCGCTGCTCCTGGCAGCGTGCGGTCCCCCCGAACCGGGGTCTGTGGCGAGCACGGAGTCCCACGACGATCTGGATTACTACTACGCCTGCGGGAACGAGATCCTCGAAATGCCGGACGGGCGGACGTTCTATCCGCTCTTCCCCGAGGAACAGGACACCTTCGAGGAGGCTCCTTACGCGACGCCGGCCTCGTCTGCGTGGGGCGGAGTCATGCTCGGGGTGGCCGCTCCCGGCCCGGGGGACGACACCGGAACGCTGACGATCTACGAAGACGGGATGGCCCACTGGGCGTCCGACAGCGGCATCGAGGCGTGGCTCACGGACGAGCCGCAGGACTACAACTGGGTGTGCTGAGACTCCCGGGTGGTGACGGGTCAGTCACGCCTGGGGCCTGTCACGGAGCTTGCGTGCCAATCGTTGATCAGGCACACCACCGTGTCCAGGTGGCTCTCCAGGAGGAAGTGGCCGCCGTCGATCAGTTCGATGCGGGCCCGCGGGGCGTGCCGGCCGAAGGCGGTGGCTCCGGCAGGGGAGAAGATCTCGTCGTTCCGGCCCCAGACCGCCAGGACCGGCACAGCTGAGTGACGCAGCCACTGATGCACCTGCGGATACAGCTCGCGGTTGCTGGCGTAGTCGGCGAAGAGGGACAGCTGCGCGCGGTCGATGCCCGGCCGGGCGAGGAGGGCCAGGTCGTGCTCCCAGGCGTCCGGGGCGACCGTGCTGACATCGGGCACGCCGTGGGTGTACTGCCACTCCACGGCCGCGCGGTCCAGCGCGGGGCGTAGCGCCTGCTCGTTCTGCTCCGTGGGATCGGCGCCGTAGGCCCAGATCGGCTCCCAGAACTCGGGCACGAAGCCCTCCTCGTAGGCGTTGCCGTTCTGGGTGATCACACCCTCGACGGCGGACGGGTTCGCCAGGGCCAGGCGCCAGGCGATCGGCGCACCGTAGTCCTGGACATACACGGTGTAGCGAGTGATCCCGACCGTGCGGAGGAAACCGGCCGTGACTTCAGCAAGGGCGTCAAAGGTGTAGCTGAAGTCCTCCGTGCTCGGTGCGGAGGAGCGCCCGAAGCCGATGTGGTCCGGAGCGACGACGCGGAAACGGCCGGCCAGAGCGGGGATGAGGTGGCGGAACATGTGCGAACTCGTGGGGTAGCCGTGCAGCAGCACGATGACGGGGGCGTCTGCGGGGCCGGCTTCGCGGTAGAAGACCTCCCAGCCATCGACGGACACGGTGCGGTGGTGAGTCCGAGACATGACTAACTCCTTAAAGTGGTGTTACTGGTTAGCGGAATGTAGCATGATCGTCGTCAGCCGGGTCGGACGATGCTGGAGGTGGCTGTGGGGGAGGACGAGGACCTGCTACTGGCGGTGCTCAACAGCGCGCCAGTAGCCGACGGCGTGCGCGCGGAACTCCTCGGTGCTGTGGACGGTGGTGTCGGGCTCGAGGGTTTCGGTGGTCTCGGCACGGAGAGCGAGCTCCGCGCGCTGCGCCGTGCGCGCGACGCGCTTCAGCGCGCGATCCGGGGCGACTCCGAAGCTCTTGATGGCCTCGCCGAGGCGCTCAGGAGTGCGGTGCTCCGCCCGGAGGTCAGGCGGGACGGTGTGCGATGGCACCTCGATGTGCCGGCGGAGGAGCGGCTTGCCGCGCGGTCGGTGCTGGCCTGGTCACGGGTGGAGGAGTCGATGCCCGGGCGTCTGCGCGCCTGCGCCAACTCCGAGTGCAATCTGTTCCTGATCGACCGCAGCCGGCCCGGTACGGCGAAGTGGTGCTCCATGGCCACCTGTGGGAACCGGATGAAGGCGCGTACCCATGCGCGCCGGGCGCGCCAAGCATGAGGAAGGCCCGAACCGATGAACGGCTCGGGCCTTGTCGATGTCCTGCGACATCACCATTGTGGAGCTAGAGGGATTCGAACCCTCGACCTCTTCCATGCCATGGAAGCGCGCTACCAACTGCGCCATAGCCCCGTGCTGATCGGGCAGGGACAACTGTAGATCATCGCCGCAGGGACCGGCCACCACGGCCGCCGTTCTCGGCGGTGAGCCTCGCCACTGTGCACACCTGGCCGGTCGTCACCCGGCGGTCACTCCCTGGTCACCCTGCGTAAGCTCGGGGCGAAGTCCACTGCACCCCGTGAAGGAGATCCATGGTCAAGCTCGCCTACGTCATCGCCGGATCCGAGGCCACGGGCGGTGCCGGCATCCAGGTCGATCTGAAGACCTTCCAGCAGCTCGGCGTCTACGGCCTGGGCACCCTCACCTGCATCGTGTCCTTCGACCCGAAGCAAGGCTGGAATCACCGCTTCGTGCCCGTCGAACCACAAGTGATCACCGACCAGATCGAGGCTGCGACGTCCGCGCACGACCTGGACGTGGTCAAGATCGGCATGCTCGGTACGCCGGCCACCATCGACGTCGTCTCCGGTGCGCTGCAGAGCCACAGTTTCCGCCACGTGGTGCTCGACCCGGTCCTGATCTGCAAAGGTCAGGAGCCTGGCGCCGCACTCGACACCGACAACGCACTGCGGGCCAAGGTGCTGCCGCACGCCACCGTGGTCACCCCGAACATGTTCGAGTCCAAGTCCCTGTCCGGCATGGAGAGCATCGAGAGCGTCGAGGACCTCACCGAGGCGGCCCGGCGCATCGCCGAGCTCGGCCCGCGCTACGTGCTGGCCAAAGGCGGAACCGAACTACCCGGACCGGACGCCGTCGACGTGCTTTGGGACGGAGAGGAGGCGCACGTCTTCTCCGTGCCCAAGATCGGCGAGGAACGCGTCTCCGGCGCCGGCTGCACGCTGGCGGCGGCGATCACCGCCGAGCTGGCCAAGGGCGCCGAGGTGCGCGAGGCTGTGGCCGTGGCCAAGGAGATGGTCACGCGCGGCATCGAGGCCCGGGTCTCCGCCAGGACGCCCTTCGACACCGTCTGGCAGGGCGCCTACAGGGCCTGAGAGCAGCCGGTGGCGCGAGCAGTCGGTGGCGCGGTCGGCCCACGTGGGGGCAGTGGCGCGTTCCCGGTCTCGCGTTCAGGCGTGCGCCGCCGCCAGGGCCAAGGTGAGCGCGCGCTCGAAGTCCTTCTCGCGCTGCTCCGGGCTCAGGTCGGCCGATCCGTCGAGCAGATGGTCCGAGACGGTGCACACCGCGAGCGCCTGCCGGCGGCGCGAGGCCGCAATGCCGTAGAGCGCGGCGGCCTCCATCTCCACCCCGAGCGTGCCGTGCGCAGCCAGCGCCTCGATCTCCGCCGGCGGGTTGCCGTAGAAGCCGTCCCGGGAAACCACCGGCGCCACGTGCACGCTCCCACCGCGGCCGTCCGGGAGTGGCGGCAGGTCGTGGCTGGCAGTCACTGCTGCGGCGATGAGCTCGTAGGAGGCCACGGCGGAGAAGTGGATGCCGGGTATGAGACGGTCGATCATGGCCGAATCGGTGTGCGCGCCGAGCGCGATCAGCACGTCGCCGACCGCGACGTCGGGGGAGAGGCCGCCGGCCGTGCCGACCCGGATGATCCGCTGGACGTCGTAGACATCGAACAGCTCGGTGGCATAGATCGCCAGCGACGGCATCCCCATGCCGGAGGCCATCACGCTCAGCGGCTGACCGTTGACCGTGCCGGTGTGGACGCGATTGCCGCGCACCTCGGAGACCACGCTGGCCTCGGGCATGAGCAGCGCAGCGATGCGGTCAGCACGGCGCGGATCGCCTGGCATCAGGACGGCGGGAGCGATCTGCCCGGCGGCAGCGGAGATGTGTGGGGTAGCCATGCCCGGATCGTATCGGCGCCTCGAGGCACCCGGCGATCGCTCGTGGGCTTACTTGGCCACCCAGCGGTCCTGCTCGTCGTCCTTGCGGTAGTTCTCCTTCACCGCAGACCAGGCCACGCGATGGGCTCGTTCCTCATCGCCGTCGTACTCCTCGATGGCGGAGTCGTAGGCCTTGGTGAAGGTGCGCTGCGCCTTCTCACTGGAGCGGCGCAGGGTGTCGGGGATCTCGGACTTCTTGGCGCCGCCGTCCTTGCGGGTCTTGGGCATCTCGATCACGCTCCTTTCCCCTTCAGGGTCACCCCGTAGCCGTTCCGGCGCATCTGCGGCGCTGACGCAGGCCGGGCCGGGGCGCACGTGGCGCCCCGGCCCTGGCGTTCAGCCGAAGAGCCGTGTGCTGGCCAGGCGCGCGCCCTCGCCCAGTGTGTCGAGCTTGGCCGCGGCGATCTGTGGGTGGATCCGCCCGCCGAGACCGCAGTCGGTCGAGGCAATGACGTTCTCCTTGCCCACCCGCTCCGCGAAGCGCTCGATGCGCTGGGCGACCAGTTCGGGGTGCTCGACCACGTTGGTGGCGTGGGAGACCACCCCGGGAACGATGACCTTGCCGGCCGGCAGGGCGACGTCGTCCCACACGGTGTACTCGTGTTCATGGCGGGTGTTGGCGGCCTCGAAGGAGTAGTATTTCGCGTTGATCTGCAGCATCAGATCCACGATGTGCGTGAACTCGATGTCGGTGGTGTGCGGGCCGTGCCACGAACCCCAGCACAGGTGGAAGCGGATCTGTTCCTCCGGGAGGCCTTCGAGCGCGTAGTTCAGGGCGTCGATCCGGGCCTGGGTGAAGGCCCGGTAGTCCTCGATGGAGGGCTCCGGTGTGATCTGATCCCAGTTCTCGGCGATGGATGGGTCGTCGATCTGCACGATCAGGCCGGCGTCGACGATGAGCCGGTACTCCTCGCGCAGCACCTCAGCCCAGGCCCGAAGGTGGGCGGCATCGTTGCCATAGTGCCGATCCGAGACCCGCGCGGCAGTGCCGGGGGAGAGGGAGGTGATAAACCCGGTCTCTAGGCCCTCGGCGTCAAGAGCGGCGCGCAAGTTCTCGACGTCGATGCGGGTGGCCTCGTGGCCGGTGTACCGCAGCTCGCCCGTGGTGGCGGGGAAAGGTGTGGCGGTCTTGCCTGTGCTGATTCCCGATTCCGGATCCTGATAGACCTCCCGGAAGCGCACCCAGTCACGCCGGTTGGGGAAGCTGGTGAGGCGAATGTTGCCCGGTGAGGATTCCAGGTTCGGCTGGGTGAAGAGGTCTTCGCCGGTAATCTCCAGGCCGGTCACGCGCTGGAAGATATAGGACCACCATGCGCCGTAGTCCACGGCCGAGCTCATGGCATGCCCGTACTCGCCATCACCGGGAATCGTGATCCCATGCGCCTTCTGCCGGGCGACCACGTCTCGCACGGCTGCGCTGAGCAGACGCTCGAACTCGGGAGTGCGCTGGAGGGTGAAACCGTCTTCGGCGAACTCGCGCGCGGCGTTGGCAGCGAGGAGTTCAGGAGTGCGCGGCAGGGAGCCGGCGTGCGTGGCGGGGATTCGGCCTGCCTGGCCAGTCGGTGTGCTCATGACGCCATAGTGACAGCGAGCGGCTCGGCCGGGCGAGCCCGCCCGGCACATCTCACTCGATGGATGCCCGTGCCACGGAGTGGACGTCTCGACGCTATTGCGGGGTTCTGCGGTCACGGCCGGATGCGTAGCCCTTGCGGCGCGGGGGTGAATCCCGCTGCTCGCAGGGACTGGCCCATGACCGAACGGTCCTCCAGCGCGGGTGTGCCATCGATGCGGCGGATGGTGAGCCCACCGAGCCGGCCAGCCGCCCCGGCCAGGGTACGCGCAGCCGCCACGAGCGAGGTCTCCTCGGTGGTGAAGGTGAGGAGTGAGCGGCCGCCTCGTTCCAGGAAGGCCACCAGATCGCCTTCGGCCAAAATCACGACGGCGCCAGACTTGCGGCCGGGCCGGTGCCCCTCCCCAGCAGCTGCGGCCGGCCAGGGTAGGGCCGCGCCGTAGGGATTGCCCGGGTCGGTCGCAGCAAGGAGGTGGATCTGCGGCTCGGCGCCGCTCTCGCGGCGAGCGAGGGAGGCGGCGGCATCAGCACGGAGACGGTCCACCACCTCCGGAAGTGCGAACTGCGCCGCACCGAGGCCCTCTACCAGGTAACCCCGGCGCACCTGGCCGGACTCCTCCATGGTGCGCAGCACCTGGTAGGCCGTGCCGAAGCCGAGACGCTCGATCCCCGACGCGCCGCGCACCACCAGCCCGTGACGGTCCAGGAGGGCACCAGTCAGCGCGGTGGCGTGTTCGGTGCGGAGCTGTTCCTCCGCCACGCCCGGCCGTGCGTGATCGGCTGGGACGGCGGGGCGGTGGATGATCGACCATCGGCCGCCCGCCGCCGGGGGAGCGGTCGCGCCGGCCGGTCGCATGCGTCCGCGGCGCATCGCCCGGGCGCGGGGCGCGGCGCGCGACCCGGCGCGGCGGGAGGATCCCGCGAGGCGAGTGCGCAAGGGGGCGAGGGTGTCGTTGGTGACCAGCCCGGCCCAGACCAGATCCCACAGCGCCTCGGCGACCTCCTCAGCCCGGGCGTTCCCCACAGCGCCTTCAGCGATGAGATCGCGGTAGAAGTGCCCTCCGCCGCCGGAGAGCCGCGCGATCAGGTCACGGTGCAACTGACCGTCGGGAACCTCACCGGCCGGGCCGAGCAGCTCCTCGGCACCCGCCGGCAGCAGAGCGATCAGGCCATCGCTGCCCGGCAAGGTTCCCGCGCCGGCCCAGACCACCTCTCCGGTGGCGCTCAGCTCGTCCAGCAGGCCGGGCTCGTAGTTCCGCACGCGAGCCGGCAGGATCAGCGATTCCCAGGCGGAGGCCGGAGCTACGCTCCCGGCGAGCTGGTCGATCACCGCCGCCACGCCGTCAGCCCCCCGGAGGTTCGGCGATGTCCCCACGGGCGCGACCTGCTGCCACCGTGGGAGGAAGACGCCCAGGGCGCGGGCCTCAACCGGCTCCACCTCGGCCCGCAGGGCAGTGAGCGAGCGACGGCGGATCCGGCGCAGCACCGCCGTGTCGCAGTAGTCCAGGATGCGGCCGGTGACCTGGCCTGGGCTGCCGGCAGGCTCAGAGGCACGCCGGGGGTCGAGCCGGCCGGAGGTGAGCGTTCCGTGCCGGACCAGGTCCTCCAGCGGAGCCATGACGGTTGCCGGCGGCAGGCCCAGCCAGGCCGCCACGTCGCTGGGCCGGAAGGGTCCGTTCGTACGGGCGAAGCGGCGAATCAGATCGCCGAGAGGATCGGCCACTCCGGCCAGCACGGCCTCAGGCAGTCCCGGTGGTAGTGCGACGCCGACCGCATCACGCAGGCGCGCAGAGTCTTCGAGGGCCGCCCAGCGATCCTCTCCGGCCACCCGTATCTCGATGATGCGCCGCGAGCCGTGGAGCTCCGTCAGCCAGCGCCGTAGCTGATCCGGCTCGGCGCAGCGCACGGCCAGATCGGTCATGGTGATGGGCCCCAGGCGCCGGATGAGGTCGAAGAGGGCTTCGGCGTCCTTGGCCAGGGACTGTTCGGAGCGCAGCCCCACTGCCGCCGCCACCTCCGTCACGGCCTCGGGATCCAGCAGGTCGGCCAGGTCACCAGCGGCGCCGCCAAGCAGCTCGGCCAGGAGAGTCGAATCGAGGCTGAGCGCGGCAGCCCGCCGTTCGGCCAGCGGCGTGTCCCCGTCGTAGATGAACTGACCGGTGTAGCCGAGCAAGAGCGAGCGGGCGAAGGGAGACGGCGCCGTCGTGGTCACATCGATCAGCCGGATCTCGCGCCGGGAGATCGCGGCCATCAGTTCCGTGAGCGCCGGGACGTCGAAGTCGTCTTGCAGGCATTCCCGCACGGCCTCGTGGACCACCGGGAAGTCCGGGTGGGCCGCTGCCACGGAGAGCAGTTGTGCCGAGCGATGGCGCTGCTGCCACAAGGGCTGCCGCCGGTCCGGGCGCCGTCGCGGCAAGAGCAGCGATCGTGCTGCGGCTTGCCGGAAGCGCGCAGCAAAGTGGGCCGATCCGGCCAGGGCCGCGACCACTTCTTCGGAGACCTCGCCTGGGTCGAGCAGGAGCGTCTCCGCGCTCAGTGGCCCCTGGCCCCCCGCGGTGCCATGGCCTGCTCGCGTGAGGTCGTCGTCTCCACCGGTGACGCTGGCACCGCCGTCGAGGTCGGGAAGACGCAGGACGATGCCGTCGTCGGCGGGCATCACCTGGACGTCCATCCCGGTGAGGTCCCGAAGGCGAGCGGTCAGCACCATGGCCCAGGGCGCCAGGACCGGCCGGCCGAGCGGCGAGTGGATCACCACTCGCCAGTCGCCGAGTTCGTCGCGGAAGCGCTCCACCACGATGGTGCGATCGTCGGGAAGCTGCCCCGTGGCGGCTTGTTGCTCGGCGAGATACCCGTGCAAGTTCGCCCGCGCACGCTCATCCAGGCCAGCCGCGGACGTCCAGTCATCGGGGCCGCCGGCGGAGAACTCCCGCATGCGGGCCCCCAGGCGCCGGCCGAGTTCCGCAGGCCGGCCGGGGGAGTCCCCGTGCCAGAAGGGCAGACGGCCGGCCTGGCCGGGTGCGGGGGAGACCAGGACGCGGTCCGGGGTGATCTCTTCGATGCGCCAGCTCGAGGTCCCCAGGATGATCGTGTCGCCCACCCGCGACTCGTAGACCATTTCCTCATCGAGCTCTCCCACGCGCCGCCCACCACGCCGAGCAGGAGTGGGCGCTGCGGAGGCCTCCCCCTGGGCTGCCTCAGGATCGCCGGGATCCTGCGCCGGTGCGGCGGTGGCGAGAAAGACTCCGTAGAGGCCCCGATCGGGGATCGTGCCGCCCGAGGTGACCGCCAGGCGCGCTGCCCCCGGCCGGGCAGAGAGCGTGTCCTGTTCGCGGTCCCACACCAGTCGGGGCCGCAGCTCCGCGAAGTCCTCGCTGGGATAGCGGCCGGCGAGCATGTCAAGTACGGCGGTCAGGGAGCGGTCGCCGAGCCCGCGATATGGGCAGGCCCGCCGGATGCGGGCGGCGAGTTCGTCGACGGTGAGGTCCTCCACGGCCACCATGGCCACGATGTGCTGGGCCAGCACGTCCAAGGGGGTGGTCGGCACTCGCACGGCTTCGACCTCGCCGTCGGCCGCGAGCCGGGAGGTCTCGGCCGCGGCCAGCAGTTCCCCTCGATGGGTGGGCAGGACGACGCCGTGGGAGGCGGCACCGACCTGGTGCCCGGCGCGTCCGATGCGCTGCAGCGCCGAAGCCACTGAGGGCGGCGCGCCGATCTGCACGACCAGGTCGACGGCACCCATGTCGATCCCGAGTTCGAGGGAGGAGGTGGCCACCACGGCGCGAAGTTGGCCGGCCTTGAGCGCCGATTCGGCGATCAGGCGTTCCTCGCGGCTCATCGAGCCGTGATGCACCCGCGCCGCCGGATCGCCACCGGGCGCGGAGGCAGCCGCTGTCCCCGATTGTCCGGGCATGGACGCCGGCCACGAGGAGCCGCCGTCCGGGACCTCGATGCCGGCCCGGCGCTCCCACTCCTCGTTGATCCACGCGGCGAGGCGCTCCGCGGTCCTGCGGCCATTGGTGAACACGATGGTGGAGCGATGTGCGGCGATCAGATCGACGAGCTGCTCGGTCAGATGTGGCCAGAGCGAGGGGGCGCGCTGCTCGGGCAGGGTGCCGCCGGCGTTCCCGGAAAGGTCGAGCGCGGTGGGGTTGAGCGGCGTGCTGGGCCCGGCGGCCTCCTCGGCACGGGGCTGCGGAGCTTCGAGTTCGGCGCGCAGTGGTGTGCTCCGGGGGTCACTGAGGTCTTCCACCGGCACCGTGACGTCGATGTGTAGTTCTTTGCGCGTCTCCGGGCGGACGATGCGCACCGGTCGACCCCCGTCCTCGACCGAGCGGGCTCCCGCCAGGAAGGAAGAGACCACCTCAGCGGGACGGACCGTGGCGGAGAGGCCGATGCGTTGGGCCGGCCGCTCCAGGAGCGCGTCGAGCCGTTCCAGGCTCAGTGCCAGGTGAGCACCGCGCTTGGATCCCGCCACGGCATGGATCTCATCGACGATGACCGTCTCCACACCGCGGAGTGCCTCCTGGGCTCCTGAGGTGAGCATGAGGAAGAGGGACTCCGGCGTGGTGATGAGGATGTCCGGCGGACGCGCGACGAGGCGCCGGCGCTCCACCGCCGGGGTGTCACCGGTGCGCATACCGACGCGGATGTCACGGCTGGCACGGCCCATGCCGGCGGCGGCCCGTTCGATCCCCACCAGCGGCGAGCGGAGGTTGCGTTCGATGTCTGCGGCCAGCGCCTTCAGCGGTGAGATGTAGAGGACGCGGGTGGTGCCGGCGCCCGATGTGGCAGGCCCGGAGGCGGCGGGATCAGCCGGGGCGGAGCCCTCCGCGCCACTGAGGCGGTCGATGGCCCACAGGAAGGCCGCCAGGGTCTTTCCCGATCCGGTGGGCGCCACCACCAGGGCGTGCTCGCCCGAGGCGATGGCCTCCCACGCCCCGCTCTGTGCGCGGGTGGGCTCTGCGAAGGCAGCCTCGAACCACGCCCGGGTGGGCGCAGAGAAGGCAGAGATACTCACGCCGTCATCGTGCCATCGGCCTGTGACATCGCCGCGTCGTCACACGGTGCGCGCCGGCGTGGCAGGGTGGGCGTGTGCGGCAATCGGAGTTCAGAGCAGCGGTGGACGAGGTACTGGGCGCTGCCTATGGCCGTTCGATCGTGACCGACCTGGTGCTTCCGGGCGTGGGCTACCGCACCGCCGAGGTCGCCCTGAGCGAGGGTGAACCGCCCCAAGTGGTGTGGGACGCCGTGTGTGACGAGCTGGAGCTCGGCGAGCAGGCGCGGTGGCACCACCGGATGGAAGCGAAGTCCGGGAATCGCCCCGCCCGCTGAGGCTCCGGGGGTGCCTTGGCCGGATCTGCGACACGCGGCGCGCCACACCGTGCATCGAACAGGCGTTCGGCGTACTGTCCTCCACAGGTGACGACGTCCCTGCCGCTCGATTCACAGCTCAGCTGGTGGCAGGAACGGATGTCGGTGGTCGGTCATAGCGTCACCTGCAGGTCGTCCGGAGAGGACGTCACGACCTGACCGAGACCAGCCCAGTACCCGCCGGGCCGTGTGGAGAACCGCGGCCCAGATCCGAGAAGGTGACGATTCATGCCTGCACCCGTGGCAGACCGCAACAAGGCCCTCGAGGCCGCCCTCACCCAGATTGACCGCCAGTTCGGCAAGGGCTCCGTCATGCGCCTGGGAGACGATTCCGCTCGTCCCAAGGTGAAGACCATTCCGACCGGGGCTGTGGCTCTGGACGTCGCTCTCGGCATTGGCGGGCTACCCCGCGGCCGCGTGGTGGAGATCTACGGACCGGAGTCCTCCGGTAAGACGACGGTGGCGCTGCACGCCGTCGCCAACGCGCAGAAGGCCGGCGGCGTGGCAGCTTTCATCGACGCCGAGCACGCGCTGGACCCCGAGTACGCCCGCAAGCTGGGCGTGGACATCGACGCCCTCCTGGTCTCCCAGCCCGATACCGGTGAGCAGGCGCTGGAGATCATGGACATGCTGATCCGATCCGGCGCGATCGACATCGTAGTCATCGACTCGGTCGCGGCCCTGGTGCCCAAGGCGGAGATCGAGGGCGAGATGGGTGATGCCCACGTCGGCCTGCAGGCCCGCCTGATGTCTCAGGCCCTGCGCAAGATCACCGGTGCCCTGTCTGCCTCAGGCACCACGGCGATCTTCATCAACCAGCTCCGCGAGAAGGTCGGTGTCTTCTTCGGCTCCCCGGAGACCACCTCCGGTGGTAAGGCCCTGAAGTTCTACGCCTCGGTCCGCCTGGATGTGCGCCGGATCGAAACCCTCAAGGAGGGGACGGACTCAGTGGGTAACCGCACCCGGGTCAAGGTGGTGAAGAACAAGATGGCTCCGCCCTTCAAGCAGGCCGAGTTCGACATCCTCTACGGTCAGGGCATCTCCCGCGAGGGTGGCCTGATCGACCTCGGTGTCGAGAACAGCATCGTGCGTAAGTCTGGCGCCTGGTACACCTACGAAGGCGACCAGCTCGGGCAGGGCAAGGAGAAAGCGCGCCAGTTCCTCAAGGACAACCCGGAGCTTGCCGTGGAGATCGAGAACAAGATCCTCACCCGTCTGGGTATCCGGACCAGCCCGGAGGAGCCGGCAGCGGCGGAGCCGGCCGCGAAGACAAGTGCGAACGGGAAGGCTGGCGCCAACGGCAAGGCCATGGCGAAGGCTGCTGGCGAGGTGGCGGTCGACTTCTGATGTCTCGCTCCAACCGTCGCTCTGAGACGCAAGCGGTGGAGCGTTCCGAGGCGGATTGGGAGGAACTGGCTCGGCAGGTGGCGCTGCGGCAACTCAACGCAGCGCCACGCAGCCGGGCCCAGCTCGCCGCCAAGCTCGCCGCCAAGGAGGTTCCCGAGGTCATCGCTGTACGGATCCTGGACCGCTTCACCGAGGTCGGTTTGATCGACGACGCCGCCTACGCTGGCATGCTTGTGCGCACGCGCCATGCCGAACGCGGGCTCTCGCGGCGCGCCCTGGCCTTGGAGTTGCGGCGCAAGGGAATCGACGACGAGGTCGCTGAGACGGCTCTCGCGCAGGTCGAACCCGAAGACGAGGACGCCGCCGCCCGTCAGGTGGCGGCCAAGAAGGCTCGAGCGACCACTGGCCTGGACTACGAGGTGCGCAGACGGCGGATCGCGGCGGCCTTGGGTCGCAAGGGCTACCCACCGGGCGTGTGCTTCCGGGTCACCGAGAGCGTGCTGCAGGACGAAGCTGCGGATTCTGATGGCGCAGTCCACGCGGAGTGACCAAGGTCAGCCCCGCCGCACACCGGGCAGTCCGTAGAATCGCCCTGATGTCCCTCACCGCTGCCAGCAGCCACGCTCCCGAGATGCCCGACGCCCCCGCCGGCTCTCAGGAGCTTCCGCGCACCTTTCACGTGCGGACTCTGGGCTGCCAGATGAACGTGCACGACTCCGAGCGGTTGGCCGGCCAACTCGTCGAGCGCGGTTACCGCCCGGTGACCGACGTTCCCGACGCCGCAGCGCGCGCCACGGACGCCGGTGATGCCGGGGCCGACGTGGTCATCATCAATACCTGCTCGGTGCGCGAGAACGCCGCCAACCGACTCTTCGGGAACCTTGGCCAGCTCGCGGCCGTGAAGCGGGAGCGGCCCGGCATGCAGATCGCCGTCGGCGGGTGCCTGGCGCAACAGATGCGCGCCGGCATTGTGGAGAAGGCGCCGTGGGTCGATGTCGTCCTCGGGACGCACAATCTGGACGCTCTGCCGGCCCTCCTGGAACGGGCACGCCACAACCAGCGCGCCGAAGTGGAGATCGAGGAATCCCTGAAGGTCTTTCCCTCCACCCTTCCCACGCGCCGCGAGTCCGCCTACGCAGCGTGGGTCTCGATCTCGGTGGGATGCAACAACACCTGCACCTTCTGCATCGTCCCGCACTTGCGCGGCAAGGAGCGCGATCGTCGCCCCGGTGATGTTCTCGCCGAAGTGGAGGCCGTGGTGGCCCAGGGGGCCATCGAAGTCACCCTGCTCGGGCAGAACGTGAACTCTTACGGGGTCGGCTTCGGGGACCGGGGGGCCTTCGCCAAGCTCTTGCGCTCATGTGGGTCCATCGAGGGCCTGGAACGCGTGCGCTTCACCTCTCCGCATCCGGCTGCCTTCACCGACGATGTCATCGACGCCATGGCCGAGACGTCCAACGTCATGCCCACCCTGCATATGCCGCTCCAGTCCGGTTCCGACACAGTGTTGCGAGCCATGCGCCGCTCCTACCGGAGCCGGAAGTTCCTCGGGATCCTCGACCGTGTGCGAGACGCGATGCCCGAGGCTGCAATCACCACCGACATCATCGTGGGCTTTCCCGGCGAGACCGAGGAAGATTTCCAGCAGACCCTCGAGGTCGTGGAGGCCTCGCGGTTCTCCTCGGCCTTCACCTTCCAGTACTCCCCGCGCCCGGGCACCCCAGCGGCAGACCTGCCCCAGGTGCCCGCCGACGTGGTCAGTGAGCGCTACCAGCGACTCGTCGCGCTCCAACAGCGAATCACGCTGGAGGAGAACGAGAAGCAGGTGGGGCGCACCGTCGAGGTCCTTGTGGCCGCCGGCGCGGGCCGCAAGGACGCCGACACCCATCGCATCTCCGGGCGCGCAGCCGACAACCGCCTCGTGCACGTCGCTCTCCCCGAGGGTCTGACCGAGGACGATCGCCCCCGCCCCGGTGACATGGTCACGACCGTGATCACGCACGGCGCTCCGAGCCACCTGGTGGCAGACTCCGCGACCGACGCCGCCGGAACCTACGCACTGCGACGCACTCGGGCGGGCGATGCCTGGGCGGTCAAGGAAGGCTTGCTGGATCCCCACGCCCTCGGTGCCCCCGGTGCGGGCTCCATCCTCAGTGCTCCCAGCGGCCCACCTGCCGGCGGGCCCGTCACCCTCGGCATGCCCGCGCTCCCACCCCGCTGAGCCGATGGAGGCACCACCACTCATCGCGGTCGTCGGTCCCACAGCCTCGGGGAAGTCCGAGCTCGCGCTCGATCTTGTCGACCACCTCGGCGGGCCCGAGGCCGCGGAGATCGTCAGCGCCGACGCCATGCAGCTCTACCGCGGCATGGACATCGGCACCGCCAAAGTGCCGCTCGCGGACCGCCGCGGCATCGCGCACCACCAGATCGACGTCCTGGACGTGCGCGATGAGGCGTCAGTGGCCGCTTATCAGCGCGAGGCCCGGGCAGACGTCGCCCACATCCGGGCCCGCGGGCGTATCCCCGTCCTCGCGGGCGGCTCCGGCCTCTACCTTCGCGCCGTGCTCGATCAGCTCGAGTTCCCCGGCACCGATACCGCCATCCGCGCCGAACTCGAGGCGCGCGCCGAGACGGTCGGCGGCCCCGCCCTGCACGCCGAACTCCGCGCGGCCGACCCGGAAGCGGCCGCCAGCATCGACGCACGCAACGTGCGGCGCACCATCCGAGCACTCGAAGTCGTGCAGCTGACCGGGCGCCCGTTCTCCGCCTCGCTGCCCACCTATACCTACGCCCTCCCCGCCATCCAGCTCGGACTCCAGGTCCCGCGCGAGGAGCTCGACCGGCGCATCACCGCCCGTGCCACGCAGATGATGGACGATGGCCTGCTGCAGGAGACCGAGGGGCTCCTCGCCTCGGGCCTCGCGGAGGGCCGGACCGCCTCGGGCGCCGTGGGGTACTCCCAGGCCATCGATGTTCTCGCCGGGCGCCTCAGCGTCGCGGAAGGAACGCACGCCATCGCGCTGGCCACCCGGCAACTCGCGCGCCGCCAGATCAAGTGGTTCCGCCGCGACCCGCGCATCCACTGGCTCCCTGCCGGCGAAGGCCCTGGCCCGCAGCTGCTCCGCAGCGCCGTCGCCGCCCTGGACGACCGTGACGAGGCGTGAGTGCCCGAGCACTCCCGGCGGCGCGTAGCCTGCTGCCATGAGTCCCTTCGGAGCCCTCGTCGGCCGCACGGTGACCACGGGTCACGGCACGCAGAACGACTTCGTGCTGGTCGCCGACCCGCAGGATGAACTCGAGCTCACCCCCGACGTCGTGGCTGCCGTCTGTGACCGGCATGCCGGAATCGGTGCCGATGGCCTCATCCGCGTGGTTCCGGACGAAGGCGTCGAACGCTGGTTCATGGACTACCGCAACGCCGATGGCAGCGATGCCGAGATGTGCGGCAACGGCGTGCGTGTCTTCGTGCACTACCTGCGCACCACCGGCCTGATCGACCTGCCCGACGGCGCCACGGTGGAGATCGGCACTCGCTCCGGGCCGCGGGCCGTCACGGTCACCGACACCGATGCCGGGCCGCTCTACACCGTGGACATGGGGGAGTGGAGTCTGCCCGGAGGGGAACGCGCACTGACCGAGGGCTTCGACGTGATCGTGGAGATCCCCGGCCTCGACGGCCCCCGCGCCGGCCTGCGCATCGATGTGCCCAACCCGCACACCGTGGTGGCGCTGCCGGACGACGCCGCCCTCGACGAGGCCGTCCTGGAGCTGGCCGGCCCCCGAGCGCCGCGTTACCAGCCCGCACCCGAATCCGGGACCAACCTCGAGCTCGCCTTGCCGCTCGGGGAGCAGGCAGACCCCGGAGCGTCCTCCGGCACCCTCGGTGTGGTGCGCATGCGCGTCCTCGAGCGCGGTGTGGGGGAGACCCGATCTTGCGGGACCGGCACGTGCGCCGTGGCACTGGCTGCCCGGGCCTGGGGCGGCAGCGAGGCTCCGGATTCCTGGCGGGTGATCGTGCCCGGCGGTGAGGTCCGTGTCGACATCGAGGACAAGCCAGGCCTGCTGCGCCGAGTGCTGCTCACCGGTCCCGCTGTCCTGACCGCGGACGTCACGCTGCGCTGACCACGCGGAGCACGGACGTCGAGGCACCACACCGACCCTGAGGCGCCTCGGGGCTTTGGCGCGCGCCCCGCGACGAGCCGCCACCGCCCCATCATGAGTGCCACCCCGGCCGTGTTACTGTATTGAGGTCTTAATACAGCGACACGCAAGGAGATGTGGATGCAGTTCGACAACTCCGCTGCGATCTGGGTGCAGCTCGTCCACGAGTTCTCCCGCCGCATCGTGGTGGGCGCGTGGGCACCCGGCGCCAGGATCGCCGGGGTGCGCGAACTCGCCGCCGAGCTCGGCGTGAACCCCAACACCGCCCAGCGTGCGCTGGCCGAACTCGAGCGCGACGGACTGTGTCGCTCTGAACGCACTACGGGACGCTTCGTGACCTCGGACCAGGCACGCATCGACGCCCTGCGGTCCCAGCTGGCGGGATCAGCCGCCGACGACTACATCGCACGCGCCCAGGGCTTCGGGATGGACAGCGATCAGGCCCGCCAGCTCATTGAGGAGAGATGGAATCACCATGACCACCACACCCACAGACCAGCCGAGGGCGAGGGACGCTGACATGGCGCCCGACTACCGGCGGCCGCTCATGGAGGTGGCCGACCTGCGCAAGAGTTACGGCCCCACGGTGGCCCTGGACGGCCTCGACCTGCAGCTGCACGGCGGCCAGATCGTCGGGCTGCTCGGGGAGAACGGCTGTGGCAAGACCACGCTGCTGAAGGTGCTCGCCGGCCTGGTCAGCGACTACAGCGGCGAGGTGCATATCGCTGGTCACCAGCCAGGCCCGGAATCCAAGGCGAAGGTCTCCTTCCTTCCCGATACCTCCTTCCTGCCCGATCACGCACGTGTGAGCTACTGCCTGGAGCTCTACGCAGACTTCTTCGCCGACTTCGACCGCGAGAAAGCCCGCGACCTCCTCGGCTTCTTCCGGCTCCAGGAGTCCATGCGGCTGCGCGATATGTCCAAGGGCATGCGCGAGAAGGTGCAGGTCACCCTGGCCATGGCCCGACAGGCCCAGGTCTTCCTGCTGGACGAACCCATCTCCGGCGTGGATCCGGCTGCTCGCGAGGTCATCCTGCAGGGAATCCTCCGCAGTCTCGGGGAGGACTCACTCCTGCTCATCTCCACTCACCTGATCCACGACCTCGAGCCGCTCCTGGATGCCGTCGTCATGATGCGGTACGGCTCGGTGGTCCTCTCCGGCAGCGCCGACGACCTGCGCGCCGAGCGCTCGGCGAGCCTGGACCAGATCTTCAAGGAGACCTACTCATGATGGCCACCCTCCTGAAACACGAATGGCGCGGCACCCGCGCCCTGCTCGGTACGGTGATGGCAGCGGCGACGCTCCTCGCCGGGGCGGGCACGCTCCTGGCCGCCACCGGATGGCCGGTGCTCACCGGCTTTGGCACGTTCATCGCCCTCGTCGGCGTGATCAGCCCGGTTCCCGTGCTGCAGATTGCGCTGGTAGTGCTGTACTGGCGCTCCAGCTACAGCAAGACCGGCTACTTCACCCATTCGATACCGGTGCGTGGCGGGACGATCTATGCCGCCAAACTGCTGTGGACGGCAGTGGTCAGCGTGGTGGGCGTTCTGCTCAGTTTTGTGCTCGGCCTGGCGTTCTGGCCGGTGGGTGCGGCGACAGTCGGCGCAGAACGCAATCCCTTCACCATGCTCGGCGACATGTGGAGCGCTGTGACCAGCGCCGCCTCCCCAGGGCTCCTGATCGCCGGGTTGCTGCTGGCCCTCGGCCTGTTGATGATGTCGCCGATCCAGCTGTTCTTCGCCGCCTCGGTCGGCGCGGAGTCGCCGCTGAACCGCTGGGGTCTGGCCGGCCCTCTGCTCGTCTACGTCGGCCTGTACGTGGTCTTCCAGATCGTGGTCTTCGCCGGGCTCCTGCTCATCCCCTGGGGCTTCGCCGGCGCGGATGGGCAACTCAGCATGGTGACCTTCAACGTCATCGAGGAGGTCCGCGCAGGATCCGGCAACTCCGACGTGATGCCCTTGGGGTTCCTGCCGCCGCTCTTCCTGGTGACGCTGGCGTGCCTGTGGCGCACGGTCGTCTCCTGGAACCGCAAGGTCAGCCTCGTCTGAGGCACCTGGCCTCGCCGTCCCGGCTCCCACTCGGGACCGGGACGGCGACGGCTACCGGCGCACGGGCCACCGGCGCACGGGCCACCGGCGCACGGGCCACCGGCGTACGTGTTATCGGCACACGGGCTATCGGCGCACGGTCAGGATGCGGAAGCCTTTGGAGCTGGAGATCCGGTCCACGGTCCAACTTTGCTTCTGCATCCAGCGGTGGAGTGAGTCCCCGCCGAGGTTCTTGCTCACCACCAGCTGCGCCCGACCCTCGGCATGCAGGCGTGGGAGCCAGGTCAGCAGCAGTTCGTGCAGTGCGGGCTTCCCGATCCGGATCGGCGGATTCGACCACAACTCGGTCAGGCCACCTGCGGCATCAACGGCCGCGACCGCCTCTTCGGGGGTGAGGACCTCGACGTTCTGCAGGCCCAGATCGGCGGCATTGCGGGCGGTGAGGTCGCGGGCTCGTGCATTGACATCGACCGCGAGCACCCGTGCCGCCGGGGAAGCCATGGCCAGCGCCAGCGTGATCGGCCCCCAACCGCAGCCGAGATCCAGCAGGAGGCCTTCCGTTGCCGGATCGGGTACGGCGTCGAGCAGCACCCGGGTCCCCAGATCCAGACGGTCGGGAGAGAAGACCCCGCCGGCGACCTGCACGGCGACCTCGCGGCCGCGCAGGTGCAGACGCAGCGTGCGCAGCTCCCCGCGGGAGGCGGGTTCGGCGGAGAAGTAATGCTCGTGTTGGCTCACCCGAGAACGGTAGCCCGGCGGGCGCCGGACCGGCCCGGCGCCGCTCAGCCCTGGGCTTAAAGGCTCGCGATGGTACGCAGCACATGCCACTGTAGGAGTCCTCAGACACCCGACACGTGAGGAACTACGTGACCCAGCGCGACCAGCACGTCCCCGCTTCATCAGACGCCGGCCGCAGCGACGCGGACCATCGCGCAGCGGAGGACGTTGTCGCCCGGATCCTCGCCCGCGCCGGCACCACTGCCCGGCACGGTACGACCGGCACCGAGCACGGATCTGTCCCGGACGGCGTGCGCTTCACTGCCGAGGGCACCGCCCTGCAGGTGGCCGGCCATGACGGAACCGACTTCGACGGCGATCAGTTCGACCGCGAGGAGCGCGCCGCGCTGCGCCGTGTGGGCGGATTGTCCACCGAGCTCGAGGACGTCAGCGAGGTCGAGTACCGGCAGCTGCGCCTGGAGCGCGTGGTGCTCGTCGGCCTGTGGTCCACCGGCACCGCCGAGAACGCCGAAGTATCTCTCCGCGAACTCGCCGCTCTCGCGGAGACGGCGGGATCCCTGGTGCTCGACGGCATTCTCCAGCGCCGCAACAATCCCGATCCAGGTACGTACCTCGGATCCGGGAAGGCCGCGGAACTGGCCGACATCGTGGCCTCGGTCGGCGCGGACACCGTGGTCGTCGACGGTAACCTCGCGCCCTCCCAGCGCCGTGCGCTCGAAGACGTGGTCAAGGTCAAGGTCATTGACCGTACGGCGCTGATCCTCGACATTTTCGCCCAGCACGCGAAGTCCCGTGAGGGGAAGGCGCAGGTCGAGCTTGCCCAGCTCGAGTAT
The DNA here is from genome assembly GCF_003752405.1 of Bogoriella caseilytica. NCBI lineage: Bacteria > Bacillati > Actinomycetota > Actinomycetes > Allobogoriellales > Allobogoriellaceae > Allobogoriella > Allobogoriella caseilytica. Next base: position 224,946 of record NZ_RKHK01000001.1, on the reverse strand, counting down.
CTTTTGCCCCGCTTGCGTGGCTGGGGTGAGTCGATGTCTCGTCAGGCCGGTGGACGGGTAGCAGGCGGTGCCGGTATCGGTTCGCGCGGCCCGGGTGAGACCAAGATCGAGTTGGATCGGCGCCGGATCCGCAACCGGATGGCGAAGCTGCGCCGCCAGATCAAGGACATGGCACCCTCGCGCGAGACCAAGCGTGGTTCGCGGCGCGGCCGGCAGATCCCCTCGGTCACCATTGTGGGGTACACCAACGCGGGGAAATCCTCGTTGCTGAACCGGCTGACCGGCGCCGGCGTGCTGGTGGAGAACGCCCTCTTCGCCACCCTGGACCCGACAGTGCGCCGCGCGGAGACTGAGGATGGCCGCGTCTACACCCTGGCCGACACGGTGGGTTTCGTCCGTTCACTGCCCACCGAGTTGGTCGAAGCCTTCCGCTCCACGCTCGAAGAGGCCACTGAAGCCGATCTGCTGCTGCACGTCGTCGATGCCGCGCACCCAGATCCGGAAGGCCAGGTCCGCACCGTGCGCGAGGTGGTCTCCTCCCTGCCCGGCGGTTCCGAGGTGCCGGAACTCATCGTGCTGAACAAGGCGGATCTCGCCGCCCCCGAAGACCTCATGGCGCTGCGCACCCGCTTCCCCGAGGCCATCGCGGTCTCGGCCCGCACGGGCGCTGGCATCAAAGAACTGGCGGACGCGGTCGCCGAGCGCTTGCCCCGTCCCTCCGAGGAGGTCGAGGTCCTCGTGCCTTTCGACCGCGGCGACCTGGTCTCGCGGGTGCACACCGACGGCGAGATCCTGTCCGAGTCCTACGAGGCGGACGGCACTCGCCTGCACGCGCTGGTCCGCCCCGAGCTAGCCACGGAACTGCGCGGTGTCGATGGCGGTGAATCGGGCAACGACCTGGGCGCCACCCGTACGGCCTCCTAGCGCAACCTCTCCGAGCGGGCACAATGGCTCGGTGATGGAGGAGCAGAACCGCGAGCCCGAGGCGGCGACGACCTCTCGTTCCTTCGATCGTGAGGCCTTGCTCGCCGCAGCAGTGGCGGCCGTGGGTGGTCGCGAACGCTCGGGGCAGCAGCGGATGGCCCAGGCGGTGGCCACCGCACTGGAGACGGAGCAACACCTGCTCGTTCAGGCCGGAACCGGCACGGGGAAGTCGCTGGGTTATCTGGTACCCGTGGTCGCCGATGCCGTCACCTCAGGACGCCGCGCCGTGGTGTCGACGGCCACGTTGGCGCTGCAGCGCCAGATCCTCAGCCACGATGCGCCGATCGTGGCGGGCGTGGTGCGCGAACACACCGGAGCGGTGCCGGACATCGCCCTGCTTAAGGGCTGGAGCAACTACCTTTGCAAGCACAAGCTCGCCGGCGGCTTTCCCGCCGGGAGTGAGGATCCCGGCACCGAACCGGGGCTCTTCGACGCACCCGGCGGCGGGCCGGCCGACCGGCCCACCCCGGAGCCCTCCGGATCCAGTTCGCTCGGCGAGCAGGTGCTGCGGCTGCGTTCCTGGGCGGAGGAGACCGACAGTGGCGACCGGGACGATCTGACCCCCGGCGTGAGTGAACGCGCGTGGCGGCAGGTGTCGGTCTCGAAACTGGAGTGCCTGGGCCAGGCGTGCCCGATGCTCGCCGAGTGCTTCCCTGAGGCGGCCCGCCAACGCGCGCATCAGGCCGATGTCGTCATCACCAACCACGCGATGCTCGGGATTGCGTCCACGGGCAACACTCCGGTGCTGCCCGAGCATGACGTTCTGGTCGTCGACGAGGCTCATGAGCTCGTGGACCGCGTCACCGCGCAGACCACGGGGGAGCTCTCGGTCGGCGTGGTGGAGCGCACCCTGCGGCTGGCCCGCACTCACCTCGCAGGATCGCCCCAGGCCACCGAACGAGTGGATCAGGGCGTCCGGGCCTTGCGCGCCAGGCTGGAGGCCACGGCGGACGGACGGATGCGCCAGGGGATGCCGGAGGCACTGACCGAGGCCGTCTCCCTCCTGGAGGCGGCCGTCCGTGAAGCGCTCTCCGCTATGGCCCCGGAGGCCGGTGCCGCCCAGGAAGCCAAGGGGGCCCTGGCCACCGCGAAGGCCGCGATGACCGCCCTGCACGAGGTGACCGAGCGCCTGCTCCATGCCACCGACGGCGCGGGCGAGCGCACTGAGGAGGGGCGGGGCAAGGCGGTCGAGGTCATCTGGTGCGAGCGGCCACGCGAGGGCGTGGAGCCCCCGCGGTTGAAGGTCGCGCCCCTGGATGTCGCCAGCCCGATCGCCACGCACCTACTCGAGGGCCGCACCGGCATCTTCACCTCAGCCACCCTCGCCCTGGGCGGCGTTTTCGAGCCCATGGCGCGCAGCATGGGCGTGAGCTTCGCCGAGGCGGGCTGGCAGGGCGTCGACGCCGGCTCCCCCTTCGACTACCCACGCCAGGGGATCCTCTACGTGGCACGCCATCTGCCCCAGCCCGGCCGGGACGGCCCCTCGGACGAGTCCCTGCGGGAACTCGTGCAGCTGGTGCGCGCCTCCGGCGGCGGTGCGCTGGGGTTGTTCTCCTCGCGCAGGGGGGCGGAACGGGCCGCGGAGCGGCTCCGCACCGAACTCGAGACTCCCGTCCTCTGTCAGGGCGATGACCAGCTACCCACCCTGGTCCGCGATTTCTCCGCAGACGAGTCGGCCACGCTGGTGGGCACGCTGTCCCTCTGGCAGGGGGTCGATGTCCCTGGCCGGACCTGCCGCCTGGTGATCATCGACCGGATTCCCTTTCCCCGCCCGGACGATCCTGTGCGCTCGGCCAGAACCGAGGCGGTCGCGGCCTCCGGGGGGAATGGCTTCATGGCCGTGGCGGCGCATCATGCGGCCCTGCTGCTCGCCCAGGGAGCCGGGCGCCTCATCCGGCGCCTCGACGATCGCGGTGTGGTGGCCGTGCTCGATCCGCGCTTGGCCACCGCCCGCTACGGCGGGTTCCTCACCCGCTCCATGCCGCCGCTGTGGCGCACCACCGATACCGAGCTGACCCTCCGGGCCCTGGAGCGGCTGCGCGGATAGCCGCCGGCTGCACCGGTAGCGGCCGCCGGCCGCGCCGGCAGTGCTCAGAGCGCGCGGAGCACCGAGACCACGCGGCCTAGAATGCGAGCGTGATCGCCGTCAATGGGGGAGTAGGCCGGGTTGTGCGGGAGCAGCCACACCTTCTCCGGTGTGCGCTTGAGCGTCTTGACGGTGGCCTCGTCATCAAGCAGCGCGGCCACGATCTCCCCGTTCTCGGCCACTTCCTGACGGCGGACAACGACCCAGTCGCCGTCACAGATGGCGGCCTCGACCATGGAATCGCCCACGACCTTGAGCAGGAACAGCTCACCTTCGCCCACGAGCTGCTTGGGCAGGGCGAAGACGTCCTCGATTGCCTGCTCGGCCAGCAGCGGCCCGCCAGCAGCGATACGTCCCACCACAGGGACGTAGGCCGGCTCGCTGCCGGACGCTGAGCGCCCTTCAGCGGCAAGCTCCTCATGGGCCACCGGGGTCAGTCCGGCTCCGGCCTGAGTGAGTTCGATGGCGCGCGGCCGATTCGCGGGGCGACGGATATACCCCTTGCGCTCGAGTGCCTCGAGCTGGTGCTTGACGGAGGAAGGGCTGGTCAGTCCGACCGACTCGCCGATCTCGCGCATGGATGGCGGATATCCGCGAGCCGCCACCGCCTGCCGGATGGTTGCCAGCACCCGCTCCTGCCGTGCGGTGAGCTCCTCCGGGCCTTCTCCGGTGGCCCCGGCTGCGCTGCTCGTGGTCATGCGGGCTCCCATGTCAGTGGTGGCTGATGTGCTGCTGCTCGTCAGCGTAGAGCGACCAGACACGCATATCAAACACCCGTTCGACAGCGTGTCGAACTCGCGCTACTGTACGTACAGGCGTTCGACGAACATATGTCCGAAGCATGGCGTACGCGGTTACAACGAGGAGGAGATCATGGCGGCACTCACCATTCACCCGGCAGGTCCGGCCATCCCAGGCGTGCCGGTGCGTCCCTCGCCCGTGACTCGAACCCGTCGCCGTGGCCATCTGGTTCTCGTCGGTGACGACTTCGGGCAAGCAGCCGTCGCTGAGCCGGCTGGTTCGAAGGCGCCCACGGTGCGCAGGCAGGATCGTCTGGTCTTGACCCAGCGCGGCCGGCAGGTGCTCGGCGCACTGGCCTTCGTCCTGGCGACGGTCCTGGCGGTGGGCGTGGGTGCTGGGGTGGGGTCCCTGGCGGCCGGCCAGCCCGCCGTGGAGAGCGTTGCGGTCGTGACTGTCGAGCCCGGCCAGAGCCTGTGGTCGATCGCCTCTGCCAGTGCGCAACCGGGCCAGGATGTGCGCGAGGTCCTTGCGCAGATCGCGGCGTTGAACGACCTTCCGAGTGAGACGCTGCGCGCTGGTCAGGAACTCCGCGTTCCGCGTGGCTGAGCCTCGCTGTGCTGATGCCGGTGTGACATTTGCGCCTGAAGTGCTCACGGAACTACCGTGCGCTGGTGCACTGTCCCTTCTGTCGGCGCGCTGACACCCGTGTGGTCGACTCACGCACGGCCGACGACGGATCCGCGATCCGCCGCCGCCGCCAGTGCCCTGAGTGCGGCCGGCGATTCTCCACAGTGGAGACCGCCAGCCTGACCGTCACCAAACGATCCGGCGCGACCGAGTTGTTCAGCAGGGAGAAGATCGTGGCCGGGGTACGCAAGGCGTGCCAGGGTCGGCCAGTCTCCGATGCCGATCTGGCGCGGCTGGCTCAGGAGGTCGAGGAAGCCGTGCGGTCGACCGGAGCGGCACAGGTCGAGGCCGATGAGATCGGCCGGGCCATACTCCACCCCCTGCGCAGCCTCGATGAGGTCGCCTACTTGCGTTACGCCAGCGTCTATTCCGCATTCTGCTCCCTCGAGGACTTCGAACTGGCGATTGCCACCCTGCGGATGGAGCGCAACCAGGGACAAGGGGCGACGGCGTCGGCTAGTCTGTCGGAAGCTGAGGCTGCCGATGACGTGGAGCACACCACCTAGGACGTGGGGCACACCACCTAGCCGCCCGGCTCACAGACCGCCGCTGGTGGAGACGGAGGGGAAGCCGTCTCCACCAGCGGCGTTTTTCTTGCTCCGGTACCTCGAAACGGGTAGTGACTACCGACCCTGAATGGGCAGTACCCGCAGGCGCAGGGTGTCTTCCATTTCCCGGATGGCCGCGACGGCCTCCACGGGCAGCTCGGAGCTGATGTCGGTGATCACGTAGCCGGTCTCACCGCGCGTGCCCAGGATCTGGCCCTCGATGTTGGCGCCGTGCTCGGCAAAGGTCTGGTTCACCAGGGCCAGGACGCCGGGAGTGTTGCGGTGGATGAAGGCCAACCGATAGCGCCCGGACTCGGAGTCCGGGAGCGTGAGTCGCGGCAGATTCACCGAGAGGTCGGTCGACCCGGTACCGGCATAGCGGGCTAGTTTGCCCGCCACGAAGTTACCGATCGACTCCTGTGCTTCCTGGGTGGAACCGCCGACGTGGGGAGTGAGGATCACGTTCGGGAGGCCACGGAGTTCGGAGTCGAAGGCATCTCCCGTGCTGCGAGGCTCCGAGGGGAAGACGTCGATCGCTGCACCGGCGATCGCCCCGCTCTCGATCTTCTCCCGCAGAGCCCCGTAATCGACGAGGAAGCCTCGCGAGAGGTTGAGGAAGACGGCCCCCGGCCGCATGGCCTCGAATTGCCGACGGCCGAACATGCCGGCGTTGCCCGACCGCCCGTCCACATGCAGCGTGACAATGTCGGCCGTGGAGAGTAGATCGTTCAAGCTCGTCATCCGCCGGGCATTGCCCAAGGCGAGCTTCTCGGCGGTGTCATAGAAGACCACCCGCATGCCCAGTGCCTCGGCCACGACCGAGAGCTGGGTGCCGATGTTGCCGTATCCGACGATCCCTAGAGTCTTGCCCCGCACCTCGAAGCTGCCGGCGGCAGACTTGTCCCACACGCCGGCGTGCAGCGCCTTGTCGCGCACCGTCAGACGGCGCAGCAGGGCGATGATCTCAGCGATGGCAAGTTCGACCACCGAGCGGGTGTTGGAGAAGGGTGCGTTGAAGACCGCGATGCCGCGTCGCGTGGCGGCAGAGAGGTCGATCTGGTTGGTGCCGATGCAGAAGGCCCCGATGGCCACCAGGGAGGGATGGGCGTCCAGGACGCGCTCGGTGACCTGGGTGGTCGAACGAATGCCGAGCACGTCCACGCCGTCGAGTGCGCCGATGAGCTCGTCCTCGCTCAGGGCGCCGGCATGGCGGGTGATCTCCAAGCCTGAGCCAGCCAGGATCGGATCGGCGTTGGGATGCGGATTCTCCAGCAGCAGGGCGCGAGTCACGGCGCCTATCGTCCGCCTACTCGGGCCGGGCTGTCGAATCCGTCTCAAGACCTGCTGGAAGGTCGCCAGCGTGGACCACGTGCAATCGGCGGGTCGGGCGGGTCATCGCGACGTACAGGTCGCCGGCGCTCCGCCTGAGCATCTCGGCCGGCTCCACCAACACCACCACATCGAACTCGAGGCCCTTCCCCTCCACGGCGGTGAGGACGGCCGCTCGCGCGTCCAGCGAAGTGCCGCCCTGGGTGAAGGCCTGGGCGGATCGCGGTTGCGTCCGCAGCTCTGCGGCCAGGTGCGCCACCCGGTCCTGAGCGCAGAGCACCGCGAGCCTGCCGGCCCCTGCACCGAGTTCGTCGTCCAATGCGGACAGTTCGTGCGCCACGACCTCGGCGACGGCTTGTAAGAGCCCTTCAGCGCTGGGCCCACCGCTGTGGGTGACGGCCAAGGCCCCCGGCAGGTCGCGCGCCGCGGTCACCGGGTACGGCGGTGGCGAACCGGCAGCCGAGACCACTGCGACCGCGGAGTCCAGCACCGTGGCCGGCGTGCGATACGAAATCGTCAGGACGGCCTCGCGCACACCCCCGCCGGCGCCGCTGAGGAGTTCTCCCCACGAGCCCGGCTGCCCCGGCGCGCTGCGCTGGGCCAGATCGCCCACCACGGTCATCGAGCGGGTCGGGCAGCGGCGCAGCAGCGCGCGCCACGCCATGTCGGTGAGTTCCTGCGCCTCATCGACCACGATGTGGCCGTAGGTCCAGGTCCGGTCCTCTGCGGCACGCTCAGCGGTGGTCAGGCGCGGGCCGGTGGCGGCGAAGCGCCCGGCGAGCATCTCCGCCGAGACGATGCCTTCGCCGAGATCCTGCGCTTCGATCGCTTCCGCAGCGAACTGCACCTCCTCCTCCCGGCGGCGGCGCTCCTGGCTGGCGGCCCGGGCCGACTCCGCGCCCTCGTGACCTCCTAGAAGCTCCGCGAGCTCGTCGAGGATCGGTATGTCGGACTCGGTCCAGGGCGCCCCCTTGTCCCGTCGGAGCAGCTCCCGGTCCCGGGCGCTCAGGCCCAGTCCGCGCGCATGGTGGGCCAGCAGGTCCGGGCGGGCATAGAGCCGTTCGAGCAGGTCATGGGCGGTGGTGGGCATCCAGCAGAGGTTGACCGCACGGCGAACCGCCGGCGTCGATCGCAGATCCTCCTGGAGCCAAGCGCGGTCCTCCGCGTCGAAGGTCTTCTCCTCGTCCTCGCCGCCCCGCTCCCGGCCGCGCGCCCGGCCGTACTGCCGCATGAGGTCTTCGAGCATCGTCAGGGCGAAGGTCTCGCGCGCCTGGTTGTGCGGGTAACCGGTTCGGCGTGCACGAGAGATCGCCCGCCGGACCGCCTCTGGCCGCAGCTCAATGGTGACGCCCTCGACGTCGAGCTTCTGGGTCTCGCTGGGGACGCGCTGCAGCCCGCGCACCGCTCGCTCGGCCAGGCGCGCCATGGTGGCTCGGCCCTTGAGCTCAGCGACCTCGGGCCGGTCGTGGCCACGGGCGGTGGTGCCCGGCAGGAGTTCGGCCATCGTCGTGGTGACCACATCGGTCTCGCCCAGGGAGGGCAGCACCTGCTCGATGTACCGCAGGAACGCGCGTGAGGGGCCGACCAGCAGCACTCCGGAGCGTTCCAGGCGAGAGCGGTGTTCGTAGAGCAGGAAGGCCACCCGGTGCAGGGCCACGGCGGTCTTGCCGGTCCCGGGTCCGCCTTGAACCACCAGCACGCCATCGAGGGGGGAGCGGATCACCGTGTCCTGCTCCGATTGGATCGTCGCCACGATGTCGCTCATCCGGCCCTCGCGTGCAGCCGCCATGGCCGCGAAGAGCGCCCCCTCCCCGGCGAGCGAGCCGACATCGGCGGCAGCCTCGCCATCGAGCAGTTCATCCTCCAGGCTGACCACCTCGCGCCCCCGGGTCATGAGGTGGCGACGCCGGATGACCTCCCCGGGCTGTGCTGCCGTCGCCTGGTAAAAGGGCTGAGCGCTCGGGGCGCGCCAGTCCACCAGCAGCTGACGGCGACCGTGCGGCTCGGACAGGCCGATGCGCCCCACATACCGCGGGCGCTCGCCCTGATGCAGGTCCAGCCGGCCGAAGACCAGCCGGTTCTCCACCGCCTCGAGTCGGCCCAGGGCATCCTCGTAGTGGGCTGCGAAGGCATCCCGCTCCGAGCGGTTCTGGTGGGTCCCCACGGCCCCCGTGCTGCGGACGTCGGTCAGACGCTCCCGGTAGGTGGCGCGCAGCTCATCGAGCCGTCCATACACGGCGTCGACCTGCTGCTGCTCCCGCGCGATGGCCTCCTGGAGGGCCTCGGCCGGACGGTCGGTGCTGCGGGGGCCAGTCACTGCGGGCGCCCTCCTCGTCGTCGGTGTACCCGTTCTCTCGCCGAGTACGGCCATCTATTATCAGCCACCGGACACGCCTTGTGGCGCGTGGTGCGCGCGGAATGATCCGGCCGGGATCATGGTTACCTCCACAGCACCAGTGCCAGCCAGCTTGGGAAGGAGCGGAACTGTGCGCGACCCTCGAGATCTCTACACCGCAAACGACGGCGCCCTGGAGAATGGCGATGTACCCGTGTTGGTGCACGCGCTGCGCGGCTCGCTGGATGCTGGCCACGCCGGAGAGCTGGTGGCCCGCCACCTGCTCGGCGAACTCCCGGCGCGCCGGGTGGCGACCTTCGTGGCCGACGAACTGATCGACTACCGCTCCCGCCGTCCGCAGCTGACCTTCGAAGACTGGCGTTTCACCGACTACGACGAACCGGTGATCGCTCTGGACCGACTTGATGACGGTGCCGGCAAGGAGTTCCTGCTCCTGCATGGCCTCGAGCCCGACCTGCAGTGGGACCGCTTCACAGCCGCGATTCTCGATCTTGCCGGCCAGCTCGGCGTCCAGCAGGCCATCGGCGTGCACGGCATCCCGATGGCCGTGCCGCATACGCGCCCGGTCTCCGTGACGGCGCACGCCTCGCGTGACGGCCTCATTGACCCCCAGCGTCACCTGATGGGCCGGATCAAGGTGCCCGGGAATGTCGCTGGCCTCCTCGAGCTCCGTCTGGGCCGGGCCGGGTACGACGCGCTGGGCTTCGCTGCGAACGTGCCGCACTATCTCGCGCAGAACGAGTACCCCCAGGCCGCCGCGGCTCTCGTGCGCCAGATCGCCGCCTCGGCCGGGGTTGCACTTCCCGTCGAGGAGCTGGAGTCCGCTGCGGCCCGCACGGTGGAGGAGATCGAGGAGCAGGTTGCGCGTTCAGGGGAGGTCGGCGCCGTGGTGCGCGCCCTGGAGCAGCAGTACGACACCTTCATGGAGTCATCCGCCGAGCCCGGTCAGCGCAATCTGCTCACGGAGCAGACAGTGCCCGGAGCCGATGAGATCGGTGCTGAACTCGAGGAGTTCCTCGCCGGGCTCGCCCACGAGGAACCGGTCGAGCCGGAGGATCCCGGGCCGCACGGCAGCATGCCGCAGGGAGATCCCCGCGAGGGCTGACCGCCTCCGCGGCACGACACTCACCGACTCTGCGCCGCGCACTCTGCAAGGATCAGCGGGGTGAGACCTTTCCAGGCGCCTGCTCCCCGCCGGCAGGCGGCGCTGGTCTGGTCGGCCGCGCTGACCGGCTACGTCATTGCCGTCACGGCGCGGACCTCCTTCGGAGTCAGTGGCACCGAGGCGACCGAGCGTTTTGAGATCAGTGCCTCGGTGCTCTCGCTCTTTGCCATCGCTCAGCTCGCCGTCTACGCAGGAGCGCAGGTGCCCGCCGGGCTGCTCCTGGACCGCCTCGGCTCACGGAAGATGATCGCCGCGGGTGGGGTTCTCATCGCGGCCGGCCATCTGCTGCTCGCCTTCGCACCGACTCTCACGCTGGCCGTGACCGCCAGGGTGCTGGTCGGGCTCGGCGACGCCGCCACCTTCGTCTCTGCCCTGCGTCTGCTGCCGGCATGGTTCCCCGCCCATCGCGTGCCCATGCTCACCCAGCTCACCAGTCAGGTCGGTCAGCTGGGGCAGATCATCTCTGCGGTGCCCTTCCTCGCCGTGCTGGTGACCATCGGCTGGGCGCCTTCCTTCACCGGCCTGGCGGTACTCAGCGCGGTCGGGGTGATCACCACGCTGGTGCTGGTGCGAGATCAGCCGCCGGGCGCGGTTCCCCGGCAGGTGGACCGCTCGGGTCGGGTGCCGGTGAGCGCGGTGCTGCGAGAGCCCGGAACCTGGCTGGGTCTGAGCACGCACTTCGTCACAGGTTTCGCTCCCATGACCTTCTTGCTGTTGTGGGGGGTGCCCTTCCTCACTGATGGTCAAGGCCGCACGGCGGGGGAGGCAAGCGCGCTGCTGGTGACCGTCACTCTGGGTGGATTGGCCGGAGCACCCTTGGTGGGATCATTCACCGCGCGTCATCCGCTGCGCCGATCATGGATGGCGCTCGCCGTTGTCGGCCTGACGGTACTGGCCTGGTGCCTGGTGCTGGTGTTCCCGGCGCCGCGGCCGCTGTGGCAGCTGGTCTTCCTGGCGCTGGCTCTGGGATTGTGCGGACCGGCATCGATGATCGGTTTCGACTTCGCGCGCAGCTTTGTGCCCGCACCGCGCCTGGGCACGGCCACTGCGCTGGTCAATGTGGGCGGCTTCACCGGCGCCGTGGTGGCGATCTTCCTCATCGGGGCCGTTCTCGATCTCGCCCACGCTCACGGAATCAGAGATCCCGACGCCTACCGGCTCGCCATGAGTTCCCAGGCCGTCCTCTGGCTGGTCGGGATCGCCGCGATCGCCGTCACCCGGCGCCGTGCACGACGCCGCATGGCGGCGCTCGGGATCCATGTTCCACCGGCTCGCGGAGTGCTGCGGCGGATGCTGCAGGACCTGTGGAGCGACATTCGGCGTCTATGGTCTGGTCGCTAGCGCCGAACTCTGACATGATGAAGGCGTTGCATCTGCGTTTCCCTGACGAGCGGTACGGGCCTGCCAGGCCCCAGCAAGGAAGTGGGACGAGTTTTGCGGCGAGAGGAGGTCAGGCACACGGCCTGACCCACCGACGTCCCGGAAGGACAATCAATGGCACAGGGAACCGTGAAGTGGTTCAACGCCGAAAAGGGCTACGGCTTCATCGAGCAGTCGGCCGGCGGCGCTGACGTCTTCGTGCACTACAGCGCGATTCAGTCTGACGGCTACCGCTCCCTCGAGGACGGTCAGGCCGTGGAGTTCGACATCACGCAGGGCCCCAAGGGCCCCCAGGCTGAGAACGTGCGTATCGCCTGAGGCGAACCACCCTCAATCTTTACTGAGAGGCCCCCGTCGCGTCGTGCACGCGATGGGGGCCTCTCGCTGTCTGCTCTCGCTTTCAGGCCGGGACTGCGCGGTCTCAGTTCGGGACTGCGCGATCTCAGGATGCTGGGGGCGCGACCGCGGCGGGAGTCTCCGCTCGTTCGCCAGGCGTCGCCGGCGCCCGGCCGGGGCGGTCCTGGGTGGACGCGGCCCCGGCGCGGAACCGGTCCAGATCATGGCCCGTCATCAGTCCCGCCGGCAGCGGCAGGCGCCGCAGCCCGCGTTCGATCTCGGCGACGGGGAGTCCAGTGCTGGCGGCGGCGAGCACGACGTTGCCGTGGCGGCGCCCTCGCCGGATGCCGGGATCGGTCACGGCGAGCACCTGGCCAGGTTCGGCACCGAAGGCCTGCTGGAGGGCGGCGATCTCCGCCCGCACATCCACCGCGGGCGGGCGATGTGCGGCGTTGACCAGGTACAGGCCCTCCGCTCCGAGCGCGGCCCGTGCCGCCTGGGCAGCCTGGAGAGTGCGCGCGGGCCGTGGCACCTGCGTGCCGGCAAAGACGTCGCGCACCATCACCTGCCACGCTCCAATCCGCTGACCCTGCAGCACCTCGCGAGCATCGCCGACACGGATGCGGAGCCGCGGTGAGCGCGGAAGGTCGAACCACTCGCGGACCAGGCCGGCCAGCTGCCCGTCGAGCTCGACGGCCACCTGACTCGAACCCGGACGGGCCGCGTCAATTGCCCGGGGGAAGGCGCAGGCCGCCCCGCCCAGGTGCATGACGCGCAGAGCGCCGGAGGGCATGGTGGCGTCGAGGATGACGCGCATCTGTTGCATGTACTCGAAGACCAGCCGCGCTGGATCGCGGAGATCCAAGGCCGAGCTCTCCGCGCCGTCCAGGAGCAACGTCACCTCGTCGGGGCCATCCCAGCGTAGTTCCGCAGTAGCCAGCGAGGTCGGGACCGGTGTCGTGGGCAGGTGCGATGATGACGAGGTCCGAGCGGACGATCCCGTGCCACGTTCTCGTCTGCGTCCGGCCATCCGCACACGTTATCGTCCGAGACCGCGTCAGGAGGATCGATGAGCCGAGCTCCCCGGTCTGCTGCGGCCCGCCGCTCCTGGGGCGAAGACGACACCGGCTGCACCATTCTCCATCTCGACATGGACGCCTTCTTCGTCGCGGTCGAGCTGCTGGACCGGCCGGAGCTGCACGGCCGCCCGGTGATCGTCGGGGGACAGCAGCGCGGCGTGGTCGCCGCGGCCTCCTACGAAGCGCGTCGTTATGGGATCCACTCGGCGATGCCCGCCTCCCGCGCCCGAGCGCTCTGCCCCGACCTGGTCGTGCTGCCCGCCCAACGGGGCCGTTACGTCGAGGTATCCCGGCAGGTGATGCAGATCCTGTCCGAGGTCACCGAAACGGTCGAGCAACTCTCCATCGACGAGGCCTTTCTCGACGTGCGCCCGGCAATCCGGCGGATGGGGCCTCCGACCGAGATCGCCCGGTGGCTCCGCCGAGAGATCCACACCCGTCTCGACCTCCCGGCCTCGGTAGGGCTGGCATCGACGAAACACGTGGCCAAGCTGGCCTCCGCCCATGCCAAGCCGGACGGTCTGCTCCTGATCCCCGCGGCGGCCACGGTGGACTTCCTCCACTCCCTGCCCGCCGGGGCGCTCTGGGGCGTGGGGGAGCGAGCGCAACAATCCCTCGCCGCTCACGGCATCGAGACGGTCCGCGACATCGCCCACACCACTGAAGGGGAGCTGCGCTCCATCCTGGGCGCTGCTGCCGCACGTAAGCTGCTCGACCTCGCCTGGGGGCGTGATCCACGCCCGGTACAACCCGGGCGCGAGGAGAAGTCCATCGGCACGGAATCGACCTTCCCGCAGGATGTCAGCGATCGCGCCGAGCTGGGGCGTGTGCTGCTGAGCCAAGCGCATGCGTGCGCCGCGCGACTACGCAAGGCAGGCTTTGCGGCACGACGGGTGGCCATCAAGGTGAGGTTCCCGGATTTCACCACTCTCACCCGCTCACGCACCCTGGCGGATCCCACCGACACCGCTCACGATCTGCACGGCGCCGCGATGGAGTTGCTGGCGGCCGTGCAGCTCCCGCGTGGCGGCGTGCGCTTGCTCGGGTTGCGCGCCGAACAGCTGCAGCATGCCGATGTCGGAGTGCAGATGGCGCTTGATTTTGAGGAGGGAGCGGACTCCGCTGCGGCCGAGCGTGCCATGGACGGGGTGCGAGCGCGCTTCGGCAATCAGGTGCTTCTCCCTGCGTCCCTGCTCACGTCGCGCCGTTCGACTACCGCGGATGCCTCCGGCGACATATCCTAATGAGACCCTGGCTATCCGCCGGCGGGTCGCCGCACGAAGGAGGTGCCCAATGCCTCTCTCCGAGTACGAGCAGCGCATGCTCGACCAGATGGAGGAGCAGCTGCGCTCTGACGACCCCAAACTCGCGAACACCCTCGCTGAGCGTGCACGCCCCTCGGCGCGCCGGCTCACCTTGGGAATCGTCCTCTTCGCCCTAGGCCTCATCGCCCTGGTCAGCGGCGTGGCGACGCAGCTCGTGTTTGTGGGAGTCCTGGGCTTCGTGGCCATGCTCGGCGGTGTCCTGCTCGCGATGAGCACGGGTGGTTCGAGTTCGGACGGCGCGGCTCCCGAGGCCGACCAGCAGCTCAAGCCGAACAAGCCGAAGCCCTCCGGTGGCTTCATGCAGCGGCAAGAAGACCGCTGGCAAGAGCGGCGTCGCGACCAGCAGTAGGCGGGCCGCACCGCTCCAGTCACCCAGCAGCCGGTGGCCCACTCGGGTCACCGGCTTGTTCTTTGCCCTGATGCTCCACCTCCCTCCACTGCGGCATCGCCGGTCCCCCCACTTCCCCCCACCACGGCGCTCTGCCCTGCCGTGACCCCCGGCGCAGTGGGGTGTCGCCGCCGTCGACGTCCCGATCTGGTGACGTCCGTCCCCGCTGGGGTCGATTCTTCCTCCACCTCGCTCCACCAGCATCTACCTGCACTTTCGCCCGCGACACGCCCACTTTCTCCCGCATGACCGGGGACAGGGGGAGGGAAGTGGAGTACTGTGGGGCGAACGGGAAGATCGCGGAGTCGACAGGAGGTGATGAGTCGTGTTTCTGGGCACCTTCGAGCCCCGCCTGGATGACAAAGGCCGGCTCATCCTTCCGGCGAAGTTCCGGGAGAAGCTCGCCGCTGGCGTGGTCCTGACCCGTGGTCAGGAACGCTGCCTCTACGCCTTCCCCACGCGCGAGTTCGAAGAGATGCATGACCGCCTGCGGCAGGCACCGGTGACGTCCAAGCAGGCGCGGGACTACTTGCGCGTGTTCCTCTCCGGCGCGATGGACGATCAACCGGACAAGCAGGGCCGCATCACCATCCCCGCCAACCTCCGCCAGTACGCCGGTCTGGATCGGGAGCTCGCCGTGATCGGCGCGGGTACCCGCATCGAGATCTGGGACTCCAGTGCCTGGGACACCTACCTCAGTGCGCAGGAGGAAGCCTTTGCCGAGACCGCCGAGGAGGTGGTTCCCGGCCTCTTCTGATGACCGCACTGGCGCGATCTCCCCCGTAGGGCGAGGTCTCCCCCCGCACTCTGACGCACTTCCCCGGCGCCAGAGAGCAGGCGGAGGGAGTCCTGGTCGGGCGGTGGAGGGCCGCCCGACCAATCCCGTGACATGCAGCAGTCCCCGCCCACGGCGGCCAACGAGGAGTCAGTGATGAGCGAGCAGGCAGGTGACCGCCCCGAGGGCGTCCCCCGGCCGACCTCGGCACGCCATCTCCCGGTTCTGCTCGAGCGCTGCCTGGATCTGCTCGCACCTGCTCTCGACGGAGATGCCGCGGTCCTGATCGATGCCACCCTCGGCCTGGGTGGTCACACGGAGGCCGCGTTACGTCGCTTCCCGCACCTACGCGTCGTCGGTATCGACCGGGACCCGCAGGCACTTGCCCTCGCCGGCGAGCGCCTGCAGGCGTTCGGCGACCGCTTTGTCCCTGTACGCGCCACCTACGACCAGATCGACGAGGTCGCCGCCCAGTACGGCAACGACGGGCGTGTCCACGGGGTGCTCATGGACCTGGGGGTCTCCTCCCTCCAGCTCGACGAGGCCGAACGTGGCTTTGCCTACGCACAGGACGCGCCCCTGGACATGCGCATGGATGCCACCGACCCGGACACCCCTACGGCGGCCCAGCTCCTCGCCCTGAGCGACGAAGGTGAGTTGCGCCGGATCCTGCGGGTCTACGGCGAGGAACGGTTCGCCGGCCGGATCGCCGCGGCCATCGTACGGCGCCGGGAATCGGCTCCCGTGCAGCGCACCGGCGAGCTCGTCGAGCTCGTGCGGGACTCGATCCCGCACGCCGCTCGGCGCACGGGCGGCAACCCCGCCAAGCGCACTTTCCAGGCGTTGCGTATCGCCGTCAACCGGGAGCTCGAGGTGCTCGAACTGGCCATGCCCCGCGCCGTCGAGGTGCTCGCTGTCGACGGCAGGATCGTGGTGGAGTCCTACCACTCGCTGGAGGACAAGACCGTCAAGGCGGCCCTGACGCGCGGCTCGCGCAGTTCCGCGCCGCCGGGCCTGCCGATCGAACCGGAGCAGAACCGCCCGTACCTCGAACTCCTGACCCGCGGGGCCGAAGGCGCCGACGAGGAGGAACTGGCCCGCAACCCGCGCGCCGCCTCGGTGCGCCTGCGGGCCGCCCGCCGGATCCGCGCCACCCCCGAGCACCTGAGGAGGGTCGCATGAGCGCTGTCCCCGCCCACCCCCGCAGCGCCGCCGAGCGCGCCCACCCCAGCCGCACCGCTGCCCCCACTCCCCGGGCCACGTGGCGGCCCAGCCTCACCGTGGTCGCCAATCCCACGGCGCCACGCTCCGTGACGCCCTTCCTCCTCCTCTGCACGGCGATCCTGGCCGGAGCCATGCTCGTGGTGCTGCTGCTGAACACGCAGATGGCGGCCACCGCCTATCAGATCCGCCAGGAACAGCTCTACCTCAATGAGCTCGGCGAGGCCGAAGCCTCCCTGCGTGAGGACGTCGAGCGGGCAGGATCTCCGGCAGAACTCCGCGAGCGAGCCGAGGGTCTCGGCATGGTCCCCGGTGAGGATGTGCACTTCGTGCGACTCAGCGACGGGAGCGTGCTGACGGGAAATAGTGGAGGCGGCCGGTGAGCGCGCGCTCCGCGGTGCGCGCGATGGACACCCGGCGCCGGGTGGCTCTGGCACTGGTGCTGGCTGCCCTTCTGGTCTTCGGAGGGCGGCTCGTCCAGATCCAAGCCGTGGAGGGTCCTGTCCTGGCCCAGGAGGCCCAGGATCTGCGCACCCGGACCACCACGCTCGCTGCGCCGCGAGGCGAGATCCTTGATGCCTCAGGTGAGGTGCTGGCCACCTCGGTGACCCGGTACAACGTCGGTGTCAATCAGCAGCTGGTGCGGGGCTTCGTCCCCTCGGACCCGGACCTGGCGGAGGAGATCGGCAGCGGGGCTGCCGCAGCGGCCGCTCTGCTCGCTCCCGTGCTCGGGGCCGACCCCCATGAACTGGGCGCCCGGATGGTGGGGGAGTCGACCTTCGTCTACCTCGCGCGCGGCCTGACCCCCGCCGAATGGCGGGAGGTGAGCAACCTCGGCATCCCCGGCATCGAGCCTGAGCGCACGTCAGAACGCGTCTACCCCAATGGCACCACCGCCGGCAACGTCATCGGGTACGTGGGCCGGGAAGGGCACGGCCTCGCGGGCCTGGAGCTGACCATGGATGAACTCCTCACCGGCGAGGACGGTTACCGCACGGTGGAGATCGGCAAGCTCGGCGAGGTCATCCCGACCGGACTCCGGGAGGAGGTGCCCGCTCGCCCCGGTGCCAGCGTGCACAGCACCATCGACCGCGACCTGCAGAACGTCGCCCAAGAGGCGATCGACTCCGCCGTCGCCGAGCATGGTGGGCAGTGGGGGGCACTCATCGTCGAGGAGATCGGAACGGGCCGGGTGCTCGCGCTGGCCGACTCGGGATCCGTGGATCCCGGGAACTACCAGGCCTGGGATCCGGAGGACCGGGGATCGCGCGCCATCTCCACGCCCTACGAACCGGGCTCCACCGGCAAGCTCCCCACCTTCCTGCTCGCGCTCGAACAGGGCCTCATCGGGCCGGAGTCATCCATGACGGTGCCCGATCGCTACACGACCAGCAACGGACAGACCTTCCGCGACAATGACGACCACCCCACGCTGCGGTTGACGGCCACCGGTGCCCTGCAGATGTCCTCGAACACCGCCACGGTGCAGCTGGCCGAGGCGATGACCGACGCCGACCGTCACGCGATGTTCATGGATCTGGGTTTCGGGGTGCGCAGTGGGATCGAGTTGCCGGGCGAGTCCTCCGGCATCGTGCACGCGCACGAGAACTGGGACGGCCGCACCCGCTACACCACGAGCTTCGGCCAGGGCATCTCCTCGACGCTGCTGCAGAACACCTCGATGGCGGCCACCATCGGCAACGGCGGCGTGTACGTGCCGCCGCGGATCGTGGGCGGCGTGACCAACCCGGATGGCACCTACGTGCCGGCGGAACAGCCCGAGGGTGTGGAGGTGGCCTCCGCCGAGGCCACCGAGGACCTGCTGGCCATGATGGAGTACGTGGTCCACCCCACGGGAACCGGCCCGCAGGGCGCGGTCCCTGGCTATCGCGTCGCTGCCAAGACCGGTACAGCTCAGATTCCCGACGGCGCCGGTGGCCTCGAGGGCCGTCTGGGTTCCTTCGTGGGCGTGGCGCCGGCTGAGGATCCGCAGCTGGCCATCGGCGTCGTGGTCTTCCAGGGCTCAGGTCCTTCTTACGGCGGCACGGTCGCCGGGCCGGCTTTCGCCGAGGTGATGGGTTTCGCGCTGCGCGACAGGGGAGTGCCGCCGTCGACGGAGCCCACTCCCGAGCTGGCCATCGAGGTCGGCTGACGATGGCGCGCCCTCTGGCCGAGGTGATTCCCGGCCTGCCCATCTCGCCTGCCCCCGGCACGCGCGACTCCTGGGCCACCACTGTGGTGGGCGGCGTGCGTGCGGACAACCGGCTGATCCGTCGCGGCGATCTCTTCGCGGGGCACACCGGCGGCCGTGTGCACGGTGCGCTCTTCGCGAGGGCCGCCGTGGCCTCCGGAGCGGTGGCTGTGCTGACCGACGAGGCAGGGCTGACGATCCTTGCCGACCCGGCCTATGCCCTGGCTGAGGGGACGCCGGTGCTCGTGGCTCCGGACGTTCCCGCCGTCCTCGGTCGCCTCGCAGCAGAGATCTATGGACGCCCCGCTGAGCAGCTGCGCACCTTCGCGGTCACGGGCACGAATGGCAAGACCACCACCTGCTACTTCCTGGAGCACGCGCTGGCGGCACTGGGGCGTTCCACCGGGCTGATCGGCACCGTGGAGGTCCGGACCCGGACCCCCGAGCTACGCGCCGTGCCCGCTCAGCTCACCACTCCTCAGCCGGCGGATCTGCAGGCTCTGCTCGCCGAGATGGTCGCCGAGGGCGTGACGGACCTGGCGATGGAGGTCTCCTCCCATGCGCTGGATCTGGGCCGGGTGGACTCGGTGCTCTACGACGTCGCCGGCTTCACCAACCTCACCCAGGATCATCTCGACCATCACGGCAGCATGGAGGGCTACTTTGCTGCCAAGGAGGCGCTCTTCACCCCGCAACGCTCGGCCCAGGGCGTCAGCATGGTCGACGACCAGTGGGGCCAGAGGCTCGCCGCCTCCCGTCCGGCCGGCTACGCCATGAGCAGCGTGGGCACCGACGAGGCGAACGCTGCCGACTGGCAGGTGATCGCTGCGGTCCCGGACGGCACCGGTTCTCGCGTCACGCTCCGCGGCGCAGGACAGGAACTGTGTTTCACCACCGCTCTGCCCGGGGCCTTCAACGTGGCCAACGCCAGCCTCGCCGTGGTGATGCTGCTGGCCGCCGGCACCGATCCCGCCGTCCTCGAGGAGGCGCTCGCCCACGCCGGCGGACTGAGCCCGGTGATCCCGGGGCGGATGGAGCTGCTGGCCACGGCGCCGCGGGTGATCGTGGACTTCGCCCACAACCCCGGAGGCCTCGCCGTCGTGCTCTCGGCCCTGCGAGGCTCCACCGAGGGCCGGCTGCACGTGGTCTTCGGGGCGGCCGGATCCCGCGATGCAGGCAAGCGTGCCGAGATGGCTGAGCTGGCCGTGCGCTACTGCGATGAGGTCACGATCACCGATGACGATCCGCACGACGAGCCCGCCGCGGCCATCCGTGCGGATCTGCTCGGCCCGGCGCGTGCTGCTGCAGCAGGAAGCCTCGTCCGTGAGATTGGTGACCGCCGCGTAGCGATCCGCGCTGCCATCACCGGCGCTGACCCGGCAGACACCGTGCTCATCGCCGGCCGAGGGCACGAAACCGTCCAGGAGATCGCCGGCGTCGAGCACCATCTCGACGACCGTGAGGAAGTCCGCTCCGCCCTGCAGGCGAGTGCCGGCGGTGCAGCCGGCCCGGGTGAGGGAAGATCGTCCCGATGATTGCCATGACTCTCGCCGAGGTCGCCCGAGCCGCCGGGGGCCGGCTCGCCGATCCCGCAGACCCAGCTGCCGAGGCCACGGTCGCCGCCGTCGTCTCGGATTCTCGAGCCGTCACCCCGGGGGCATTGTTCGCCGCCATCACCGGTGCGCGCTCCGACGGCCACGATTTCGTCCCCTCCGTGCTGGAGGCCGGCGCCGTGGGTGCGATGGTCACCCGGGAAGTGCCTGGGGTCCCCGCCGGCCGCCAGATCCTGGTGGCCGATGTGACCGTGGCACTCGGCGCCCTGGCCCGGCACGCGCTCACAGAGCTGCGCCGCCGCCGCCCGGATCTGCGCGTGGTGGGGTTGACCGGTTCCTACGGCAAGACCACCACCAAAGACCTGCTCGCCCAGATCCTCCAGCCACTCGGCACGGTGCTCGCGCCCGCCGGCTCCTTCAACAGCGAGGTGGGGCTGCCCCTCACCGTGCTGCGCGCCGACACCAAGACCGACGTGCTCGTCCTCGAGATGGGCGCGGACGCGGTGGGTGACCTCACCTACCTCACCTCCATCGCACCGCCAGACGTGGCCATAGAGCTCGCTGTCGGCGCCGCGCATCTCCAGGGCTTCGGCAGCATCGAGAACGTGGCAATCGCCAAGGGTGAGCTGATCTCGGGATCACTGCCGGACGCCGTGTGCGTGCTCAACATCGACGACCCCCGCGTAGCCGCCATGAGCGAGCTCGCGGGTGGACGCGAGGTGCTGACCTTCTCGCGTGCCGGGGCGCAGGCCACGGTGCGCGCTGCGGACATCTCGGCTGGGCCTGATGGGCGCGCGAACTTCCGGATCCTCTCGAGCGTGCCCGGTGCCTCCGGGGAGGCCGCTGTCGAGTTGGCGCTGACCGGTGAGCATCAGGTGGGCAATGCCCTGGCCGCGGCGACTGTCGCACTACACCTGGGCGTCCCGCTGCCCGCGGTGGCCACCGGGCTGGCCCTGGCTGAGCCCGCAAGCCCCCACCGGATGGCCGTAGGTGAGCTGGACGGTGGCATCACCCTGATCGATGACTCCTACAACGCCAACCCCACGGCGGTCCGGGCCGCGCTGGCCACCATGGCGCGCATCGGGGCGGGCCGCCGCACCGTGGCGGTCCTCGCCGAGATGCTCGAACTGGGCGAGGCCTCCGCAGCAGAGCACGCCTCGATCGGCGCGGAGGCCGCACGTACCGGGGTGGACCTCCTTGTGAGCGTGGCGGCGCCCGCAGAACTCGGCGCGGCAGCCGAACTCGCCGGCGTCAGCGTGCTGCGAGCGTCGAGCGTCGAGCACGCCGGTGAGCTGCTCGTCCCACATCTGCAGGACGGTGACGTGGTGCTCGTCAAGGGATCGCTGGGCACCGGAGTGTGGCGACTGGCCGACCGGCTCCCCGGCCTCGTGGCCGAGCGCGCAACCCAGGCAGGTGATCAGCGATGATGTCCGTGCTCATCTCCGGAGCCGTCGCGCTCGTGGTGTCCATGGCGGGCACGCCCCTGTTCATCCGGTTGCTGGTGAAGAAGAACTACGGCCAGTTCATCCGCCAGGACGGCCCCACCGGTCACTTCACCAAGCGCGGCACGCCGACCATGGGCGGCGTGGTCATCATTGCCGCCACCGTCATCGGCTACGCCGTGGCCAACATCTCCGCCGGGCGCCTCCCGAATGTCTCCGGGCTGCTCCTGCTTTTCCTCATGGTCGGCATGGGCTTCGTCGGCTTCCTCGACGACTACATCAAGATCTCCCGCCAGCGATCGCTGGGTCTGAGCGAGAAGGGCAAGATTCTCGGCCAGGCGGTCGTCGGCATCACCTTCGCGGTGCTCGCCCTGCAGTTCGCCAACGAGAACTACCGCACGCCGGCCTCCACGCAGATCTCCTTCATCCGCGACACCGGGCTGAACCTGGCCTTCGCCGGTGCCGCCGTGGGGCTCGTGCTCTTCGTGATCTGGGCCAACTTCCTCATCACCGCCTGGTCCAATGCCGTCAACCTCACCGACGGTCTCGACGGCCTGGCCACCGGCACCTCGATGCTCGTCTTCGGTGCGTACACGATCATCACCATCTGGCAGTCCAACCAGTCCTGCCAGTACCTCACCCAGCCCGGACCGGGCTGTTACGAGGTCCGCGACCCGCGCGATCTCGCGATCATCACCGCCGCTATCGTGGGTGCCTGCTTCGGTTTCCTGTGGTGGAACACCTCGCCCGCCCAGATCTTCATGGGTGACACCGGCTCGCTGGCCCTGGGGGCGGCGCTGGCAGGCCTGTCGATCCTGACCCGCACGGAGTTCCTCGCCGTCGTCATCGGCGGCCTCTTCGTGGTCATCGTCTTCTCCGACGTGCTCCAGGTCGCCGGCTTCAAGATCACCAAACGGGTCTCCGGGGAGGGCAGACGGATCTTCAAGATGGCCCCCTTGCACCATCACTTCGAGCTCAAGGGATGGAACGAGGTCACCATCGTGGTCCGCTTCTGGATCATCGCCGCGCTCTGCGCCGCGCTGGGCCTGGGCTTGTTCTACGGCGAATGGGTGGCGGTGACTCCCTCATGAGTGAGCACGGTCGCCTGCTCGACGGCGCACGGGTCGCCGTCGCCGGGCTCGGGGCCTCGGGCCGCGCGGCGCTGGAGGTGCTCGCCACCGTCTCGGGTGCCCGCGAACTCATCGGCTACGACGCTTCCGAGGCTGCGATCGAGTCGGCCCGCTCCAGCGGTGAGGTCCCACCGGGCGTGCGGTGGCATGCCGAGGCCGATGGCGCCCAGCTCGCCGCACGGATCGTGGCGGAGGCACCGGACGTGCTGGTGGTCTCACCCGGCTTCCCGGCCACCGGTCCGCTCCATCAGCGCGCCGCGGCAGCCGGACTGGAGGTCTGGAGCGAGATCGAACTCGCCTGGCGCGTCCAGGCACGGCGCGCGGATGGATCTCGCGCCCCGTGGCTGACCCTGACCGGCACCAACGGCAAGACCACCACGGTGCAGATGCTCTCCTCGATCCTCACTGCGGCAGGTGAGCGCGCGCCCGCGGTGGGCAACGTGGGCGATCCGGTGGTCCGGGTGTCGGCCTCAGGCGCCATCGACGTGCTTGCGGTGGAGCTCTCCAGCTTCCAGCTCCACGCCACCCATACTGTGGCCGCACAGGCCAGCGCCTGCCTGAACCTCGCCGACGACCATCTGGACTGGCACGGCGGCTTCGGCGAGTACCGCGCGGCAAAAGCACGCGTCTACGAACGCACCACGAGCGCCTGTATCTACAACGCGGACGCCCCCGTCACCCGCGAGATGGTGGAGCAGGCCGACGTGGCCGAGGGGTGCCGAGCGGTAGGCACCACCCTCGCGGTCCCGCAGGTCGGTCAGCTCGGGCTCGCCGGTGAGGTGCTGTGCGACCGTGCTTTCGGCGCCCCGTTGCGCGAGCGCCAGCGCGGTGCGGTCGAACTCGCGGAGGTCGCCGACCTGGCGCACCTGGCGCCCGGAGCGGCGCGCACAGCACCGGATCATGTCCTGGCCAACGCCCTCAGCGCCGCCGCCCTGGCCCGCGCGCACGGTGTGCCCGCCGAGGCGGTCAGCGCCGGCCTGCGCGCCATGCAGCCCGGCGCGCATCGCATCGCCACGGTGGCCACCGTGGCGGGCGTGACCTACGTGGACGACACCAAGGCCACCAACGCCCACGCCGCTGCTGCCTCGCTCGGCGCTCTCCCCGACGGATCCGTGGTGTGGGTCGCCGGAGGGCTCGCCAAGGGCGCACAGTTCGACGACCTGGTCGGCGCGTACCGGCACAAGCTGCGTGCCGTGGTGCTCATCGGCCTCGACCGCGCTCCGCTGCGTGATGCACTCGCCCGACACGCGGCTGACGTACCGGTCGTCGAGATCGAGGCCAGCCAGGATGAGGTCATGGCGCAGGCAGTCACTCGGGCAGCGCGGTTCGCTCAGCAGGGCGACACCGTGCTCTTGGCCCCTGCCAGCGCCTCCATGGATCAGTTCCGGAACTACGCCGCCCGCGGCGAGGCCTTCGCGGCGGCGGTCCGGGCCCGGCAGGAGGCCCAGTGACCAGCCTCGGGACCCGGCGTCCCAGCACGCCGCGCCGGCCGGGTGCACCCGCCACGGCACGCGCGCGCAGTACCAGCTCGAAGACGCCAGCGACCACGAAGCAGTCCCGGTCGAAACAGCCCGCCTCGAAGCAGTCCGCGTCGACCCGGGCCGGCGGGAATGCCGAGCAGGCCCAGCACGACGCGCAGGGTGCCCTGAGCTATTACCTCATCGCCGGCTCCTCGGTCCTGCTCGTCATCATCGGCGTCACCATGGTCTTCTCCGCCTCGATCATCGACTCGATGCACGGCAATGAGGGCAATCCCTACCTCGGTGGCCAGCGCCAGATCATCTTTGCCATCGCCGGGATTGTGCTCGGGGCCATCGCCTCCCGCTTGCCCGTGGCCCTGTACCGCAAGCTCGCCTGGCCCGCGGTGATCGCCGGTCTGGCCCTGCAGGCTGCGGTCTACACGCCCTATGGCGTCTACGGCGGCGGTAACCGCAACTCGCTGTGGATCCCGGGTGTCAACCAGATCATCCAGCCCGCGGAGTTCCTCAAGCTCGGTCTTGCCCTCTTCCTCGGGCTGGTCCTGGCCCGTAAGGCGCATCAGCTCCACGACTGGAGGCACGTGCTCGTGCCGGGCGCCCTCATGGCCGGGGTGGCCGCGCTCTTCGTGGTGTTGGGAGGTGACCTCGGCACGATGCTCGTGGTGGTCACGCTGACCGTCGGTGCCTACTTCGTGGCCGGCCTGCCGATGCGCTGGTTCGCCGCGGCGGGCGTGCTGGGATCGGGCGCCCTCGCGTTCTTGCTGATCGCCGCGCCCTACCGGATGGACCGCATCCGGTTCTTCCTGGGCATGGAGGATGACCCCGAGGTCATCGCTCGCCTGGGGTACCAGGTCACCCACGGACTGCGCGCCCTCGGGACGGGCGGTGTCAGTGGAGTCGGCCTGGGAGCCTCCCGTGAGAAGTGGGCCTACCTGCCCGAGGCGGAGACCGACTACATTCTCGCGATCATCGGTGAGGAACTCGGCCTGCTCGGCACTCTCGTGGTGATCCTGCTCTTCGCGGCTCTGGCGGTGGGTCTCTTCCGGGTGATCCGCCGCCACCGGGACCCCTTCGTCCAGATCGCCACCGGGGGTATTGCCGCGTGGATCCTGGGCCAGGCGCTCATCAACATCGGCGTGGTGGTGAATCTGCTGCCCGTCATCGGGGTGCCGCTGCCCCTAGTCTCGGCTGGCGGCTCCTCGCTGCTTGCGACGCTGCTTGCCCTGGGCATCGTGCTGGCCTTCGCACGGGACGAACCTGGAGCCCGCCGCGCCGCCACCTCGCGGCCCTCAGTGGTGGCCCGCTCCCTCGCGGTGATGGGCCAGGGGCGCCGTGGCTGAGCCGCTGCGTGTGCTGCTGGCCGGTGGCGGC
Source organism: Bogoriella caseilytica (assembly GCF_003752405.1). Classification (NCBI taxonomy): domain Bacteria; kingdom Bacillati; phylum Actinomycetota; class Actinomycetes; order Allobogoriellales; family Allobogoriellaceae; genus Allobogoriella; species Allobogoriella caseilytica. The sequence continues at coordinate 199,381 of NZ_RKHK01000001.1, read as the reverse complement.
ACCGCCGGCCACGTGAATCCTCTGCTCGCCACGGCGGTCGCCTTGCGCGAAGAGGGCGCCGAGGTGGCGGCCCTCGGCACGGCCGAGGGGCTGGAGGCCGAGCTGGTGCCGGCCGCCGGGATCGCCCTGCATCACGTTCCGCGCGTGCCCTTGCCCCGCCGCCCCTCGCTGGATCTGCTGCGCCTTCCGGGCCGGCTCCGCCACGCGGTCCGGTCCGCCGGGCAGGCCATGGATGATCTGAGGGCCGACGTCGTCGTGGGCTACGGCGGATACGTGGCGGTGCCCGCCTACCGCGCTGCGAAGCGGCGCGGCCTGCCCGTGGTGATCCACGAGCAGAACGCCCGGCCCGGCATCGCCAACCGGCTGGGAGCCCGCCACGCTGCGGTCGTGGCCCTGACCTTCGCGTCGACACCGCTGGCGGCCAAGCACGGCCGCACACGGACCACAGGGCTTCCCCTCAGAGGGCCGGTGGCCGCGCTGGCCGCTGACCGCACCACCGCCGAGGGAGGCCGACGGCGCCGGGAGCAGGCCGCTGCGGCTCTGGGCCTCGACGCGCAACGCCCCACCCTGCTCATCACGGGGGGCTCGCTGGGAGCACAGCGGATCAACGAGGCAGCCGCCGGGGCTGCGGTGGAACTGCTGGCCGCGGGAGCCCAGGTGCTGCACCTGACCGGCCGGGGCAAGGACGAGGCCGTGCGCCGGAGGTTGTCCGACGCCGGCGCTGCGGGGGAGCGCTACCAGGTACGGGACTACCTGGGCGACATGGACCAGGCCTATGCCCTGGCCGACCTCGTGCTGTGCCGCTCCGGAGCGGGCACGGTGGCCGAACTCGCGGCGCTGGGCCTTCCAGCCATCTACGTGCCCCTGCCCATCGGGAACGGCGAACAGCGGCTCAATGCCGCCGATGTCGTCGCTGCCGGGGGCGGGCGCCTCGTGGCGGACGCCCACCTGGACGCCGAATACGTTGCCAGTGAGATCGCCGCCCTGCTCGCTCAGCCGGCCAGGCTCCAGGAGATGGGGGAGGCGGCGGCGCGTTCGGGGGTGACCGACGGTGCCCAGCGCCTGGTCGAGCTCATCGCGGGAGTGCGACAGACTCCGGGAGAGCGCGCATGAGCGAGCCCTTCCACTTCCTCGGTATCGGCGGGGCCGGCATGTCGGCCATCGCCGAGCTGCTGGCCGCGGCCGGGCACCAGGTCTCCGGCTCCGACCAGGCAGAGGGCCCGATGATCTCCCACCTGCGCCGGCTCGGCATCACTGCCCACGTGGGCCACGACGCCGACCACGTGGCGGCACTCCCGGAGAGCGCCACCGTGGTGGTCTCCACGGCGGTGCGGGAGACCAACCCGGAACTGGTCGCAGCTCGTGCTCGCGGGCTGGCGGTCATCCACCGATCGGCGGCCCTGGCACGGGCAGCCGCGGATCGTGACTTCGTGGCCGTGGCCGGCGCCCATGGCAAGACCTCGACCTCGGCCATGCTCGCCGTCGCCCTGGAGGCGGCCGGCCAGCAACCCTCCTATGCAATCGGGGGCACGGTGATGGGGCGGGGGACCGGAGCGCACCTGGGGCAGGGACGCGCCTTCGTGGCCGAGGCCGATGAATCGGACGGCTCCTTCCTCAACTACCGGCCACGGATCGCCGTGGTCACCAACATCGAGCCCGACCACCTCGACCACTACGGGAGCGAGGAGGCCTTCCGCCGCTCCTTCGAGGAGTTCACCGCTCTGATCGAGCCTGGCGGATTGCTGGTGGCCTGCGCCGACGACGCCGGTGCCGCCGCGCTGGCTCGTCATGCGGCCGCCGCTGGCACCCGAGTCATCACCTACGGCGGCACCGTCGGGCTCGCCGAGGCCCCGGGCATCGAGGCGCACGTCATGCTCGGCGGTGACGGGACGCTCACCTTGCGCCGCCCGGCAGTCTCCGACGCCGTGGCCACACTCCACCTGCAGGTCCCCGGCCGGCACATGCTGCTCAACGCGACCGCGGCATGGACGGCCGGTGTGGAACTCGGAGTGGAACCACAGGCGATGGCTGCGGCGCTCGGTGTGTTCACCGGTACTGGCCGGCGTTTCGAGTCGCGCGGCACCGTGGCCGGGATCCGCGTGGTCGATGACTATGCCCACCACCCCACTGAGATCGAAGCCACCTTGATCACCGCGCGTGAGCAGGCCGGGCGAGGCCGCGTAGTGGCCTTGTTCCAGCCCCATCTCTACTCGCGGACCCAGGCCTTCGCCGAGCGCTTCGCCCAGGCGCTCTCGGCTGCGGATGTCGTCGTCGTCACCGATGTCTACGCCGCCCGCGAGGACCCGATCCCGGGCGTCGACGGCGCGCTGATCACCTCGGAGATCGAGGGCGCACGCTATGTGGCTGATCGTCACGCCGCGGCGAGGACCGTGGCCGATGAGGCTGAGCCGGGAGACCTGTTGCTCACCATCGGAGCGGGTGACGTCACCGAACTCGTGCCCGAGATCCTCGACCGGTTGCGAGGCCGCGAGGAGGCACAGGCGGGCTCAGCATGAGGCCCCCGGCGACTCCCCGCCGTCCCGCCGTGCGATCGGCTACGCCCCAGAGCGCGGTGAAGCCGGCGAAGAAGACCGCGAAGAAGCGTGCCAAGAAGGAGCCGGCCGCGAGAAAGCCTGCGGCCTCGAAGCCCGCGGCGAAGCAGGGCCTGGCCCGGCGCGCGAGCCGGAGCAAGCCCATGGCGCGAGCACGGGATGCTCAGCCCAGTGCGAGGGCAGGGCTCTCGGCGACCGCCCGGGTCAGCCAGGCCTTCCGTGCGCGCCTGGCCGAACGCCACGATGCCGGACGCCGGCTGGCCTGGCGCCGCTCCGCGATCGTCATCGGTGTGCTCGCTGCCCTGCTGGCGGTGGCGTGGGTCCTGCTCGCCTCGTCCTTCCTCGCCCTGGACCGCGAGTCGGTGCAGATCACCGGCGCGAGCGAGTACGTGCCGGCGGAGTCCGTGGAGGCTGCGCTGGCCCCGCACGTGGGCACGCCGCTGTTACGTGTGGACACAGGAGAGATCGCTGAGCAGATCCAGGATCTCGACGCCGTCGCCGACGTCGCGGTCACGCGTTCCTGGCCTGATGGCCTGGCCGTGACCTTGGTCTCGCGCACCCCGGTGGCGGCCACCGAGGACGGCGCGCGCTGGGTGCTGATCGACGCCGACGGTATCCAGGTCGCGACGCGCTCCGAGGCGCCGGAGGATCTTCCCGAGGTCGACGTGCCGCTCGATGAGGCCGGCCGCACCTCGGCTGCAGTCGAGGCGGTGCTGACCGTGCTGGGAGAGCTGCCGGAGAGCCTGCTGGAGCAGGTAGGGGAGGCCGGGGCCACCGGGACCGCCCAGGTGACGCTGGAGCTGAGCAATGGGGCCACAGTCCGATGGGGCAGCGCGGTGGAGAACTCGTACAAGGCCGCCGTCCTTGAGGTGCTCCTGGAGGAACGCAGCGCCTCATACTACGACGTCTCGGTGCCGAGCAGCCCTGCCACGCGCCCCTGAGACGAGCCGCAGGGCAAAGTCCACAGATCCGGGCACCAACACACCCCCCGAGGTGATTGCCCGCCTGGCATGCGGCACTTAGCGTCACGGGTGGCAGATATGACATAAGTCTAACCCTCAGCCTGAGCTTGAGGGTTGAGTGACACTCCACGAGAGGGGCCCGGCATGGCGGCACCGCAGAACTACCTGGCGGTTATCAAGGTGGTCGGCATCGGCGGCGGCGGCGTCAACGCCGTCAACCGCATGATTGAGGTCGGGCTGAAGGGCGTGGAGTTCGTCGCGGTCAACACCGACGCTCAAGCCCTGCTGATGTCCGACGCCGACGTCAAGCTCGACGTCGGACGTGACCTCACCCGAGGGCTGGGAGCCGGCGCGGACCCCGAGGTCGGCAAGAAAGCGGCCGAGGATCACGCCGAGGAGATCGAAGAGGTCCTGCGTGGAGCCGACATGGTCTTCGTGACCGCCGGCGAAGGTGGTGGAACGGGCACTGGCGGTGCACCCGTCGTCGCCCGGATCGCGCGCTCGCTCGGTGCGCTGACCATCGGTGTGGTCACCCGGCCCTTCACCTTCGAGGGTCGCCGTCGCTCGGTGCAGGCCGAGTCCGGGATCGAAGCGCTCCGCGCCGAGGTCGACACGCTCATCGTCATTCCCAACGACCGGCTGCTCTCGATCTCCGACCGCGCCGTCTCGGTCCTGGACGCCTTCAAGTCCGCCGACCAGGTGCTGCTCTCCGGTGTGCAGGGCATCACCGACCTGATCACCACCCCGGGCCTGATCAACCTGGACTTCGCCGACGTGAAGTCCGTGATGCAGGATGCCGGGAGCGCCCTGATGGGCATCGGATCGGCTCGCGGCGAGGACCGCGCCGTGCAGGCCTCCGAGCTGGCGATCTCCTCGCCGTTGCTCGAAGCGTCCATCGACGGAGCACACGGCGTGCTGCTCTCGATCCAGGGTGGTTCGGATCTGGGGCTGTTCGAGATCCACGAAGCGGCCCGTCTGGTTCAGGAGGCGGCCCACCCCGAGGCGAACATCATCTTCGGTGCGGTCATCGACGACGCCCTCGGCGACGAGGTGCGTGTCACCGTCATCGCGGCCGGCTTCGACGAGGGGGCCGGCCCCACCCACAGCAACCGCGCCGAGAAGCCTGCCGCGCAGGCCGCACCGGCAGCTACCGCAGCTCCGGCAGCACCTGCTGGCCGGCCCGTGGGCCAGGTGGCCTCCTCGGCCGCAGAGCCGGCCACCCAGCCCGCTCCGGAACCGGAGCCGGCGGCCTCGGCCCCCGAGCCGGTGGCAGCGGTTGACGACAGCATGGAGAACACCGGCAGGCAGCGCGCCTACGAGGTGCCTCCGGTGCTGCCGGAGGACCGCGACCGTGGCCGCGGCCGTGACCGGGAGCGCGATGAGGACCTGGACATCCCCGACTTCCTCAAGTAAACGCGGCGCGACACGCCGAAGCAGTGCCGGAGAGCGCGGCGGTGGCTGGCATAGCGTCATCACAGCAGCAGACCCCCTGCCCCATCCTTCCCCAGGGGTCAGTGACGACGAGGAGCAGCGATGGCCAGCACGATGCGCAAGATGATGGAGTACCTCTCACTCGCCGAGCCCCATGACGACTATGAGGACGAGGCCACCGCTGGCGCCGAGCACCGTGGTGAGGAACGTCGCAGTGAGCTCGGCGACGGTCACCACCGGCGCGAGGCACAGGAGCACCGCGCTCCGGTGACGCCGATCTCCAGTGCTGCGGCCTTCCAGGCGGAGAACGCTCCCGCTGAGGATCTGCGACGCATCGTCACCGTGCACCCCTCGGGTTACAACGAGGCGCGCGTGATCGGCGAATCCTTCCGTTCGGGCACCCCGGTGATCGTCAACCTCACCGGCATGGCTGAACCGGATGCCAAGCGCATGGTCGACTTCAGCGCCGGCCTCGTGCTGGGTCTGCGCGGGACGATGGAGCGTGTGACCAACCGGGTCTTCCTGCTCTCCCCGGCCTCGGTCGAGGTCGGCGGCGGGCACGAGCGTGACCTGGCGTCCCCCGTCTTCGCCCAGGACTAATACCCTCGCTAGGTGCTCTCCTTCGTCTACCAGACTGTCCAGCTGGCCCTGCTGCTCTACATGCTCCTGCTCTTCGGGCGGCTGGCGCTGGACTGGATTCAGGTCTTCGCCCGCGAATGGCGCCCCAGTGGCCTGCTGCTGGTCATCGCCAACGTGATCTACTCGCTCACCGATCCGCCGCTGCGCTTCCTGCGGCGCTGGATCAAGCCGCTTCCCCTGGGGGGAATGCAGTTGGACCTGAGCTTCCTGGTCCTGGTCCTCGGCATCTCCCTCACCCGCGCGATCGTGCTCCCGATCGTCTTTGGTTTCCTCGCCTCGCTGCTGTAACCGGGTTGGGCTCCCGGTTTCGCCGCACGATGGCGAAGCATGAGTCACACTATTCCCGCGAGTCTGGTTTCGCCTCGCACGCCCCGGCCAGTTACTGTCAGCACAGTGCCGGTCGAGAACCGGCAAGCCGTGACGTTCGCCCAGCAACGGCGCATCGGAACGGGCCACAGATATGACCGAACGACTCAGAGGTGACGAGATGGCGCTGCTCACGGCGGACGACGTCCTGCGTAAAGAGTTCCAGGCGACGAAGTTCCGCGAGGGCTATGACCAGGACGAGGTCGACGAATTCCTCGACGAGGTCGTGAACACCCTTCGCACGGTGACCGGTGAGAAGGAAGAACTCCAGGCCAAGCTCACCGCGGCCGAGGACCGGATCGCCGAACTCGAGGCCGGAGGCGCTGCTGTGCCTGCGGCTCTGCCGGCTGAGCCCGCGGCGGCAGTCGAGCCCACCCCGGAACCGGAGCCGGAACCGGAGCCGGTCCAGGCCCCCGTCACCGAGGCCAGCGACGCACCGGGTGCTGCCGGCCCGCAGAGCGCCGTCGGCATGCTCGCCATGGCGGAGCAGCTGCACGACAAGTACATCGAGGACGGCAAGGCCGAGGCCGAGCGCCTGGTGGCCGAGGCGCAGTCCGAGGGTGAGCGCATCGTCCGTGAGGCCGAGGACAAGCACGAGCGCACCATCAAGCAGCTCGACCAGGAGCGCTCCATGCTGGAGCGGAAGATCGACGAGCTGCGGACCTTCGAGCGGGACTACCGCACGCGCCTGAAGAGCTACCTCGAGTCCCTGCTGCACAACGTGGAGTCTGGTTCGGGAGTCTCGAACTCGGACGGCATCTGATCACCGCACGTATTTCTCGCCATGAGTGACGAGCAGGCGGCGCTGCCGTCGCGGAGCGAACTCCGCCAGCAGCGCCGCACGACGGCTCCTGCTGCTCACCCGCGACGTCGGCGCCGGCTGATCGGTCTGGTGGCCGTCCTGACGGTCGTGGTGCTCGGGAGCGATCAGGCCACCAAGTACCTGGCGGAAGCGCGGCTGGACGACGGCGTCTTCGTCTCGTTGTGGGATGACTATCTGGGCCTCCAGCTGGTCTACAACTCCGGCGCCGCCTTCGGCCTGGCCGATGGCTTGACCTGGGTGCTGACCATCGTGGCGATCGCGGTGGCCCTGGCGGTCGTGCGCTTTGCACGCAAGCTGGGCTCGCTCACCTGGGCGGTGGCCCTCGGCTTGCTGCTCGGTGGCTGCCTGGGCAACCTCTACGACCGTCTCGCACGCGAGCCCGGGATCGGCCGCGGGCACGTCGTGGACTTCATCAACTACAACGGATGGTTCATCGGCAACGTCGCCGACATCGCCATCGTGGTGGCGGCCGGGCTGATCGTCATCCTCGCCCTGGCCGGCCGGGAGATCGACGGCACGCGCCACGCCGACGCCGAGAAGCGGGAGCCGGACACCGCTGCAGGCCAGGTGAGCGAGGAGCCGGCCGGTGAGGACACCGGGCCCCATAGCGCCGGGCCGGGAGAGAGCACGGAGAGCGCCGCCGAGGTCGAGTCGGACGAGGACACCGGCGCCTCTCCCGATGAGCGATCCGGTGCCTGAGCAGCGCGCACTACCGGTGCCCGATGGGCTGGCAGGAGAACGGGCCGACGTCGCGATCTCCCGCCTCCTGGGCCTGACCCGCACCCGGGCTGCAGAACTCGCCGCCGCGGGTTCGGTGCTGCTCGACGGGCGAGCGCTGGACAAGTCCGATCGGCTGACCGCCGGCGGCTGGCTCGAGGTCACCCTGCCCGAGGCGCCCACGCCGTCCCAGCTTCCGCCCCAGCCTGTTCCTGGCATGGCAGTGGTCTACGAGGATGACGACCTCCTCGTGGTCGACAAGCCGGTGGGCGTGGCCGCGCACCCGTCACCCGGCTGGGACGGCCCCACAGTGATCGGAGCACTGGCGGCCTCCGGTTATCGGCTTTCCACCTCCGGGCCGGCCGAACGACAGGGCGTGGTCCACCGCCTGGACGTGGGAACCTCCGGTCTGATGGCCGTGGCCAAGTCCGACCTGGCCTACACGGCGCTCAAGCGGGCCTTCAAGGAGCGCACCCCGGAGAAGATCTACCACGCGCTCGTCCAGGGGCATCCGGATCCCTCCGAGGGCACGGTCGATGCGCCGATCGGCCGGCACCCGCAGCACTCGTACAAGATGGCCGTGATCGCCGGCGGCAAGGAATCGATCACGCACTACGAGACCCTGGAGGCAATGCCGGGCGCCTCGCTCCTCGAGATTCATCTCGAGACCGGGCGCACCCATCAGATCCGGGTGCATATGGCGGCGGTGCGTCACCCCTGTGTGGGTGACACCACCTACGGCGCGGATCCGACCCTGGGTGCGCGTCTGGGCCTGACCCGGCAGTGGCTGCATGCCCTGCGCCTGGGCCTGCCGCACCCCCGCACGGGGGAGTGGCTCGAGGTGAGCAGCGAGTATCCCGAGGATCTCTCTGCGGCCCTGGAGCGCATGCGCGCCGTGAGCTAGCCCGCCCCTGCGAGGCTCGCCGGGCCACTAGACTCGGGCCATGGCTGGCTCGGAGGACTTCGCGCATCTGCACGTTCACACCGAGTACTCGATGCTCGACGGAGCGGCCAAGCTAGACCCGCTCTTCGAGGAGGTCCAGCGGCTCGGCCAGAAGTCCATCGCGATGACCGATCACGGCTACATGTTTGGCGCCTACGACTTCTGGGCCACGGGCACGAAGTACGGGATCAAGCCGATCATCGGCATCGAGGCCTACCTGACTCCGGGAACCTCCCGGCACGATCGCACGCGGGTGACGTGGGGCGAGGACCACCAGCGTTCCGACGACGTCTCCGCGCGTGGTTCGTACACGCACATGACCATGCTCGCCCAGTCCACCGAAGGGATGCACAACCTCTTCCGGCTGGGCTCCCTGGCCTCCCTGGAGGGCCAGATGGGCAAGGCCCCGCGCATGGACCGCGAGCTGCTGCAGACCTACGGCACGGGCCTGATCGCCACCACCGGCTGCCCCTCGGGTGAGGTCCAGACCCGTCTGCGGCTCGGCCAGTGGGATGAGGCGGTCCGGGCAGCCGCGGAGTTCCAGGACATCTTCGGCAAGGAGAACTACTACGTCGAGCTGATGAACCACGGGCTCGACCTGGAGAAGCGGGTACTGCCCGAGCTGGTCAAGCTCTCCCAGCACATCGGCGCTCCGCTGTTGGCCACGAACGACTCGCACTACGTCCGCGCCGGCGACAACCACACTCACGATGCGCTGCTGTGCATCAACTCCGGGTCCACGCTGGCCGATCCCGACCGCTTCTCCTTCACCGGCGACACCTACTACGTGCGTTCGGCCGCCGAGATGCGGCAGGTCTTCGCCGACTTCCCCGAGGCCTGCGACAACACCCTGCTGGTCGCCGAGCAGTGTGAGGTCTCCTTCCGCACCGCGGCCGAGGGCGCGAACTACATGCCTCGCTTCGACGTGCCCGCCGGTGAGGACGAGAACTCCTGGTTCGTCAAAGAGGTGGAACGCGGACTGCAGTACCGTTTCTCCGGCGAGGTTCCCGACGATGCGCGCCGCCAGGCCCAGTACGAGGTCGGCGTCATCACCCAGATGGGCTTCCCGGGGTACTTCCTGGTGGTGGCGGACTTCATCAAGTGGGCCAAGGAGCGCGGTATCCGCGTCGGGCCCGGGCGTGGTTCCGGCCCTGGTTCGATGGTGGCCTATGCCCTGCGCATCACCGACCTGAACCCGCTGGAGCACGGCTTGATCTTCGAGCGGTTCCTCAACCCCGACCGTGTCTCGATGCCGGACTTCGACGTCGACTTCGACGAGCGCCGCCGCGGCGAGGTGATCGACTACGTCACCGCCAAGTACGGCGACGACCGGGTGGCCCAGGTGGTCACCTACGGCACGATCAAGGCCAAGCAGGCACTCAAGGACTCCTCCCGGGTGCTCGGCTATCCCTTTGCCATGGGCGAGAAGCTGTCCAAGGCCATGCCGCCGACCGTGATGGGCAAGGACATCACCGTCAAGGGAATCTTCGACACCACGGACAAGCGCTATGCCGAGGCCGAGGAGTTCCGCCAGCTGCACCAGAGTGATCCGGATGTGCAGAAGGTCGTGGAGCTCGCCCAGGGTCTGGAGGGCCTGAAACGCCAGTGGGGGGTGCACGCCTGCGCGGTGATCATGTCCTCCGACCCGCTGATCGACATCATCCCGCTCATGCGCCGCCCCCAGGACGGCGCCATCATCACCCAGTTCGACTACCCCACCGCCGAGGGGCTCGGACTGCTGAAGATGGACTTCCTCGGTCTGCGGAACCTCACGGTGATCGACGACGCGCTGCGCAACATCGAGCGCAACGGCAAGACCCCGCCGGACCTGGAAACACTCGGCCTGGAGGACCGCAAGGCCTACGAGCTGCTCGGCCGGGGGGACAGCCTCGGCGTCTTCCAGCTCGACGGCGGTGGCATGCGATCGCTCATGCGGCTGATGAAGCCGGACAACTTCGAGGACATCTCGGCGCTCATCGCGCTCTACCGCCCCGGTCCCATGGGCGCGGACTCGCACACCAACTACGCCCTGCGCAAGATCGGCCGCCAGGAGATCACCCCGATCCACCCCGAGCTGGCCGAGCCGCTCGAGGAGATCCTCGGCACCACCTACGGCCTGATCATCTACCAGGAGCAGGTGATGGCCATCGCACAGAAGGTGGCCGGCTTCACCCTCGGTCAGGCCGACCTGCTGCGCCGCGCGATGGGCAAGAAGAAGAAGGCCGAGCTGGACAAGCAGTTCGTCGGCTTCGAGGCCGGCATGCTCGAGCGCGGCTACTCCGCGGGCGCGGTCAAGACCCTATGGGACATCCTGCTGCCCTTCTCGGACTACGCCTTCAACAAGGCCCACTCGGCGGCCTACGGCCTGATCTCCTACTGGACGGCCTATCTCAAGGCCAACTTCCCCACCGAGTACATGGCCGGCCTGCTCACCTCCAGCCAGGCGAACAAGGACCGCATGGCGCTCTACCTGGGGGAGTGCCGGCACATGAACATCACCGTCCTGCCCCCGGACGTCAACACCTCCGCTGCGGACTTCACGCCCGTGGGCCCCGACATCCGCTTCGGCCTGGCCGCCATCCGCAACGTGGGGGCCAACGTGGTCAAGGCGATCGTGGAGGCCCGCCAGGAGAAGGGGAAGTTCACCTCCTTCACCGACTTCCTCGACAAGGTCCCGGCCGTGGTCTGCAACAAGCGCACCATCGAGTCGCTCATCAAGGCCGGTGCCTTCGACTCCCTCGGTCACGTACGCCGGGCACTGGTGGCCCGCCACGAGGAGGCGGTCGACGCGGTCGTGGACGTCAAGCGCAACGAGGCGGTCGGGCAGTTCGATCTCTTCGCCGGGCTGGGTGACGAGGACGGCGGGATGGGCAACGGCTTCACCGTGGAGATCCCCGATCTGCCGGAGTGGGACAAGAAACAGAAACTGGCTTTCGAGCGCCAGATGCTCGGCCTGTATGTCTCCGATCACCCGCTGGCCGGGATGGAGCACGTGCTCGGGCGGGTGGCCGACACACAGGTAGCCACCTTGCTCGACGGGGAGACGGTCCCCGACGGCGCCAACGTGCAGATCGCCGGCCTGATCACCTCCCTGCAGCGCAAGATGACCAAGAATGGCAATCCCTGGGCCATTGCGGTGGTGGAGGACCTCACCGGGTCGGTTGAGGCGCTGTTCTTCCCGCAGACCTACGCCACGGTCTCGACCATGCTGGCGGAGGACACCATCATCACGGTGCGGGGCCGGGTGAACCGGCGCGATGAGGTGCCGACGATCTATGCCCAGGAGATGACGTTGCCGGATGTGTCCGCGGCGGACTCCGGGCCGGTGAGCGTGACGCTGCCGGAGAACCGCTGCACCACACCCGTGGTGGAGCAGCTCCGGGGAATCCTGAGCAACCACCCTGGCCAGTCGGAGGTGCGGGTGCACCTGACCAGGCCCGGGAAGGCGATCGTGCTGTCCCTGGCCGATCAGCTCCGCGTCGATCCCACCCCGGCGCTGTACGGCGATCTCAAGGCCCTGCTCGGGCCCAGCTGCCTGACCATCGCCAGCTGAGGAAAGTGCTCGCTCCTGAACTAGGGTGAGGAGCCGGTACCGAGCAGGAAGGGGCGAGTGATGGTCGCAAGTACCCCAGGGCAGCATCCTCCCCCCGAGCAGCACCACCCACGGGCGGACGCTGCGGAGTTGCGCGCGCTGCGTGCGCGGCTCGCCGCTCTCGATCCCGCTGAGGCCACCAACGTCATCGAGCGAATGCCGAATGACGAGCGCGCCATCGCCTTCCGCCTGCTCCCCAAGGGCGAGGCGCTCGAGGTCTTCGAGAACCTCGATCCCGCGCTGCAGTCCGAACTGATCGATGAGCTGCGTGAGGAGACCATCGCGGATCTTGTCGCCGGCCTCGATCCCGACGACCGGGCGCGGCTCTTCGACGAGCTGCCCGCCGGACTGGTCGCGAAACTCCTCTCCGGCTTGAGCCCCAGTGAACGCTCGATGACCACCACCCTGCTCGGCTATCCGGAGAACTCCGCCGGGCGGCGGATGACCCCCGAGGTGGCCTGGCTGCCGGTGGACATGACGGCAGGACGCGCGATCGAGCGGTTGCGCGCCTACGGCGATGCGGCCGAGACGATCTACTCCGTGCCGGTCCTCGCCGAGGGTCGCCGGGTGGTCGGCGTGGTCTCGCTGCGCCGCCTGCTGCTCTCCGACCCCGCGACGCCGCTGGGGGAGATCATGTCCGAGCCGGTGTGGGCCGAGGCCACGGACGACCAGGAGGATGCCGCCCGGCAGGTGCGTGAGGGCGGGTTCATCGCGATCCCGATCGTCGACCACGAGTCGCGCCTGGTGGGCGTACTCACCGTCGACGACGCCATGGAGATCCTCGAGGACGAAGAAGACGAGGACGCCGCCCGATCCGGTGGTACCGAGCCACTGCGCAGGCCCTACCTGTCGACCTCGCTGTTCGGCCTGGTCAAGGCACGTGTGGTGTGGCTCCTTGTACTCATTGTTGCCGCATCGCTGACGGTGGGCGTGCAGTCCTTCTTCGAGGAGGAACTCGACACGGTCGTCGCACTGGCGCTGTTCATCCCCTTGCTCATCGGCACCGGCGGTAACGCCGGTGCTCAGGCCGCCACCACGGTCGTACGGGCGATGGCGGTCGAGCACGTCACCCCGGGCGACATCTTGCGCGTGGTCGGCCGCGAGGTGCTGGTCGGCGCCATGCTCGGCGCCACCCTGGCCACCGTGGGCTTCCTGCCCGCGATGCTGGTGGCCGGCGCCCCGATCGCTGTCGTCCTGGCGATCACCGTGGTCGCCGTCTGTACCCTCGCGACCACGGCGGGATCAGCGGTGCCATTGACCGCCCGGAAGGTGGGGGTGGACCCGGCGATCGTCTCGGCGCCCTTCATCGCGACCATCGTGGACACCCTCGGCTTGATCATCTACTTCTCCGTGGCCAAGGTGGTCCTCGGCATCTAGTTGTGATGTTCAGGGAGGTTGGTCAGTCGGGTGACTGGTGGTCGTCCTCCGGTTGAGGAGTGGGGACGGTGGTGATTGTAGAAGTGCAACCACTGCGGCAGGGCGTCGCGGCGCTGGGTCTCTGAGGTGTAGAAGCGGGCGTAGGCCCATTCCTCGGCCAGAGTGCGGTGGAAGCGTTCGATTTTTCCGTTGGTCTGGGGCCGATATGGCCGGATTCTCTTGGCCTTGATGCCAAGCTCGGCGCAGGCGTGAGCCCACAGCCGCGAGCGGTAGGCAGAGCCGTTGTCGGAAAGGACCCGCTCGACGGCGATCCCGCGCTCGGCGAACCAGGCCACTGCCCGGCGCAGCACGGCTGTGGCGGTGGTGGCCTTCTCATCGGCGTGGATCTCGGCGTAGGCGATCCGGGAGTGGTCATCGATGACCGTGTGCACGTAGCCCCGGCCCAGGCGTGGTGAGCGGTGGAGGGTTCGCTGCCCGGTGCGCTGAGCGGTGGATCGGCGGTTCTTCCCTCCCTGTTCACGCCCGAGGTAGCGGTGTCCGCCGCCGTCGGGGATGTTGCCGAACTTGGTGACATCGACGTGGATCAACGAGCCGGGGTGGTCGTGTTCGTAGCGGCGGATCGCTTCCCCGGTGACCCGGTCGATTCGGGAGAGCCGGTTCAGCCGGCAGCGCACCAGCACAGCGTGAACGGTGCTGGCCGGCACGCCCAGACGCCCAGCGATCTGGACCGGTCCCAGGCGGTGACGCAGCCGCAGCGAGACGATCCGGCGCACCACCTTCTGCGGGGTCTTTGAAGGGCACTGACGCGGGCGCGAGGACCGGTCAGCCATCCCGGCCACCCCTTCGGCGCGGTAGCGCTCAGCCCACTTCCTCGCAGTGTTGGGCGAGACCATGAACATCCGCGCTGCCGTCGTGGGGCTCCAGCCATCGTCAACGATCAGACGCGCCAGGCGCGCCCGGGCACGAGGGGTCAAAGCAGCGTTAGCGTGGGACACGAAGGCCTCCTGGTTGTGAAGCGGTTACTCGACATCTCCACTTCACAACCGGAGGCCTTCACCTCTCAGCAGGCCACGCCGCCCCAGCCCGAACAACCTCCCTGAACATCACATCTAGTGCTCGGAGAGTGGCGGCCAGCAATCTAGTATCACTCTTGCGTTATATAACTGGCCATGAAATAGTTCTGACATGCACGCACTTGATGCCCTCGGTGATCCCGTGAGGCGGCGCCTGGTGGAGGAACTGGCCGCTGGGCCGCGACCAGCCGGTGCGCTGGCGCGCGTGGCCGCCGAGGATTTCGGAATCAGTCAGCCGGCCACGTCCCGGCACCTGCGCGTGCTGCGCGAGGCCGGCGTCGTTCTCAGTGATGTGGACGGCGCCCGCCGGCAATACTCCCTGCGCCCCGAGGCCATGGAGGACATCACCACCTGGGTGGAGCAGGTCTCCGCCTTCTGGAACCAGCGTCTCGACGCGCTCGAGACCGAGATTGCCCGCGGCAATGCTGCCCGTCGGAAGGGAAACTCATGAGTCCTGCAGATTCTGGCCACGGTGCGCCGAGCGGCGCCGGTCGCATCGTCCCCTTGCTCGACGGGCAGGCGCGGGTGGAGTTCGAGCGCCACCTGACCTCCGGACCGGCGGAGGCCTGGTCCTTGCTGACCGTGCCGGAGCGGCTCGCACGCTGGATGGCGCCGGTGGAGTTCGACGGCGCCGATTACCGCATCGTCTTCGGTGACGCCGAGGACGATGTGGTGACCGGAAAGATTCTGGAGTGCGAGGAGTACTCCCGCCTGGTCGTCACCTGGGAGGTGCCCGGCGCTGGGCCGAGTCGCGTCGAGGCCACGCTGGAACCGCGAGACGCGGTGACGGTTCTGCATCTGGTGCACAGCGGACTGGCGGCGCCGCACGCCCGGGGGCTGGCCGCGGGATGGCAGGCCTATCTCGATCAGCTCGAGGCCCACGTGGACGGGCGTGAGCTCGCCGAGGACTGGCAGCAGCGTTGGACGCGTGCCGTGCCCGAGTACCAGCGTCAGCTGCCGCCCGGACTGGCTGCGGTCCAGGTGGGCGGAAGCCGGGGGAGCCTGCGCTTCGAGCGGCGGCTCGAAGCCGATCTGCCCGATGCCTGGAGCGTGGTCACCGAGCCGGAGCGGATCGCTCGCTGGTTCGCGCCGGTGACGGTCGACGGTACGGGAGTGGGGGCGCGATGGCGCACCTTCTGGGACGATGGCGCCGAGTATGCTGAAGGCGTAGTCCAGCGATGCGAGCCGTTGCGCCTGCTCGAGGTCACCTGGGCAGCGACCGACGACGCCGACTCCGCCGAGTCGCTTCTGCGAGTCACCCTGAGCTCCAGTGAGGATGGCGTGCTCCTCGTCCTCGAGCATGCAGGCCTCGGGTCGGCGGACCTGGTGCAGTACGGCGCGGGTTGGCAGAGCTTCCTTGAGCAAATCGAGAGCCGGTCCGGCCGTGACTGGAGCGACGCGTACCTGGAGCTGAAGCCGATCTACGAGCAGATGGTGGGTCGATGAGCACCGACGGGAGTTCTTGACGATGTCGCTAGGCTCGCCTGACCGCTGAGATGGACCGGGAGCAGGGGAGTACTCATGGAACGCTGGGAGTCCTTCTATCTGGGTGCCGGCGCGCCGCAGCGCGGAGTGCTGGGGCGGCGCTATGACCATCCGGAGCTGACCACGCGGATCGTCTTCCCGATCGGCGACGGCGAGCTGTTCCGGGCCGAGTCGGTGATCCGATTCGAGGATGACGGCCAGAGCTGGGAGCGTGCGGAGTACCGGCAGGAGCCCGGTGGGGTCTCGTCCGCCGTCGACCGGGACGCGGCAGAGCTCGGGGAGACGACGCTGCCGAGCTACGGCGAATATCTGCTGTTACTCGACGTGGTGACCCGGGAGGCCCAGGAACCCGCCCGCGAGGAGTTCCTGGTGCTCGCCGACTCCGATCCCCTCGCCGGAGCCGCGACCGCAGCGATCGCGGCTGCCGGGACCGAGACGGTCGATGTGCCGGGCGGGAGACGGGAGTGCCGCCGATTCGATGTCGTGGCCGGTGGCCGGCGCACGAGCTCGCACTGGGCGGCGGACGGCGTCGTCGTCAAGAGTGAGTGGAACGGCGCGGAGTCCTACCTGGGCGAGCGCGAGCACGTGCTCGCCGGCCTGGACGAGCCGATCCTCGCCTTCGCCATCTCAGGATTCGCCGAGGCGCACGAGGATCCCGGAGCCGCAGCGCTCAGCGAGAGCCCGGGCTAGCTCTGCCGGGCGGGCCGGCGACGCGAGTGTCCTCAGCGGTAGCCGATGGCCGCGAGGTGTGCGGCGCCGACGATGCCGGCGTTGTTGCGCAGCTTGGCGGGCACCAGGGGAGCCTTGGTGGTCAGCAACGGTAGGAATTTCTCGTGGTTCTTCGACACGCCACCACCGACGACGATCATGTCGGGGGAGAAGAGCATCTCGACGTGCTCGTAATAGCGCTGAAGGCGTTCGGCCCATCGCTTCCAGCTGAGGTCCTCGCGTTCACGGGCCGAGGTGGCGGCGCGTGACTCCGCGTTGTAGCCGTCCAGCTCCAGGTGGCCGAGTTCGGTGTTGGGCACCAGGGTGCCGTTCACCAGCAGTGCGGAGCCGATTCCGGTGCCGAGCGTGGTGAGCAGGACGACGCCCTCGACATCCTTGGCGGCTCCGTAGTACGCCTCGGCCACGCCGGCGGCGTCGGCGTCGTTGACGCCGGAGACCGGCATGCCGGTGGCCTCGCTCATCAGGGCGGGGACGTCCACGCCCTTCCAGGACTGGTCGAGGTTCGCGATGAAGGGCGCCACGCCGTGCTTGATCGGGGCGGGGAAGGTCAGTCCGATGGGGGTGCCCTGCGCCACCTTGTGGTAGGCCACGAGCTCCTTGACGGCCTCAGCGACGGCGTCGGGAGTCGAGGGCTTCGGGGTGGAGACCCGGTGGCGGTTCGCGGTGAGCTCCCCGGTGGTGACGTCCACCGGAGCGCCTTTGATTCCGGTGCCACCGATGTCGATGCCGAAGGCGAAAGACTGGGAAGTGCTCATCATGCTCCTGGCGTCCGTACCTGTGATGGGCTGGTCGCGGCTCGACCGGCGTGGTGGCCCCGACGGCCCGTGCGGGCCGCGGCCCAGTCTATGTCCTGGCCGAGGCCTGTCCGGATCGCGGGTGCGGCGGCCCGGATCGAGCAGCACGCATGGAAGACTAGGTGCTGAGCGATGGCAGCTAAGCGGCAGGTAGAGGAGACCTCGATGGACAAGCAGCAGGAGTACGTCCTCCGCACGATCGAAGAGCGAGAGGTGCGCTTCATCCGGCTGTGGTTCACCGATGTGCTCGGCGTGCTCAAGTCGGTGGCGATCGCCCCGGCTGAGCTCGAAGGCGCGTTCGCTGAGGGGATCGGCTTCGACGGCTCCTCGATCGAGGGACTGTCCCGGGTCTATGAGTCCGACATGCTGGTCAAGCCCGACCCCTCCACCTTCCAGGTGCTGCCCTGGAACGATGACGAGGGTGTAGCGCGGATGTTCTGCGACATCCTCACGCCCACGGGGGAGCCCGCAGCCTCCGATCCGCGCAGTGTGCTGAAGCGGGCGCTCGGCAAGGCCGCTGATGCCGGCTTCACCTACTACATCCACCCCGAGATCGAGTTCTATCTCTTCAAGAACGTCTCCGGGCCCTCAGACCCGCTGATCCCGGTGGACAGTGGTGGCTACTTCGATCACGTCGCCCGCGGTACCGCCCACGATTTCCGGCGCGAGGCCATCACCGCCCTGGAGGACATGGGCATCTCGGTGGAGTTCTCCCACCACGAGGCCGGGCCGGGCCAGAACGAGATCGACCTGCGCTTCGCCGATGCCCTGTCCATGGCCGACAACATCCAGACCTTCCGCACCGTGGTCAAGGAGGTCGCGCTCCGGCAGGACGTCTTCGCCACCTTCATGCCCAAGCCGCTGGTGGACCAGCCCGGCTCCGGTATGCACGTGCACATGTCGCTGTTCGAGGGTGAACAGAACGTCTTCCACGATCCGGCGGGGGAGTACCACCTCTCCGAGACGGCGAGGAAGTTCATCGCCGGGCTGCTACGCCACTCGGCGGAGATCACCGCGGTGTGCAACCAGTACGTGAACTCCTACAAGCGCCTCTGGGCCGGGGATGAGGCTCCCAGCCACATCTCGTGGGGCCACAACAACCGCTCCGCCCTGGTGCGGGTGCCGATGTACAAGCCGGACAAGTCCGGATCGGCGCGCGTGGAATACCGCGCGATGGACTCCTCCGCCAACCCCTACCTGGCCTTCTCGGTGATGCTCGCCGCGGGCCTGAAGGGGATCGAGGAGGACTACGAGCTGCCCGAGGGCGCCAGTGAGGACGTCTCGGCCATGTCCCGCGCCGAGCGCAAGGCCCTGGGGATCCGCTCCCTGCCGGCCTCGCTGCGCGAAGCCATCGAGATCATGGAGAACTCCGAGCTCGTGGCCGAGACCCTGGGCGAGGACACCTTCGAGTTCTTCCTGCGCAACAAGCGCCGAGAGTTTGCCGACTACCGCAACCAGGTCACCGACTACGAGTTGCAGCGCTTCATTCCTGCGCTCTGAGGCTGGCATTTCCTGGTCACCATGAATAGGTCCACGTCACCCGCCGCCGCGCTGCGGCGCTCGGGCTTCGCCGAACCCGACGTCGCCGTGCAGCGCCTCGGCGAGGACGCGCTCGCTCAGTACGGTGGGCCCGATCTGGGAGCGGCGCTGGGCGCCGCCGCCGATCCTGACCAGGCACTCCTCACCCTGCTCCGTCTGGCCGAGGCAGCCGCAACCGAGCCTCAGGCGAGCGGTCTGCTCAGTCAGGCGCTGGACTCCCATCAGGCACGAGCCCGGCTGATCGCCGTGCTCGGAGCCTCCACTGCCCTGGGCAATGCCCTGGTCGCACGGCCCGGGGACGTCGCCCTCCTGCTCGACGACAGTGGGCAGCTCCCGGCGCTGGGCGCTGCCCCCGAGGAGGTGCGCGCCGAGGCACTGCGCGCCGTGGAAGGCCTCGAGGAGACCGCGGCCGGGGTGGAGGCGCTGCGCCGCTGGTACCGGGCGCGGCTGTTGCGGATCGCCGCGGCCGATCTTGTGGCGCAGGATCCCACCGCAGTGTTCTCCGAGGTCGCCGCGGCCCTGGCGGACGCCGTCTCGGCCGCGCTCGACTCCGCCCTGCTGGTCGCACGCGGCGATGCGGCACGGGCACAGGTGCCCGGTGCGCGCGAGGCACGGCTCTGCATCATCGGGATGGGCAAGACCGGCGGCCGGGAGCTCAACTACATCTCCGACGTCGACGTCATCTATGCCACCGAATCCGATGAGGACCTGAGCGCCGCCACCGAGTTGGCCACCCGCCTCGCCCGGTACGTCTCGGCCACAGTCACCGGGGTCAACGAGCCGCCGCTGTGGCCCCTGGACGTCGCCCTGCGACCGGAGGGCAAGGACGGTGCGCTGGTGCGCACCCTGGCCTCGCACCGGGCCTACTACGAGAAGTGGGCAGCCGGCTGGGAGTTCCAGGCCCTGCTGAAGGCCCGGCCCATCGCCGGGGATCTCGAGATCGGCCGCCAGTACGTGGACACGCTGCGGCCCATGGTCTTCCGCGCAGTGGAAAAGTCGGGATTCGTCGAGGACGCCCGCGCCATGCGCCAGCGGGTCGAGGCCCACATCCCCGCCAAGGAGGCCGACCGCCAGCTCAAGCTCGGCGCCGGGGGCCTGCGGGACGTGGAGTTCACCGTCCAGCTCCTGCAGCTCGTCCACGGCCGGGCCGATGAGTCGATTCGCTCCGGCACCACCTTGGAAGGCCTGCGGCAACTCGCTGCGGGGGAGTACGTGGGTCGCCGGGATGCCGAGCGCTTCGAAGAGCACTACCGCTTCCTGCGCGTGGTCGAGCACCGCATCCAGCTCCACCGGATGCAGCGCAGTCACCTGATCCCCACCGGCGAGGACAAACTGCGCCGCCTGGGCCGTGCGGTCGGCGTGGCAGGGGTGCGCGATGGCGCCACCCTCACAGCCCGGCTGCGCTTGGTCCGCCGGGAGGTGCGCCGGCTCCACGAAGAGATCTTCTACCGGCCGCTGCTGCCCTACACGGCCCGCTTGAGCGCCGATGACGTGTCGCTGACCCTCGAGGCGGCGCGAGAGCGCCTGGCGGCCATCGGCTACAAGGATCCGTCCGGTTCGCTGGGCCACATCAAGGCGCTGACGTCAGGGCTCTCGCGCGCCGCGGGCATTCAGCGTCAGCTGCTGCCGGTGATGCTCGGCTGGTTCGCGGAGGGGCCGAGCCCTGACGCTGCCCTGCTGGACTTCCGCAAGCTCTCCGAGGCCATCGGCTCGAGCCCGTGGTACCTGAAGCTGCTGCGCGACACCGACATGCCCGAGCGTCTCGCGATTCTCCTCTCCGGCTCGCGCTATGTGGCCAACGCCCTGGCTCGTCTGCCGGAGGCGGTCTCCTGGCTGGCGGACGAGGACGACATCGCCCCACGGTCGGTGGACGCCCAGCTCGCTGAGTTGCGCGCCCTCCAGGCCCGCCGGGAGAGCGCCGAGGAACGTGCCACGGCGGCGCGCTACTTGCGACGCCGTCGGCTGCTGCGCGCCGCGATCGCGGACGTCCTCAATGTCATCGAGCCAGGCGCCGCCTCGCGGATCATCACCGAGGCGGCTGACGTGGCCATCACCGGCGGGCTCACCGCAGCGGTGGATGAGGCGGTGGCGCGCGCCGGCCTGGAAAAGGCACCCTCGCGCTACCTGGTGGTGGGCATGGGACGCTTCGGTGGTCAGGAGATGGGGTACGCCTCCGACGCCGACGTGCTCTTCGTACATGACCCGAAGCCCGGGGTCGATGAGACGGTCGCGGCCAAGGTCGCCGAGGATGTCGCAGGGCTGGTGCGATCCCTGCTCGGGAAGACCGGCAGTGAGCCGCCCTTGGCGGTGGACGCCGATCTGCGACCCGAAGGCCGCCAAGGCCCCATCATCCGCACCCTGGCGGCCTACCGGCAGTACTACGAGCGCTGGGTGGAGCCATGGGAGCGTCAGGCACTGCTCCGCGCCCGCCCTGTGGCCGGAGACCAGGCGCTGGGTGAGGAGTTCTGCGCCCTCATCGACCCGGTCCGCTACCCCCGCGACGGCCTGGTGAACGGACAGCTGCGCGAACTGCGCCGCATCAAGGCGCGGGTGGAGACCGAGCGCCTCCCGCGCGGAGTGCCGGCCAACCGGCACCTCAAGCTCGGTCCGGGAGGTCTCTCCGACGTCGAATGGACCGTTCAGCTGCTCCAACTGCAGCATGCCGGGGCCGATCCGGGCTTACGTTGCGTGGGTACGCTCGAGGCGCTGGGCGCCCTGGTTGCCGCCGAACTGGTCAGCGCTGAGGATGCCGAGGTCCTCACTGCTGCGTGGCGGCTCGCCTCGCGGATCCGCGATGCCCGGGTGCTGGCCACTGGCCGCGCCACGGGGCGGGGCGTGGACGTGCTGCCCCATGAGGTGCCGGAGCTGGAGTCGGTGGCCCGCCTGATGGGTCACCGTGCGGGAGGCCGGCTGGAGCTGGAGGAGAGCTGGCTGCGTGCGGCGCGCCGGGCTCGTGCGGTTGCGGAGCGCCTCTTCTACGACGAGTAGCAGCTCTGGGTGGCAGGGTGCCGGGTGCTCGGGCTGGTGGCGGACAGGAGCGTGGGGGCGGCCCGTCCGCATTCGAGGAACCCGCCGGAGACCGCTAAGCTGGAGTCGTTCCAGAAAAGCCGGCTCCCGCAGGGGCCGACCACCAGCGAGGAGAGACATTGGCTGACGACGATCGGACGCTGACCACCCGACAGGGCCACCCGGTTCAGGACAACCAGAACCAGCGTACGGTGGGCTCGCGTGGCCCGGCCACGCTGGAGAACTACCACTTCCTGGAGAAGATCTCCCATTTCGACCGGGAGCGGATCCCGGAGCGGGTGGTGCACGCCCGCGGCTTCGTCGCCTACGGCGAGTTCGAGGCCACCGGCCAGATCGGCGACGAGCCGGCCTCGACCTACACCCGGGCGAAGCTCTTCCAGACCGCCGGAAAGAAGACCCCGCTGGCGATCCGCTTCTCCACGGTGATCGGTGGGCGGGACTCCTCCGAGGCCGCCCGCGATCCGCGTGGCTTCGCGGTGAAGTTCTACACCGAGGACGGCAACTGGGACCTGGTGGGCAACAACCTCGCCATCTTCTTCATCCGCGACGCGATCAAGTTCCCCGACGTCATCCACTCCCTCAAGCCCGACCCGGTCACCTTCCGCCAGGAACCGAACCGCATTCTCGACTTCATGAGCCAGACGCCGGAGTCGATGCATATGCTCACCCACCTCTTCAGCCCGCGTGGCATTCCGGCCACGTACCGGCACATGGAGGGCTTCGGGGTGAACACCTACAAGATGGTCAACGCCGCCGGCGAGACGGTGCTGGTGAAGTACCACTGGATCCCGCGTCAGGGCGTGGCCTCGCTCACCGAGGAGGAAGCCGCCAAGGTGCAGGGGCAGGAGCTCGGCTCAGCCTCGAAGGACCTCTACGAGGCCATTGAGCGCGGCGACTACCCCCAGTGGGATCTCTACGTGCAGCTCATGGAGGACCACGACCATCCCGAGCTGGACTGGGACCCGCTGGACGACACCAAGATCTGGCCCGAGGACCAGTTCCCGCTGCGCCGGGTGGGCACGATGACGCTCAACGAGAACGTCAAGGACTTCCACAACGAGAACGAGCAGATCGCCATGGGCACCGGCGTGCTGGTGGACGGGCTGGACTTCTCCGACGACAAGATGCTCGTGGGGCGGACCTTCTCCTACTCCGACACCCAGCGCTACCGCGTCGGCCCGAACTACCTGCAGCTTCCGGTGAACTCGCCCAAGGGGCGCGCGGGGAAGGTCTACACCAACCAGCGCGGCGGCGAGATGAGCTACGGCGTGGACACCGCGCCGGGTCAGAACCCGCACGTGAACTACGAGCCGAGCATCCACAACGGCCTGCACGAGGCGGAGAAGCAGCCGTACCACGCGCCGCAGATCAGCGGGCGCCTGACCCGTTCGGACCTGGACCGCACCAACGACTACCTCCAGGCTCGCGGCCGGTACAACACCATGAACGACTGGGAGCGCGACGAGCTCATCAATGTTCTCGGCGCGATGATGGCCGAGAGTGAGCGCGACGTGCAGGAGCGCATGCTCTGGCACATGTTCATGGTCCACGACGACTACGGCCAGCGGATCGGGGAGGTCATCGGCATGACGGCCGAGGACGTCAAGCACCTCAAGCCGCTGCCGCGTCAGCAGCTGAGCGAAGCCGAGCTTGAGCGGCTGGCTCACCTGGGCAGCAACGGGGACGTCATCGACCCGACTCAGTGGGGCCACTGGACCTCCTCGGTCCGCAACCACAGCGTCACCGCCGAGCAGGTGCTCTCCGGTGAGCTGGGCGACCTGGAGTACAGCACGGACAAGTCCCTGGCTGGTACAGCCGGGCAGTGACCTGAGGTGAGCTGACCCGGCTCCTGAATAACGACGCCCTTCCAGCACCGCGCTGGGAGGGCGTCGTGCCGTCCTGGACCGACGGTGAGAGCAGTGGATCCAGCCCGATTGTCTGGGGGCGCCCCGCTGGTCAGAGGCGCGCTCAGGCGGTTTATCCACAGGCCGGCCCAGGGTGGCCTCGATCTGACTAGCCTCAGCCCCACTGATCGTGCAGGAGTGGGGGATCCAATGCATCAGCCGAGAGTCAGAGCGGCGGGGGTGGACCGGTCCGGTCGTCCGTCCGTCCCGATCGCGCCACCTCAACAACCGCCGTATCCGCGAGCCGGGCCGACGTTGAAGCGGCCGTGGCTGTGCGTCCTGCTCTCGGTGCTCTTGCCGGGATGCGGCGTGATCGCGGCGGGGAGTCTTACTTTCGGTCTGGTCTACGCCATCCTCTTCGTCGCGCTCCTTGTCACGGCGGTGGTCGCGTTCCTGTTTGGCTTGTTCGGTGTGGTCTTCTTCGGCCTCGACGGGGCCTCCCGGAGCATCTCGCGGGATTTTGAAGTCGCCTTCAGCATGGTGTCCCTCTTCGGCAGCCCGGTGGTGCTCGTTCTCGCGGTCGCGCCGTGGCTGGCCTCGATCATTCACGCCGGCCTGGCGGCCCGTGAGTGGAACAGGAGGCACGCTGGCCCGCTGATGGACCGTGACCGGCAGCGTCGCACACCCTCGTGAGTCCGCCTGGTCAGCGCTGCGATCGCGATTCCCACCATCCGACCACAGCCCCGAAGACCACGCCGCTCGGGATGCCCAAGCCCAAGCCAAGGGCGAGGTTGTCGGCCACGATGCCGAAAGTGGTGCCCAGGGCAGCGCCCAGAGCGATGCCGACACCAACCCAGGTCGCCGTCGACTGCCCGACCTTGCTCGGGATCTCGTCCGGTTCTGGTGCTTCTGGATGGCTCCCCATGCCTTCGCTCATGCACCGACCCTAGGCACGAGGGCACGGCTCATGCCAGGCGCCACAGGCTGACGGAGCCGTGTACCTGAGCGCGTTGATATCTCCGATGTGCGGTGCACCCGGAGCGCACACGGCCGGCTCAGTGCGCCGATACGTCGAGCGCCTCTGCGGTGCAGAGAATCTCCACCTGGGCGGCGTTCTGGCGGCCCATGACGTGCAGCGCTAGCTCGACCGGCTCACCCACGATGGCCTGTGCGAGACGACGCCGGGGCGCCAGGGGCCACGGTCGCCGAATGACCGCGCGCGGACCGCCCGGAGCGACCAGGACCAGATCGATGGGGGAGCGGGCATTGGCCAGCCGCGCCATGGGGAGTAGCGCTCGCCAGATCGCCTGCTGCATTGCCACCGGGAGCGGGCGGGGTTCGACCCCGCCATCGGTCGCCCGGCGGATGTCCTCGTGGTGGACCACGTACTCCAGCAGATTCGTCGGCTCCGGGGCCCACCGGAAAGGCGACCAGGACGGAGGGCCATCGGCGAAGTGCTGCACCAGATCGCGGTAGGAGGGTGCGGTTGGCCCGGAGATCAGCGCGGTGAGCTGTGGTTCGTTGCCGGGCGCGGCACCGGCGTCGAGCACCATGCGGTGAGGCTGGTGCTCGCGGAGCACCAGGTGGGCGAGCAGTCGGTGCACCGTCCAACCCTCACAGAGGGTGGGTGCCTCGGGATCCGCAGCGAGCAGCGTCTCGACCAGGGCATCGCGTTCCTGCTCAGTCCAGCTCATGGGGCCATTGTCCTCTGAAAGGGCGGTGAGCGTCAGGCGCCGATCTCATCGGGGTCTCCGCCGATGCGCAGGCCTTCTTCCAGCCCGTCAATCGCCGCCATGTCATCGCTGGAGAGTGCGAAGTCGAAGAGGTCGATGTTCTGCCGGGCGCGCTCGCGGTTGGCGGTCTTGGGGAAGACGATGAGGTCGTGCTGCAGGTGCCAGCGCAGCACGACCTGCGCCGGGGATTTGCCGTGCTGCTGGGCGACGCTGGTGATGGCGGACTCCTCGAGCAGGGCGTACTTGCCCTGGCCCAGCGGGCCCCACGATTCGACCGCGATACCGTGCTCGGCGCAGAAGCTGCGCATCTGGGGCCGGGAGTGCTTGGGATGCAGCTCGATCTGGTTGACCGCGGGCACGGTCTCGGTGGCGTCGAAGAGATCCTGCAGGTGGTGCGGCAGAAAGTTCGAGACGCCGATGGAGTCGGCCTGGCCGGCGGCCTTGATCTCCTCCAACGCTTCCCAGGTCTCCACGTACTTGCCCCGAGCGGGAACTGGCCAGTGGATCAGGTAGAGGTCGACCCGGTCGAGCCCGAGTCGCTCCAGGGAGGCGTCGATGGCATCGAAGGCGGACTGGCGCCCGTGATCGTCGTTCCAGAGCTTGGTAGTGATGAAGAGTTCCTCGCGTGGGATACCCGAGTTCACAATGGCGCGGCCCACGCCGGCCTCATTGCCGTAGAGGCGGGCGGTGTCGATGTGCCGGTAGCCGGCTTCCAGAGCGTCGGAGACGATGCGCTCAGCCTCGTCCGGCGCCACCTTGTACACCCCGAAGCCCAGCTGCGGGATGGTGTTGCCATCGTTCAAGGTGATCTGCGGGATGTTCATGAGCGCCATGCTGCCACGGTGGGGTGCTCAGAGGGGCGAGCAGTGGCTTTCTGCTTCGTCCGCCTCGGCGCGGTGGACGGCCAAGCAGACTTCGCGAGCGCGGAACTCCCACCACAGCGGTGAGTCCTCGTCCAGCGGGATCCTCAGGGTCAGTCCGTGCTCCGCGGAGAGCAGGTCGCTGCCGTCGTCCCACAGCCAGATCCCGGAGCCGGCCACTCCCGCGAGCGTGGCCCCGCCGGTGGGAGCTTGGATCTCCACGGGGAAGTACGAGTCGACCTCGATGATCGCCAGGCCCTCCGCACGGTCGAGCGAGGCACTGACGTTCAGCCGCTCCTGGGACTGCTCAAGCATGTCGGTGCCGACCTGTTCTGCCGCCCAGTCGTAACGGTCGCGCAATGGAGCGTCAGGAGCGGGGCCACCGCAGGCCAGCTCGGCTTCGCGTTCCGAGTGGCCCACCGGTGTCCACAGCCCCAAACCGGAGGGCACAGTGCTCTCCTCGTCGCTGTAGCGGAAGGAAGACCAGGACTCGACCTCGATGCAGACCGTGTCTAGCTCGGCCGACACCACCCCCACCGGTGTGGCTTCGCCCGGGCCCACCGAGAGCCAGTAGCTGCTCGGTGGTTCAGCGAAGACGACGTCGGGATCCTCGGCCATCCGGTCCAAGGGGCCCACCATGAGGCCGAGACCCGGGTCCCGCTCATCGGTGCGCGATCTCTCGTCCGGAACCACGATCGACTCCGGCGAGGTCACGACGACCTCCTGGGCCCCGTCTGGGGCAGGATGCAGCGCCACCTCCACATCCTCACGGAGAGTGACGGCTTCGGCGGTGATCCAGACCGTGCGCCCATCGGGGAGCGTCACATCTGCAGCCGGGTCGTCGGACTCGGTCCACTGGCGCAGGTCGAGATCCCCCTCGCCGATGTCAGGTCCCGGCTGACATGCGAGCAGCAGCGCGCCGGCCGCCACCGCGCTCGCCGTCCGCGTGACCGATCGGTGTGCTGTCCTGTGTGCTCTGCTGGCCATCGGCTCCCCCTCGTGCGTGTCTGCCACCTGAAAAACGTCTCCTGACAGGTGCCTGTTCCCCGACGCAGACGAGTCCGCCCGGGCTGCCGTGGCTGCTGCCTTGGCGTCCCGGGCGGACTCGCCTGCGGACAATCTGCGGACTGCGGGCACCTCTACGGAATAAAGGTGCAGGTCAGGCCGCTAGAAAGCCTCAGATGTCGTGCTTGATGACGCCACCTGACGGTGCTAAGACGCCTTGGCGGCGTCTGCGCCCGTCAGATGTCGTACTCGATGACGACATCCTTCGGTGCTTCGGGCCTGGCGGCCCTGCGCTCCTCAGATGTCGTACTCGATGACGCCATCTTGCGGTGCTTCGGGCCTGGCGGCCCTGCGCTCCTCAGATGTCGTAGTACATCTCGAACTCGTGGGGGTGCGGACGGAGCCGCAGCGGGTCGACCTCGTTCTCGCGCTTGTAGGAGATCCACGCCTCGATGATGTCCTCGGTGAAGACGTCACCCTTGGTGAGGAACTCGTGGTCGGCCTCGAGCGCGTCGAGCACGGCCGGCAGCGAGTCCGGAACCTGCTCGATGTTCGCGTGCTCCTCCGGCGGCAGCTCGTAGAGGTCCTTGTCCACGGGCTCCGGCGGCTCGATGCGGTTCTCGATGCCATCGAGACCAGCCATCAACATCGCCGAGAATGCCAGGTAGGGGTTGGACGACGGGTCCGGCACGCGGAACTCGATGCGCTTGGACTTGCGCGAGGTGCCGGTCACGGGCACGCGAATGCAGGCGGAGCGGTTGCGCTGCGAGTAGACCAGGTTGACCGGCGCCTCGTAACCCGGCACCAGGCGGTGGTAGGAGTTCGCCGTCGGGTTGGTGAAGGCGAGCAGCGAGGGAGCGTGCTTGAGCAGGCCGCCCACGTACCAGCGCGCGATGTCCGAGAGGCCGCCGTAGTTGTGCTCGTCGTAGAACAGCGGCTCGCCGTCCTTCCACAGCGACTGGTGGGAGTGCATCCCCGAACCGTTGTCACCGAAGAGGGGCTTCGGCATGAAGGTCGCCGACTTGCCGGCGTTCCAGGCGGTGTTCTTCACGACGTACTTGAACTTCATCAGGTCGTCGGCCGCGGCGCGCAGCGAGTTGAACTTGTAGTTGATCTCCTGCTGACCAGCGGTGCCCACCTCGTGGTGCGCACGCTCGACCTCGAGGCCCACGGAGATCAGCTTCGTGACGATCTCGTCGCGCAGGTCGGCGAGCTGGTCATTCGGGGAGGTGGGGAAGTAGCCACCCTTGAAGCGGGTCTTGTAGGCCTTGTTGCCGCCCTCTTCCTCGCGCCCGGTGTTCCAGGCACCCTCGACCGAGTCGAGGTACACGAAGGACTCGTGCGCCGAGGTGGCGAAGCGGGCGGAGTCGAAGAGGTAGAACTCGGCCTCGGCACCGAAGAAGGCGGTGTCGGCGATGCCGGTCGACTTCAGGTAGGCCTCGGCCTTGGCCGCGATGTTGCGCGGGTCGCGGTCGTAGGTCTCCCCGGTGAAAGGGTCCACGATCGAGAAGTTCACGATCAGGGTCTTCTGAACACGGTAGGGATCCACGTACGCGCTGGAGACGTCCGGCTCCAGCTTCATGTCCGACTCGTGGATCTCCTTGAACCCGCGGATGGAGGAACCGTCGAAGAGCAGTCCGTCCGTGAAGGCCGTCTCCTCGAACGCTTCTACGGGGATGCTGAAGTGCTGCATCACCCCGGGTAGGTCGCAGAAGCGAACGTCAACGAACTTGACGCCCTGCTCCTTGGTGAAGGCGATTGCCTCCTCGGCAGTTGAGAACATCCGTGGCTCCTTCTGGACATGACTGCATGGATGGTCGGATCGATGTCGACGGTAACCGTACGCCGTTTCTCTCATGTCACTTCAATGTGTCCACGGTGTTACGACGGCACTCCAGCGCCGTTTCACCCCACAGGACGTCCTGAGATGTGAGATAGGCGTCCCAGACTGGCATCCTCGGTGCGGGAGCACGCGCCGCTGCGTCGACGCTGCTGACCTACCATCGTGAGGTGTCTCCGAACGCCGCACATCCTGACGACGACGGTGCCCAGGCACCCCCTGGCCGACCATCCTCCACGCAGAGTTTCGACGACATGCCGGTGGCGAGTCTGCCGAAGCGCATCATCGCGCTCATGATCGATTGGAGCGCAGCCAGCGCCATCTCCTTCGGCTTCTTCAACTATCACGCATTGGCCACCCTGGCGATCTTCGCCGGGCTGACCGTCGTCTCGCTTGCCACGCTCAGCGCGACACCGGGCCACCTGCTGCTCGGACTGGCTGTGCGCCGTCCCGGACGTCGACCGGCCGGACCGGTAGCCGCGCTCGTGCGCACCGCGATGTTGTGCCTGGTGATTCCCGCGGTGGTCTGGTCGGGGGACGGCCGCGGACTGCACGACGTCGCGGCCCGGACCACGATCACCGAGATTCGCTGACCCCGCGATCGCCCGAGAAGGACCGCGGTCAGCCTCGGCTCAGCGGCCTCGGACGGCCTTGCGGTCGGGGCGGGCGCGTAGCGGGTCGATGCCCTTGGGCACGGGGAGCTTGTTCGATCCCAGCGCACGCATGCGCTTGGACACCTCAGCCACCTCGGCGGAGTTCAGCTTCTTGGGCAGCTTGCGCAGCGTCTTCTGCAGATCGATCAGCGGGACCTGCTTCTCCCCGGGCCCGTATTGAATGAAGTGCACCGGAACGTTGGGAGCGACGCGCGTGACTTTGCGCTTCTCGTCGGCCAGCATGCGGTTCACGCGCTGGGGCGGCCCTTCGGAGACGAGCACGATGCCCGGCTTGCCGATCATCCGGTAGACCATGTCGTACGTGCGCGGGTTGACCGCCGTCGGCTCCTGCTCGTAGTTCCAGCCGCGCTTGATCTGCCCGATGACGGCACCGACCGCGCCAGGCTTGCCGTCGATCTGGGAGAAGGCGGCCGTACGCGTCTTCCGCGTCAACACGATCATCACCGCGATGAAGGCGAGCAGGAAGCCGATGAAGCCGAGATAGATCGGGTGCCCGATGAGGAAGCCGACGCCCAGAGCCACCGCCATGATGCCGACGAAGATCCCGATGAGGATCCAGCCGATGCGCGGATAGACGCGCTTGGTCATCCGATAGGCATCGCGGATATTGTGATACCAGCGCTGCTTCTTCGGCTTGGCGGTGTTCTCGGTGCTCGTGGCCGCCGTGTCACCGTCGGCGGACTTCTTCTTCCTCAAGGCCATGATGCGCTCACTCTACCGGCCGCAGCGGTGGCGCGATGAGCCGGTGAGGTGGACCTCAGGCGCCGACGGTCGCGCCCAGGCGTGCCACGAGGCTGGAAGCCTCCTGGCGCGAGGAGGTCTCCTCAGTGAGGTGCTTCAGCGCCGCTGGGACCTCGCGGCCCTTCTTGACCATGGCCCGCGCCCACAGGCGGCCGGCGCGGTAGGAGGAGCGCACCATCGGCCCGGCCATGACGCCGAGGAACCCCATCTCCTCGGCGGCCTGGGACAGCTCCACGAACTCCTCGGGCTTGACCCAGCGCTCCACCGGGTGGTGGCGCACGGAGGGGCGCAGGTACTGGTTGATGGTGAGCAGGTCACAACGCGCGTCGTGCATCATCTGCATCGCCTCGAGGACCTCCTCGAAGGTCTCGCCCATGCCCAGCATGATGTTCGACTTGGTCACCAGCCCGGCCTCGGAGGCGCAGGTGATGACCTCCAGGGATCGGTCGTACCGGAAGCCGGGGCGGATCCGCCGGAAGACCTTCGGCACGGTCTCGAGGTTGTGCGCGAGGACCTCGGGGCGCGAGGAGAAGACCTCGGCGAGCTGATCCGGCTTAGCGTCGAAGTCCGGGATCAGTAGCTCCACACCGGTGCCGGGGTTCACGGCGTGAATCTGCCGGACCGTCTCGGCGTACAGCCAGGAGCCGCCGTCCTCGAGATCATCACGCGCCACACCGGTGACGGTGGAGTACTTCAGCTCCATCTGTTTGACTGAGTTCGCCACCTTCATCGGCTCGAGCCGATCCAGCGGGCTGGGCTTCCCGGTGGCGATCTGGCAGAAGTCGCAGCGCCGGGTGCACTCGGAGCCACCGATCAGGAAGGTGGCCTCGCGGTCTTCCCAGCACTCGTAGATGTTGGGACAGCCCGCCTCCTCGCACACCGTGTGCAGACCCTGACCGTGGACCATCTGCTTGAGCTCGCGGTACTCCGGGCCCATGACGGCTTTGGTCTTGATCCACTCCGGCTTGCGCTCGATGGGGGTCTCGGCATTTCGCGCCTCGACCCGGAGCATGCGGCGGCCTTCGGGCTTGAGTGTCACGACCTCCACCTTACGCGCCGGCGGGCTGCCGGGCGGGCTCGCGAATCAGCGGTGTGAGGGCCTTCACCAGCTCTTCTTCCACCACACCGGCCACGTCGAGCACACCGAGGTTCCGGCCACTCTCCACTGACAGTGAGGTGACGTCAGCGTCCTCAATGCCGCAGGGAATGATGGTGGTGAAGGCGCCCAGATCGGCATCACAGTTCAGCGCAATGCCATGCATGGTCACGCCCTTGGCCACCCGGACGCCGATCGCGCAGAGCTTGCGGTCACGGTCAATACCCGCCTCCGGATCGGCATGGACCCAGACGCCCGAGCGTCCGGTGACGCGCCCAGCGCCCACGCCGAAACGCGCCGCCACGGCGATGACGGCCTCCTCGAGGGAACGGACGTAGGCGACGACGTCGATCGGTGCGCGCAGCGTGATGATCGGGTAGACCACGAGCTGACCGGGGCCGTGCCACGTGATCCGCCCACCCCGGTCGACATCGACCACAGCGGCCCCGAGATCACCGCTGGGACGCTCCGCCTGCGAGGTGCGTTTGCCGGCGGTGTAGACGCTCTCGTGCTCCAGCATCAGCAGGGTGGAGTCGCGCCGCCCGGCCACGACATCAGCGTGGACGGCGCGCTGATGCTCCCAAGCGTGGTGGTAGTCGACCAGGCTCGATCCGAGGTCCATGCGCTCGATATCCACCACGAAATCGTATGCCCGTTCGCTCTCGGGCGTGGGCGACCTCTCCCGCCCAGTCCACAGCCTGTGGAAAGTGAGTGCCGTGTTCCGCGGACCTGTGGTGTGCTCACGGCATGGGGAAGCGCAAGGCGGGCAGGCGAGCAGACTCCGAGATCGCGGCGCGGCCGGCTGTGCCCGGCTACGAACTGGGCGCTCCGGTCGGCTTCGGCGCCTCCGGGGCGGTGTGGTCCGCTCGCGGAGCGGACGGCCGGCCCCTGGTGGTCTCGCTCGCCGGTATCGAGGACGGTCGCCCGGGTGAAGCCCGCCTGCGGCGCCTGGCGCGCCTGCGCAGCATCAGCCATCCGAACCTGCCGCAGATCGTGGAGGTCGTGCCCCTGTCCGCACCGAGTGGGCGCTGTGCCGTGGTGGCCGAGGAAGTGACCGGCCCGAGCCTGGCCACGGTGTGTGCGGCCCGCGCGCCACTCACCACTGCCGAGGCCGGAACGCTGCTCGACGGCGTGGGCTCGGCGCTGGGCCGGCTACACGAGCTCGGGGTGATCCACGGTGATGTCGCCCCCTCGAATGTAGTGATCGCTGAGGGTGGCAGGCCGGTCCTGGTCGATCTGGTCGGGGATGTGACTGCCGAGAAAGGGACGCCGGGCTACGTGGCCCCCGAGCGCCGCGCAGGTGGACCCGCCTCGGCGGCCGCAGACGTCTGGGCGCTCGCCACGCTCGTGGCGGGCGCCAGCGCCGACGATCTCGTGACCGACATCATGGCAGCCGGTCGGGCGGCGCTCCCCGAGGATCGCCCGTCGGCGAGGAAGCTGGTCGCAGCCGGGACCCGTCTGGGCAAGGTGCCGATCGAGATCCCGCATGAGGGGGCGCTCGCCGAGGCGCGTTTGCGGGCACCGGCGGCCACCACGCACCTGGCAGGCAACAGCCGGCCGCGCCGCCGTCACCGCCGCGGCCGGCGAAGAGCGGCGCTGCTCAGCGGCGCAGGAGTGCTCACTGTGGTGCTCGGCGCCGGAGCAGCCACGCTCGCGAGCGAAGTCGGTTCAACGGTATCCGAAGAGGCGCCTCAGGCGTCCGAGCCCCGCACGTCTGAGGAACCCGGGACCGCAGTGCTGCGCCCGGGCACCGACCTGGCCGCCGTGTTCCGAGACCTCATCGCCGAGCGTGACGCCGCTCTCTCCGCACTGGATGCCGCAGCTCTCACCTCGCTGACCGTGCCCGGAAGTGAGCCGGCGGCCGCGGATGCCGCACTGCTGGCCGAGCTCAGCGAGTCGGGGCTACAGCCCGAGGGCCTGCGCACCGACGTGATCGAGATCCGGGACCCGCAGCGGAGCAACGGCAGCGCACGGGCGGAGGTGGTCACCGCACAGCAGGACTACACGCTGGCCGGTGCGGGGCATCGACACACCGTCCCCGCCCAATCTGAACGCTGTGCCGTGCTCACCCTGGAACGCACTCCGGCGGACGGCATGGCCGGTGCAGCGGACGGCGGCGAGCAACTCACATGGCGGCTCGCCGCCGTCGGCTCCTGTGAGTGAGCGATCAGACGCGGATCTGCCGCAGGGAATCCGCCATGGTCGCGGCACCCACGGATGCTGCCGCCGGACCCAAGGCGGCAAAGCTGACCTCCATCGGTCGCCCGGAGACCGGGGGCTCCGCAGCGATCAACTGCTCGATCCCGGGTGTGAGGAGGTCGGCGGCCTCGGCGACCCCGCCGCCGACCACCACATCGACCACGTCGAGCACGGCGGCCACCACCAGGGCAGCCCGGGCAACTCCGGCGCCGGCTTCGTGGAAGACACGGACGGCGAGATCATCCCCGGCCCGGGCTCGTGTGGCGACCTCCTGGGCTCCCTGCGCCAGAGGCGCACCGCCCAGGGCCGCGTAGCGATGGGCGATGCCGCGCCCTGAGGCCAGGGTCTCCAGGTGACCCTTCTGGCCGCACGTGCAGGGCTCCTCGCCGAAGCCGGGCATGTGCCCGATCTCGCCGGCCGCGCCGCGGGGGCCGTGGTAGAGCTCCCCGTCCAACCACAGGGCGCCCCCGACTCCGGTTCCGAGCGCGATGCCAAGGGCGTCACGCGCGCCGCGCGCGGCCCCGAGGCGGACCTCGCCCACGAGGAAGGCGTTCACGTCGTTGTCCACCACGACCGGCACCTGCAGCCTCTCCTCGAAGGCGGCCCGCACGGGGAAGCCGATCCATCCGCTGAAGGAGCTCGAGGCGGCCACGATCACGCCGTCGTCGACGACGCCGGCGACACCTGCTCCCGCAGCGACCACCGTGCGCCGGTGAGTCCGCGCCAGATCCAGTCCGAGCTGTGCTGCGGTCTCCGCCATGGCCGCTCCGCCCCGGGGCGTGGGAGCGCGGTCATGTCCGAGGAGGGTGCCGTCGCTGTCCAGCAGCGACACCTTCGTGCCGATGCCCCCGATGTCGATGCCCAGCACGGCATCACCCGATGTGGTCAACGCCCACCGAGCCCGGCGGTGGCGATGCCCTTGACCAGGTGCTTCTGCAGGGCGATCACGATCAGGGTGGTCGGGATCATCGAGATCACCGTGGCGGCCATCTGCAGATCCCACCGGGTGCCGAACTGACCGGCGAAGGTTGCCAGGCCGATCGGCAGCGTGCCCAGCGACTCGTAGTCGGTGACCACGATCAACGGCCACAGGTAGCTGTTCCAGAAGCTGATGAAGGTGAAGACCGTCAACACTGCCAGGGCGGACTTGGACAATGGCAGCACGATGGTGACGAAGGTCCGGATGGGACCGGCACCGTCCACGCGGGCCGCTTCCTCCAGCTCGTAGGGAATGCCGCGGAAGAACTGCCGCATCAGGAAGGTCCCGAAAGCCGTGAAGGCGAAGGGAAGCACCAGGGACTGCGGGGTGTTCACCCATCCGAGCCACTGCATCAGCTGGTACATCGGGACGACCAGCACCTCCTGCGGCACCATGAGCGTGCCCAGGAACAGCACGAACACGAGATCCCGGCCGCGCCAGCGCAATCGGCCGAAGGCGTAGCCGGCGGTCGCTGAGACGAACAGGACCAGCGCCGTGCCGGCGATGGCGATCAGGAAGGAGTTCCGGATGTAAGTGAGGAACGGCCCGTAGTGGAAAACGTCCAGAAAGTTGTGCCAGCGCACCTCCGAAGCGATCAGGGTCGGTGGGATCGAGAAGATCTCATGGTTCGGCTTCAACGCGGAGAAGAAGGCCCAGACCAAGGGCGTGACGAAGACGCACGCCGCGAGGATGACCACGATGTGCGCGATCACTCCTCGCGCGCCCGGACGTTCGGAAGGCGCCGCACCGGCGGTGCGATCGGGCGCCGCGTGCTTGACGCCGGGCGCACTGGCCTCGAGTGACTTAGTGCTCATAGTGCACCCACCGTTTCTGGGCTCGGAACTGGAAGGCCGTCAGCGTGATGATCGCGGCGAAGAGGATCCACGCCGCAGCAGCGGCCACGCCCATACGCTGGAAGGTGAAGGCCTCGTTGTAGATGAACATCACCAACGGCATGGTGGAGTTTCCCGGACCTCCTCCGGTGAGGAGCTGCGGTTGGGCGAACACCTGCATGGCGGTGATCATCGTCATGACCGTGGCGAAGAAGATGGCCGGCGAGATCAAGGGCAGCACGATCCGGAAGAGCATCCGTGCTCCGTGGGCCCCGTCAACCCGGGCCGCTTCCAGCACCGACTCCGGGAGCTGTTCCAGAGCGGCGGAGAAGATGAGCATGTTGTAACCCATGCCCGCCCAGACTGACATGACGACCACCATGATCATGGCCCAGCCCGGTTCGGCGAGGAAGTTCGGGAGCTGGATCCCGAGCACCGAGGTGGATACGCCGTTGAGGAGTCCACGCGGCTGCAGGAGCATCTTCCACACCAGGACGTTGGCCACGATGGGGGTCACGACCGGGATGAAGAAGAGCACACGGAAGGCCGACCGCCCGCGGATCCGCGGCCCGAGCAGCAGCGCCAGGGACAGCGAGACCACCAGGTTGAGCGGAACGTACAACAGGGTGAAGACCGCGGTGTTCCGCAGAGCCGGGATGAAGTCCGGATTGTTGGTGAAGAGGTTGACGTAGTTGCTCAGCCCGATGAACTCCCGGTCACCGTAGGCCGGCCAGTCGTAGAAGCTCATGGCGATGGACAACGCCACCGGGAACACCGTGAAGAGGGCGAGGCCCGCCAGGGCCGGGCTGATGAAGCCCAGCGCCTGGCGGGATTCGATCCTTCGCAGTGCGTTCCCGCCGGACGAGCGTTTGCGCTGAGTCAGGGAGACCGCACTCACGTGTTACTCGCCGAACCGCTGCTGAACCTGGTCGAACAGCTCTTCGGTGGTCATCCGACCGGAGTAGACGGAGACGAGGTTGGGCTGGAGCGCCTCATTGACCTGAGTCCAGTCGTTGGTGGAGAGCTGACCCTCGAGGTCGGAGAAGGCCACCTCGAAGGCGTCCTGGACCTCGTCGCGGATGTCCTCATCCAGAGCCTCGAAGTACAAGGGCTGGGAGGAGCTGCGGGCCGGGTAGGAGCGACCGGAGGAGGCGATGTGGTCCTGAGCGCCCTCGCCCACGAGTGCACCGAGGAGC
Source organism: Bogoriella caseilytica (assembly GCF_003752405.1). Taxonomy (NCBI): domain Bacteria; kingdom Bacillati; phylum Actinomycetota; class Actinomycetes; order Allobogoriellales; family Allobogoriellaceae; genus Allobogoriella; species Allobogoriella caseilytica. The sequence goes on along the minus strand of NZ_RKHK01000001.1, from coordinate 162,332 downwards.
TGGAGTGCGGACTCGGGGTCTTCGCAGTCGGCGCTCACGCCGTAGCCCGAGCCCAGGACCAGACCGAGGCGCTCGCCGTCCTGGCGGGGCACCTCGACCATCCCGGCGCGGAAGCCTGCGTCGTTCCCGAGGTACTGCACGGCGTTCCACGTGCCGTCGACCGCGAGGGCCACGTTGCCGTTCTGGTACTCCTGCTCTCCCCAGCCGGTGTCCGAGGCCGAGGCGGGGACATCGGCATAGCCCTGGTCGACGAGGCCGAAGTACCACTCGGACGCTTCGACGAAGGCTGGGTCCGTGAGGTTCAGTTCCAGGTCCTCAGTCACCGGCTGGACGCCCGACCGGGCGATCGGGAGGGTCATCCACTGGAACTCGCCCATGCCGACGCCGAAACCGCGGTGGGCGTCGGTGGTGGCGCCGGCGATGGCGGACTCGAAGTCCTCGAAGCTCCACCCGGCCTCCGGCTCGGGCACACCGGCCTCATCGAGCATGTCCTTGTTGTAGTAGACGAGCATGGTGGCGACGTCATAGGGCAGGCCGTAGAGCACGCCCTCGTGGCTCATGATGTCCAGCGCGCCTTCGGTGAAGTCGTCCGGATCGATGCCCGCGGTGGCGAGCTCTTCCTCTCCCAGAGGGAGGAAGGCGTCGGCGTAGTCGCCCAGGCGCTGGCCGTTCATGCCGGTGACGCAGGCGACGTCCCCGGAGGACAAGCGGGAGGTCAGCTGGGTGAAGTAGTCACCCCAGGGCGCGGTGCGCATGTTGACCTCGAGGCCGGTTTCCTCCTCGGCGATAGCCACCTGCTCACGCAGGGCATCCACCTCGTCGTCACCGCCGGCCCACATGTGGAAGTCGACGGTCGTGCTGCTCGCGCCGTCGTTGCTGCCATCGTTGCCGTCGCCGGGGTCACCGCCGTCACCGTTGCCGTTGCCACAGGCGGTGAGGGCCAGCGCGGCGCCGGTGAGGGCCGCGAGGGCGGGAGCGTAGGTCATTCGCTTCATGGATCTTTCTCCTTCAGGGGGGGGTCAGTTCTCGCCAGCGAGCAGGAGCTCGATGACGGGGACCTCGACGTCGGGGCGCCGAGTGGGGAGGTGGAGGGTGACGGTGCCGGGTGGCTGGCCGCCGGGCGTGGTGTTCCAGGCTTGCTGTCCCGGGTCGATCTGACTGCGCTGGACCTCGGAGCCGTCGTGCAGGAAGCGGGCGTAGCGCACGCGATCAGCGAGGTCCGGCAGATGCAGGTGCCCGAAGGGCCAGGCGAGGAGGTGGAGGTAGAGACGGTCGCCGCGGCGGGTGAGCGCCGTGCCTGGAGGGCTCGGGAGGTCTGCTGGGCCTGCGCCGATGATCGAGCGTTGGTGCAGGTCCATCCATCGGCCAATAGCTTGCAGGGTGTGCTCGTCCTGCCCGGTCAGCGCGCCGCGGCCGTCCGGCCCGACGTTCAGCAGCATGTTCCCGTTCTTGGCCACGGTGTCCACGAGCATCCGCACGAGCAGGTCGGGGGTCTTGAAGTCAAAGTTGTCGCGGTCGTATCCCCAGGATCCATTGAGGGTCTGGCAGGCCTCCCAGACCACCTCACGACCCTCGTGGCGCATGGGCGCATCGGGCTGGTACTGCTCCGGTGTGACCAGGTCGCCCGGAATGCCGAGCCGGTCGTTGACCACGATGCCGGGCTGCAGTTCGCGGGTCATGGCCAGAAGCGCCTCGGCGTCCCAGTCCTGCGGGCCCTTGCCCGCCCAGCCGTCGCGCGGCTCGTCGTAGGTGAAATCGTAGAAGAGGTAGTCCAGTGGGCCGTATCCGGTGAGCACCTCGCGCACCTGGCCGTGGAGATAGGCGCGGTAGCGCTCCATGTCGCGGCGTTCGTTCTGTGCGCGGGCGTCCGGTGCATTCCGTAGGGGGTGGTGGTAGTCGATGGTGAAGTCGGGGTGGTGCCAGTCGATGAGCGAGAAGTACAAGCCCACCCGTAGACCCTCGGCACGCACGGCCTCGACGAACTCGCGCACGAGGTCACGCCCGGTGACCCGGACCGCGTTGTAGTCGGAGAGCTTGGTGTCCCACAGCGCAAATCCCTCGTGGTGCTTGGCGGTGAGGACGACGTACTTCATGCCGGCCTGCTTCGCTGATCGCGCGATGGCGGTGGCGTCGAAGCGATCCGGATCGAAGTACGCAGCGTTCTTCTCGTAGGTCTCGGCAGGCGTCTGTTCCCGGGTCATCACCCACTCGTGCCGGGCGAGGCCGCTGTACACCCCGAAGTGCACGAAGAGTCCGAAGCGATCGTGGGTGAACCACTCCGGAGGTTCTGGATGAGTCGGCACGTGTCTTCTCCTTGTCTGCCGCTGTGCAGATCACGAACGGAAGCGGGATCACTTCGTTCGACATTGAACTAACTTAGTGCGATCATGTAGCTTGCTGTGAGCGTCACCATAGGTGCTCGATCGCTGAGATGGAAGAGCTGTCTCACAGATTGTTCGGGTGGGCGTGCTGCCGTGCGGCAAGCGGGTCGCTTACGCTGGTCGTACCAAGATCATTCGATGATGAAGGAAGTGCGTATGTCGGGGGAACGAATGGTCGAGCTCATCTCGACTGGAGCGGCGACGTCTCGAGCAGATCTCGCCCGGGCGCTCGGTCTCTCCCCGTCCACGGTCTCCCAGCGAGTCCGCGAGCTGCTGGACGAGGACGTCATCTACGAGCACAGCGTCGGTGTGTCCCGTGGGGGCCGGCGGCCGCGCGAACTCCGCCTGCGTGACGGCGGAGGATACGTCGGGGTCGCCGAGATGGGTAGCCACCACGCGCGGATCGGGATCATCGGACTGAACGGGGAACGGCACGTCATCGAAGAGGTCGAGAGTGACGTCGCCCGCGGCCCCGTCCCGGCCTTGGACGACGTCGTCCAGGCCATGAGGCGACTCGCCGAGCCCGTGCCGGGTTCGCTGCGCGCGGTGGCCGTGGCGCTCGCGGCGCCCGTCGACTCCGTGAACCGCACCGTCGTGCAGGCTTCCCGCCTGGCCTCATGGAACGCCTTCCCGGTGGGTGAGCACCTCGAGGACCTGCTCGGCGTCCCCGCCGTGGTGGAGAACGACGCCAACGCCATGGCGCTCGGTGAGCACTTCGAACGACCCGATCGCCATGACTCCGTGACCGTCAAGGCCGGCACCGCCATCGGTGCCGGCGTCATCGTGGGCGGCCGGATCTACCGGGGAGCCACCGGCAGCGCCGGCGACATCACCCATACCCGGATAGCCGGAGCAGGGGACCGGCCCTGTTCCTGCGGCAACTTCGGCTGCCTCGAGACCGTGGCCTCCGGCGCTGGCATCGTCCAGCTGCTCGCGGAACGAGGAATCGAGGTGCCCACCACCGGAGCGCTGGTGTCTGTGGCCGGGCAGGGCGACCCCGAAGCCATGACCCTCGTTCGAGCAGCCGGTGGCCACCTCGGTGAGGTGCTCAGCACGGTGGTCAACTTCCTCAACCCAGGTGCCGTCTACCTCGGCGGCGCGCTCTCCGGCCTGGAGCCGTTTGTTGCCGCCGTGCGCAGCCGGCTCTACGAGGGATGTCACCCCCTGGTCACCCGGAACCTGGTCATCGAACCCACACGGACCGCCGCCGACGCCGGAGTGATCGGCGCCGGCCGTCTTGCCCTGACCGCCGCCTTTGCCGGTGAGCACCACGGAAGGAAGCCATGAGCATGCACCCCCGAGTCGCCATCGTCGGCATCGCCATCGAGTCCTCCACCTTCACGCCGCACCGCGCCGACCTGGTGGACTTCGTCATCCGCCGTGACGGGCAACTGCTCGACTACTACCCCTTCCTCCGAGAAGGGCACCCGCTGCGTGCCGCCGCCGAGTGGTCCCCTCTGATGCAGGCCCGTGCCATCCCCGGCGGTGCGGTCCGTGCCGCGGCCTACCAAGCCATGGAAGAGGAGATCCTCACGTTGCTGCGCCAGGGCGGGCCATGGGACGGCATCTTCCTCGACATCCACGGCGCCATGTCTGTCGAGGGTGCGACCGACGCGGAAGGCGCCCTGGCCTCCCGGGTGCGCACATGCGTTGGCCCTGAACCGGTGATCTCGGCCTCCACGGACCTGCACGGCAATGTCACCCGGGACCTCCTCGAGGCCGTCGATCTGATCACCTGCTACCGGATGGCGCCGCACGAGGACGAAATGGAGTCGCGCGAACGCAGTGTGCGAAACCTGCTCGACCGCGTGGCCTCGGGTACGCGGCCTGTCAAGGCGTGGGTGCCGGTGCCGGTGCTGCTTCCCGGGGAGAAGACCTCCACCCGGATCGAACCGGCGAAAGGGCTCTACGCGAAGGTCGCCGAGGTTGCAGCGCAGGAGGGCGTGCTCGATGCGGCCGTCTGGGTGGGCTACGCCTGGGCGGACGAGCCGCGCTGCCGCGCTGCGGTGGTGGTGACCGGCGACGATTCGCAGGTGGTGGCCGCCGAGGCGGAGGGCCTGGCCCACACCTTCTGGCAGGCTCGTGACCGGTTCTCGTTCGTCGCGCCCGCCGGCACTCTCCAGGAGTGCCTCAGCCAGGCGAAGCAGAGTGCGGCGCGCCCCTTCCTGATCTCGGACTCAGGCGACAATCCCACCGCCGGCGGTGCCGGTGACGTCACCTGGACGCTGGCGCGTCTGCTGGAGGACCCGGCGATCCGTTCCGGTGAGCTACACGCCGTCTATGCCTCGATCCCGGACCCCGCCGGGGCCCTGGCCGCCGCCGCGGCGGGCACCGGTGCGAGCGTCTCCATCGAGGTCGGCGCCCGCGTGGATGATCGCCACCAGCCTCCGGTGCTGCTGGAGGGGACGGTCGAGCACGTCTCCATCACCGATCCCGTGGCCGGAACGGTGGCCCTGATCGCGGTCGATGGTCTACGGGTGATCGTCACCGAACGACGGAAGCCCTACCACCGGCGGCAGGACTTCGCGCACGCCGGAGTCGACCCGGCCCTGGCCGACATCGTGGTGGTCAAGATCGGCTACCTGGAGCCCTACCTCTACGAGATCGCCGCCGATTGGCGACTGGCGCTCACCCCCGGCGGTGTTGACCAGGACCTGCTCCGTCTCGGGCATCACCGCATCGACCGCCCCATGTACCCCTTCGACGCCGACATGGACGCACCAGAGCTCACCGCCGTGATGGTGCCGCCACGTCACTGACCTGCTCGGACCGTCACGCCAGAGGTGGTGGGCCGGGACGGCGCTAGCCAGATGATGTCTGCCGGTCCAGCGCAGCTCTGGCCGCCTCCACCAGCGGGGTGCTGGTGACCAGGATCTGGTCCTCGCCGCCGCCTGGGCCCGCCGGACCTGCCGTGGTCGCCACGCTGGCGCTCAGGTGGATGGCGCTGACTCCCGTGTGCCGGAATGAGGAGATGTGCTCGGCCCGGACGCCACCACCGACGACGATCTCCAACTCGCCGTCTGCGGCGCCGGCGAGCTCGGTGATCACGCCGATGCCGTCAATCGCCCGCGGTGCGCCCCCCGAGGTGAGCACCCCGTCGACCCCGAGCTCCCGGAGTGTGCTCGCCAACCCAGCGGGCGTGACCGCCCCCGAGTCCAGCAGCACATCCACGCACCGGTGCACGATGACCGTGCGGCCGGCTGCGGCCTCGACCATGGCCGCCACAGCCGGACGATCGAGACCATCATCGGTCAGGGCGCCGATGATCACGCCGGAGGCACCGGCCTCGCAGGCCACCGCGATGTCGTGCACCGCGGCGGAGACCTCTGACCCGGTGTACTGGTAGCCGCCGCCGCGGGGCCGGATGAGCACCCGGAACTCCACTCCCGACTGATGCGCCTCCTCCATCACGCCTCGGCTGGGCGTCAGGCCACCCAGCGTCAAGGCCTGGCACAGCTCAATGCGATCCGCGCCGCCGTCGAGGGCGGTGCGGATGCCCGCCACGTCGTGGACGGCGATCTCCAGTTTCATGACGGCTCCAGTTCGTGATCGATTGACTGCGGCAGGACGTGCGGGAAGGGCCGTGGTAGGAACGATGTCCTGCCACGGCCCTTCCTTCCTCAGGCCCACACTCGCCTGCGCTGTCGTCAGAGACCGAGCTCCGAGGCGAAGGCGCCTTCTTCCAGGCGGGCCTTGACCGTCTGCAGGAAACGGCCGGCGTCGGCGCCATCGACCAAGCGGTGGTCGTAGGTCAGCGACAGGTACATCAGATGACGGATACCGATCGTGTCGTTGCCGTCGGCGTCGGTCACCACGGCCGGGCGCTTCTCGATCGTGCCGGTGCCCAGAATCGCCACCTGCGGCTGGTTGATGATCGGGGTGTCGAACAGCGCCCCGACGGAACCGATGTTGGTGATCGTGAAGGTGCCACCGGAGAGCTCGTCCGGCTTGATCTTGTTCGTACGCGTGCGCTCGGCGACGTCGGCGATCTTCTGCGCGAGACCGGCGAGATTGAGGCTGCCCGCGTCGTCGATCACCGGGACCATCAGGCCCTTCTCGGTGTCCACGGCGAAGGAGAGGTGCTCCTTCTCGTGGTAGGTGATCTGCTGGCTCTCCTCGTTGTACTCGGCGTTCAGCTTCGGGTGCTGCTTGAGTGCCTCGGTCACAGCCTTGGCGAGGAAGGGCAGGTAGGTGAGCTTGGCGCCGTTCTGCTTGGCGAAACCATCCTTGGCCTTGGCGCGCAGCTGCACGATGCGCGTCATGTCCACCTCTTGCACCTGGGTGAGCTGAGCGGAGACCTCGAGGGACTCCTTCATCCGGCGGGCAATGACCTGGCGGATGCGCGGAGCCTTCTCCTGCGTGCCACGCAGCGGCGAAGGCTCGACTGCCTTCGCGGGCTCGGCGGGAGCGCTGGGGGCCGAAGCCTTCGGAGCGGACTTCGCCTCCTCGGCCGCCTGAGCAGCCGCCTCCACGTCCTGCTTGCGGATACGACCACCGACGCCGGTGCCCTCCAGAGTGGAGAGATCCACGCCCTTGCTGTGTGCCAGCTTGCGCACCAGCGGAGTCACGTAGCTCGCCGAAGCAGCGGCGGTCCTGCCGCCGGACTCCTCGGCGCGTGCCGGCGTCTCACCGGATTCGGCCTTCTCCGCCTTGTCGGTGGCGGGAGCGGTCGTACCCGGCTGGACTGCCGGAGCGTCGTCCTCAGGTTCCGGCTCGGGCTCGGGCTTCTTCTCCGGCGCGGGCTTCTCGTCCTTTGCGGGCTGGGCCTCCTCGGCCGGCTTCTCGGGCGAGCTCGCCGATGCGGCATTGCCGGAGCCGATGATGGCCAGCTCGGCACCCACCTCGACGGTCTCGTCCTCCTCGGCCAGGAGCTTGACCACGGTGCCCGCCACGGGGGAGGGGACCTCGGTGTCGACCTTGTCGGTGGAGACTTCGAGCAGCGGCTCGTCGACCTCCACGGTGTCCCCTTCGGCCTTGAGCCAGCGGGTGATCGTTCCCTCGGTCACCGATTCACCGAGCGCCGGCATGGTGACGGCCTCGCCCGAGGCGTCCTCGGAGCCACTGCCGTCGCCGGTGGACTCGGCGTCGCCACTGGCGCTGGCGGCCTCAGTCTCCTGGTCGTTCTCTCCGCCGTCGACGGCGGCTTCGGGCTCGGCTTCCTCGGCAGCGGGCTCCTCGGGCTCGGCCTCGGCAGAACCGGACTCTTCACCGGAGCCGGACTCGCCGCCGCCCGAGCCATCGCCCACGACAGCCAGCTCGGCGCCGACCTCGACGGTTTCGTCCTCGTCGACGAGAATCTTCTCCAGGGTGCCCGCCACGGGGGAGGGGACCTCGGTGTCGACCTTGTCGGTAGAGACCTCGAGCAAGGGCTCGTCGACCTCAATGGTGTCCCCGACGGACTTCAGCCACCGGGTCACGGTGCCCTCGGTGACTGATTCGCCCAGGGCGGGCATCTTCACGGACTCAGACATGTCCTGAATTCTCCTATCGGGTCAGCTGTGGGCGTGCAGCGGCTTGCCGGCGAGAGCCAGCGCTGCCTCGCCGAGAGCTTCGTTTTGCGTGGGGTGGGCGTGGATGAGGGAGGCGACATCCTCGGGGTAGGCCTCCCAGTTGACGATGAGCTGGCCCTCACCGATGAGTTCGCCGAGGCGATCGCCGAGCATGTGGACACCCACGATCGGGCCGTCCTTCTGCCGCACCAGCTTGATGAAGCCCTGCGTCTGCAGGATCTGGCTCTTGCCGTTACCGCCGAGGTTGTACTCCAAGGACTCCACGGCGTCGTCGCCGAACTCCTCCTTGGCCTCCTTCTCGGTGAGGCCCACCGAGGCGACGTTCGGCTCGGCGTAGGTGACACGGGGGATGCCGCTCTCCACGATCGGAGCGGGCTCCAGCCCGGCGATCTCCTCCGCGACGAAGATGCCCTGCTGGAAGCCGCGGTGGGCGAGCTGCAGCCCAGGCACGATGTCGCCCACGGCGTACACGCCGTCCACGGAGCTGCGCAGGCGCTCATCGGTGATCACGAAGCCGCGCTCCATGGTCACGCCCAGGTCCTCGTAGCCGAGGTTCGAGGTCGCAGGCCCGCGGCCCACGGCCACGAGCAGCAGATCGGCTTCGTAGGTCTTGCCGTCCTCGGTGGAGACCGTGACGCTGTCCTCTCCCTGTTCCACGCCGGCGAAGCGGGTGTTGGTCTTGAAGGCGATCTTGCGCTTGCGGAACGCGCGCTCCAGGGCCTTGGAGAGCGAGATGTCCTCGTTGGGCACCAGGTTCGGCAGGCCTTCGAGGATGGTGACCTCGGTGCCGAAGGAGGCCCACACGGAGGCGAACTCGACCCCGATCACGCCACCGCCGAGCACGATGGCCTTCTCCGGGACGAAGTCCAGCTCGAGGGCCTGCTCGGAGGTGAGCACGCGGCCGCCGATCTCCAGGCCGGGGAGGGTCTTGGAGTACGAGCCTGAGGCGAGAATCACGTTCTTGCCCTGGTAGTGCTTGCCGTCGACCTCAACGGTGTCCTTGGCCACGAGCTTGCCCCAGCCGTGGATGACCTCAATCTTGCGGGAGGAGACAAGGCCCTGCAGGCCCTTGTAGAGCCGGGAGACCACGCCGTCCTTGAAGGCGGAGACGGCGGACATGTCGATGCCCTCGAAGGAGCCTTTCACGCCGAAGCCCTCGGAATGGCGGATCGTGTCGGCCACCTCGCCCGAGTGCAGCAGGGCCTTGGTGGGGATGCAGCCGCGGTGCAGACAGGTTCCCCCCACTTTGTCGCCCTCGATCAAGGCAACGGACTTGCCGAGTTCGGCGGCGCGCAGTGCCGCTGCATACCCGCCACTGCCTGCGCCAAGGATGACGATGTCGTACACCTGCTGATCAGCCACGTAGCTCTCCTCGCATGCGTGCCGGCGGCTGGTTCCGCCAGCTCGAGTCGTTGGGACCATTGTTCCACCCGGAAGCGCCTCTCGGCACACCGGCCCGGTGCGCGGGACTCCCCTGAGAGGGCCGATGCGTCGTAGCGTGGCTCCTATGGGTCTGTTCTCGCGCCGCTCCAAGGGCCGTTCGCGCTCGACCACCGCCATGGATCCCGCTCCGCGTAGTGGCGCGTCGCGCAAGGAGACCGTGGAGCACCTGCGCGGTTTCGTCACATCGCGCGTGGGGGTGGAGGCCTACATCGAGCCGCCCACGGCCAACGACCCGGTCACGGTGGTGCTGATCGCGACCACCGGGGAGTGGACCCGCCGGAAGGTCCCCGACGAGAAGACCGGTTTCGCCGTCGCTCAGGAACTGGGCATTCCCGCCTATGACGTGCTCCGCACCGGCTACCCGGCCCGGATGCGGAAGTGGAACTCGCGGCAGCGTCAGCGCTAGAGGCACCGAGCACAGCACTGCCCCTGCCTGTGCGGCAGGGGCAGTGCACACGAAGGCGGGCTCTCAGGCCGTCTTGACCGAGGCCGCAGCCAGGAGACCGACGAGCGTACGCAGGCCCATGCCGGTGCCTCCCTTGACGGTGTAGCCCTCGGGGCTGCCCTCGTGGAAGGCCGGTCCGGCCACGTCCAGGTGCGCCCAGGGGGTGGAGCCGACGAACTCCTGGAGGAAGAGCCCAGCGGTGAGCATGCCTCCCTCGCGGTTGGCGGAGATGTTCGCGAGATCGGCCACGGGGGAATCCAGGCCCGAGCGCATCTCCGCCGGCAGAGGCATGGGCCAGAACTGCTCGCCCACCCGCTCGGCAGCCGCCACCACATCGGAGCGCAGGCCCTCGTCGCCCATGACTCCGCCGACCTTGGAACCCAGGGCCACGACCTGTGCCCCGGTCAGGGTGGCGATGTCCAGCACGGCGTCCGGGGACTCCTCCACCGCAGCCACCAGGGCATCGGCCATGACCAGGCGGCCCTCGGCGTCGGTGTTGAGCACCTCCACGGTCTTGCCACCGCGGATCGTGATCACGTCCGAGGGGCGCTGCGCGGTGCCCGAGGGCATGTTCTCCGCGAGTGCGAGCCAGCCGGTGACCTTGATCGGGAGCCCTTGCTTGGCCACGGCGAGCACGGCGTGCAGCACCGTAGCCGCGCCGGCCATGTCGAGCTTCATGGTCTCCATGCCCTTGCCGGGCTTGAGCGAGAGGCCACCGGAGTCGAAGGTGATGCCCTTGCCCACCAGTGCGTAGTGCTTCTTCGCCCGGGCCGGCGAGTAGCTGATCTTGACCAGGCGCGGCGGGCGAGAGGAGCCCTGACCCACACCGAGCAGGCCGCCGTAGCCGCCCGCGGCCAGAGCCTTCTCATCGAGGACGTTGACCGAGACCTTGGTGCCCTTCGCGGCGGCCTTGGCGGCGTCGGCGAAGGTTTCGGGGTAGAGGTCGCGCGGCGGGGCGTTGACCAGGTCGCGGGCTCCGGCGACCGCCTCGGCCACGATGACGGCAGCCTCGAAGGCCTCCTTGGTCTCCTTCTGGCGGGCTCCGGCCACCGCCAGAGTGAGCTCACGCACCGGCTCGGTGCTCTCCGAGCGGTAGGTGCGGTAGGCGTAGGCGCCCATGAGCGCCCCTTCGCTGATCGCGGCGACAGCGACCGGGTCGGCCGCGGGCAGCGCGAGCACGGCGGAGACGGTGCCAGCGAGCGCGCGGGCGGCGGAACCCGCAGCGCGGCGCAGGGACTCGGTCTCCGGCGCTTCGGCGTCGTCGAGGGTGCCGATGCCGGTGAGCACCAGCACCGTGGCGGAGATCCCTTCGCCGGCGGGCACCTTGAGCACCTCGCCCACCGAGCCCGTGGCACCCAGTGCGCTCAGTGAGGCGGCAATGCCCTTGAGTGCCTTCGGCGGGACCTCCGGTGCGATGAGCTGCGGCTCCGTCGTCTTGCCCGTGGACTTCGCCACGGCAACGACCAGGGCGTCGGCATCGACGGTGGCGGGATTCTTGGTAGTCAGCGCGATGTTCGTCACGGGAGCGACCCTATCGGAGTGCGCGCCCCGGCACCGGTTGGCTGGGGAGGCAGCGGTAGCCTCTATCTGTGTTCGTCTCTGTCCTCCTCGCTTCAGCAGTGCTGGCTGCGCTGGGGCTGTGGGGTGCGTGGCGTGCGCTGCGTGGCCAGCCGGTGGTCTTTGTCCAGCTCATCGGTGCCGCGGTGGCGGAGCTGGCCCTCGTCGTGCAGGCGGTCGTCGCTCTGGCATCGGCGCTGACTGGCGGCGGACCGGCCGACCCGTGGACCTTCTGGGGTTACATCGTCACCTCGCTGGTGCTGCTGCCGGTGGCGGCCGTGTGGGCCATGGCCGACCGGACGAGGTCGTCCTCGGTGGCGCTCCTGGTCATGTGCCTGGCCCTGCTCGCCATGCAGTTGCGTATCTATCAGCTCTGGGAGGTCGTGGCATGACAGAACCGGCGCCGGCGGTCACTGTGCACACCCGCCCAGCCGAGGACACCCGCCGTCCTGCGTATGGCCTTGGCCGGGTACTCATCCTCATCTACGGGATCTTCGCTCTCGCGGCGACCGCTCGCGGCCTGGTGCAGATCCTGACCCGGCTCGAGGACGCGCCGGTGGCCTACGTGCTGTCCCTGTTCGCCGGCCTGGTCTACATCCTCGCCACCGTCGCGCTGGGGCACAACGGTCGCCGGATGCGCCGCTTGGGATGGATCGCGGTCACCGTGGAACTGCTTGGTGTCGCGATCATCGGCGCCCTCTCGGTGACCGTGACCGAGATCTTCCCTGACGACACGGTCTGGAGTCAGTTCGGCTCCGGCTACGGATATGTGCCCGCCGTGCTGCCCCTGCTGGGGATCATCTGGCTGTGGCACTCCAGCCCGGGGCGCATCGCTTCGCGCGGAGAGAGGGCTGACCGATGACCTGGGGATACCACCTGCTGTTCCGCACGGTGTTCGTCCGGATGGACCCGGAATGGATCCACGAGCGGGCGCTCGGCGCGATCCGCACCGCCGAACGAGTGCCCCTGGTCTCGCACCTGACGCGCGCGATCTTCCGCAAGCCGAAGCCTGTCGCGATCCGTGGCCTGCACCGCCCCGTGCCCGGTCGCCTCGGTCTGGCTGCGGGCATGGACAAGAACGCCTCCGTGATTGCGGGCATGGATATGCTCGGCTTCGGGTTCGTGGAGGTCGGCACCATCACCGCCCACCCCCAGCCCGGCAACGAGCCGCCACGGCTCTGGCGCGAGCTGGACCTCACGGGCCTGCGCAACCGGATGGGATTCAACAACGCCGGCGCCGTTGCCGCCGGTGCCGCGCTCCGTGCACTGCGCGGCAGCCGCCGTGGTCGCTCGATCGTGGTGGGCGCGAACCTCGGGAAGTCCAAGATCACCCCGCTGGCCGAGGCCGCCGAGGACTACGCCCGCTCCGCTCGTGAAGTCGCCCCGTGGGCGGACTACCTGGTGGTCAACGTGTCTTCACCGAACACCCCCGGGCTGAGGGACCTGCAGGCTGTCGAGCACCTGAAGCCGATCCTGACCGCCGTCCAGCAGGCTGCGGACGACGCAGCTCGACGGGATGTGCCGCTCTTCGTGAAGGTGGCCCCCGATCTCTCGGACGAGGACCTCGACGCCGTCGCACAGCTGGTGCTCGAACTCGGCCTGACCGGCATGGTGGCGGTGAACACCACGATCGATCACGATCTCGGGCCCGGGGGACTCTCCGGTGCACCACTGCACGATCGCGCGCTGCGGGTGGTGGCGCGCCTGCGCTCCGCCCTCGGGCCAGAACCGGTGATCATCGGCGCAGGCGGCCTCACCACCGAGGCGCAGGCCCGCGCGATGCTGTTCGCCGGTGCCGATCTGCTTCAGGCCTACAGCGCCTTCATCTATGAAGGCCCGGCGTGGCCCAGCGCTATCAACCGCGCACTGGGCTGACCCGGGTACACCTAGGCGGGGAACTCGCCGCGCTTGACCTGCGGATCCGGCTGACGCATGCGGCGGAGGTAGAAGCTGCGGAAGAAGGCGTACAGACCGGTCCACCGCGGGATCTCATCCTCAGAGAAGCGCTGGCGGAGCTTCCGCTTGACGCGCCAGACCATGAACAGCGAGTCCGCGAGCGAGAGCACCAGCACGCCGTAGGTGCCGAGGATCATGTAGTTCGCGATCTGCGGGAAGGCCGCCACGATCATCATCGCCACGATCATCAGCAGCGCCACCGGCATGAAGAACTCGGCGATTGACCAGCGGGCGTCCACGTAGTCCCGCACCCATCGGCGGGGCTTGCCCTTGTCGCGCAGTGGCAGGTAGCGCTCGTTCCCTGACCGCATGGCCTCGCGCTGCTTCAGGTACGCCTCCTGGCGCTTCTGACGGGCGATGCGCTTGGCCTCCTTGCGGTCGTTGACCACCAGAGGTCGCTTATTCAACGCCTCAGCCTGCCTGCGCTTCGGGGTGGGACGCCCCTTCTTGCCAGGGCTCGTCGTCGAGCCCCCTTCGGCGGCGGGGACGTCATCGGCCGGGGCCTGCGCAGGGGAGTTCTTTCGACGAATCACCCGCCCAGGGTAGTCCGTGGGCGGGGTGGGGAGGGCGCAGCCCGATAGCCTGGGCTCATGACCTCGACCACCACCGAGCAGCTGCGCGCCCGCGTCGCCGAGCTCTTCCCGCAGCTTCGCACCGACCTGGAGAACCTCGTCCGCATTCCCAGCGTCTCCGCCTTTCCGGAGAACGCTGCTGAGCTGGACCATTCCGCCGCCGCGGTCGCGGACCTGCTGCGCGCCGCCGGGATGCCCGAGGTCGAGACCGTGACAGCCACGAACGCGACCGGTGAGGTCTCGCGCCCTGCGGTCATCGCCCGCCGTCCGGCCCCCGCCGGGGCTCCCACGGTGCTGCTCTACGCCCACCACGATGTCCAGCCTCCGGGCTCGCCTGCCGCCTGGGCCAGCGACCCCTTCGAACCCACCGAGCGTGATGGGCGTTTGTACGGCCGCGGCGCTGCGGACGACAAAGCCGGGATCATTGCCCATCTCGGAGCGCTGCGGGCGCTGGGGGAGGATCTCGGCGTGGGTGTGACCGTCTTCATCGAGGGCGAGGAGGAGGTCGGTTCTCCCGTCTTCGCGGACTTCCTCCGTGCTCATGCCGACAAGCTCGCTGCCGAGGTCATCGTGGTCGCTGACTCCACGAACTGGACCATCGGCACCCCGGCCCTGACCACCTCCTTGCGCGGCCTGGTGGACTGTGAGGTAGAGGTGCGGGTTCTTGACCACGCTCTCCATTCGGGCATGTACGGCGGCCCGATCCTCGACGCCGTGACCCTCGCCTCCCGCCTGATCGCGACCTTCCATGACGAGCACGGCGACGTCGCTGTCTCGGGCCTGGCCGGAAGCGCTCAGGCGGACGTCGACTACCCCGAGGCTGATCTGCGCCGTGACGCCGGCGTCGTCGAGGGATACGAGCTCGCGGGCACGGCGCCGCTGGCCGCGAGGCTGTGGCGCCAGCCGGCACTGTCGATCATCGGCTTCGACGCCACCTCGGTGGCGCGGGCCTCGAACACGCTCGCGCCGGCGGCGCGGTTCAAGGTCTCTCTCCGGGTCGCTCCGGGGCAGCGCCCGGAGGAGGCCGAGCACGCACTCCACGAGCACATCCGCGCTCACGCACCTTTCGGTGCGCAGGTCACGATCACCGCCGGTGAGCGTGGCCAGTCCTTCGACGGCGCGGGCGAGTCAGAGGCCACGGCCGCCGCGCGCTGGGCGCTGGCCGAAGCCTGGGGGAGCGCCGCCGTCGACATCGGCGTGGGCGGATCGATCCCCTTCATCGCTGACCTCACTGAGGTCTTCCCTCAGGCGACGGTGCTGGTCACCGGCGTGGAGGACCCGGACAGCCGCGCGCACAGCGAGAACGAGTCGGTTCACCTCGGTGAGCTGGAGAAAGCGGTGCTCGCCGAAGCGCTGCTGCTCGCCCGCCTCGCAGGCGCGTCGTAGCACCCGGTAGCCCAGGACTCCTATGAGATGGACAGGATCACGCACGCGCCAGGTGGCAGTGACGGCGAGCTTCCTGATCTGCGTGCTCGGCGCGATCAGCGGAGCCGGGTTGCTCGGCCTCGTGCCGGTCTCGGACGCGGCCGGGGGCCTGCTCTCCCCGGAGAGCACGCAGCTCGCGCCGGCCTCGCCCGCGTTCTCGGTGTGGAGCCTGATCTACGTGGCGTTGGGCGCGTACACGATCTGGCAGTGGTGGGACCACTCCGATCCGCGAGCTCTGGGATGGCCCCTCGCGGCCTCGATGCTGCTCAACGCCGTGTGGATCGTCACCGTCCAGGCCGGGCTCATCCGAGTGAGCGTGCTGGTCATCGCGGCGCTCCTGGCAGTGCTCGTGGTGGTCTTTCGCCGCTGTCTCCGTGCCCGGCCGCGTAGCGTGGTGGAGGCAGCCGTCGCCGATGGCGCAGCCGGCCTTTATCTGGGATGGGTGATCATCGCACTGAGTGCGAACCTGGCTGCGGCGGTGGCCGGGAGCGGAGGAGAGGGAATCGCCCGATCGGCCATCTGGGCGACGGCGGCGCTGGCCGTTATCGCACTTGCCGGAGTCGCCGTGGCCGTCCTCGGCCGTGGGCGGCTCACCGTCGCCGCGACCATGGCGTGGGGGTTGAGCTGGATCGCCGTCGCACGGGCCACGGGAGAGCCGGCATCGACCGTGACCGCGGTCGCCGCCGGAACAGCTGCCGCCGTGATCCTGCTCGCCACGGCCCTCGCACGGGTGCGAACTGAGCTGGGATCACCGCCTGCCGCCGCCTCCGAGGATGGCTGAGCCACCACCGGGTGGCGCGCTCACCCGCCCCCGCTCAGCGAGGATCGAAGCCCAGATCCTCCGGTGACAGCTCGTCCTCGGGCCCGTCCAGGACGACGATGTCGAAAGAGACCTCACCGCTGCCGGAGTCGACCTCGGTGACCGTCACGACCACCGGGAAGAAGGTCTCCGGAGCTTCCGGCGCGCGCAGCACGCACTCGATCTGGGCCTCGGCCTCAGCAGGGAGTGGTTCTTCGCAGGTCACCGTGGGCACCACGCCGTACTCGCTGGCCAGCGCACCCTCGATCTGACTCTCCAGCTCGTCGGCCGGAACCGGCCCCAGCGGGTTGCAGGCAGCAGCGGCCGCCGCGGCCACCATGGCCGCAGCGGTGCGGCGCAGCATTCGGCGCGGAGAGCGAGGCATCAAGCGAGACATCGAGGCCGATCGTGCCACAGAACCGGCGGACCTGTCCCTCGGATGGCCTGGTCGCTGGGAGGATGAAGCAGTGCGCGTCCTCCTAGCCCCAGACCGATTCTCCGGCACGCTTGACGCCGTTCAAGCGGCACGAGCGCTCGCCGAGGGGTGGAGACAGACCGCACCTCAGGACGAGATCAGCGTCGCGGCGATGTCCGACGGCGCTGCGGGCTTGCTCGATGCCGTCCACGCTGCCGTGGGCGGGGAGCTGATTCCGGTCCGGGCCAGCGGTCCGCTCGGCGAGCAGACGGCGGCCGCCGTCCTGCACGTGGCACCGACCGCACCTCAGGACGGCGCGGGAACCGCCTACGTGGAGGCGGGCCAGGTCCTGGGAACCCAGCTTCTCGAGGAGGCTCAGCGGCGCGAGGCCTTCGATCACGGCAGCAGCGCGTGCCTGGCCTCCTTGCTGGAGGCGGCGCTGGACACCGGGGCCTCACGGCTGGTGATCGGCCTGCCCGCCATGAGTTCCGTGCACGACGGTGGCCGGGGCCTTCTGGAAGCCTGGGGCGGCTTGACACAGGCCAGGGAGCGCTTGGCTGGGCGCGACGTGGTCCTCGCCCTCGCCGACGACATCCCCTTGCTCGGTCTGCACGGGGCCGGTGTCGCCTCTGGCGAGCTGTCCGTGATCGGGCCGGAGCGGGCCCAGCAGCGCGAGCGCGAGCTGGCGTCCTGGGCGGCCGATCGCGAACGTGAGGCTCAGCATGTCAGCACGCGGCGTCACCTGCTGGGCAGTCCTGTGCCGGGAGTGCCGGGCGAGCGCCTCGCAACCTCCGCCGGCACCGGCGCCGGCGGGGGAGTGGCCTTCGCGCTCCGTCTGGCGGGTGCCCGCGCCCTGCCCGGCGCCGATGTCGTGGCCGCCGCCGTCGAGCTGCGCCGCCTCGTCGAGGGGAGCGACCTGGTCCTCACCGGTGGCGCCGTCCTCGATGTGCGGGCCCTGGCGGACTCGGTGACGGCCACCGTGGCCCGCACCGCGCTGCCACTGGCGATACCGGTGGTGGTGCTGGCCGAGGAACTGCACACCTCGCGCCGCGAGATCGCGCCGCTGGGGATCGCCGGTGCCTACGAGGTGCAGGAGCGCCGCCGCAGTGGCCCGAGCCCGGCCGAGGGTCCGGGGCGGGCGGGCGCCGACCCACGCGGCGCACTCAGCGAGCGTGCTGCGCGGCTGGCGCGTACCTGGTCGCATTAGCCCCCACGGTCCCGCGCTGGCGTCGTGGAGCGCGTACATTGGAGCCCGGAACAATCGGCCCGGGCGTGATGTTGCCCTGGTACACCACGGGACGCAGCCCGCCGCGGCCCGGCACCTGAGAGACGCAGGAGAATCCCATGACCGAGACTGCTGAGCAGACCACCACCCACGGGGTCGTCCTCACCGACGTCGCCGCCAACAAGGTTCGCACCCTGCTGGAGCAGGAAGGCCGCGATGATCTGCGGTTGCGTGTGGCCGTGCAGCCCGGCGGCTGTTCCGGTCTGATCTACCAGCTCTACTTCGACGAGCGTTTCCTCGACGGTGATGTCGCACGCGACTTCGACGGCGTTGAGGTGATCGTGGACAAGATGTCGGTGCCGTACCTCGAAGGCGCCACCATCGACTTCTCCGACACCATCGAGAAGCAGGGGTTCACCATCGACAACCCGAACGCCGGCGGATCCTGCGCCTGCGGCGACTCCTTCCACTGACCGGCTGCCCTCGGCCCTCATACCTCGGTACGGCCTCGGCCCATGGGCCGAGGCCGTTGCCATGTTCGATTCGATCTGGAGTAGACCCACGTGCGTACCCGCCCCCGTTTTGCGCTCATGACCGCAGTGGCCGCAGCTGCCGCCCTCACTCTCGCCGCCTGCGAGGACGCCGGCCCTTCTGAGGCTGAAGACCCGGCGGCCGGCGAGGACTCCACCGGCGTCGAGTCGGGCGCTGGGGACGCCGGCGCGGGCGGCGAGTGCGTGCGCGCCGACCAGGAAGCCGAGGAGCCCGTAGACCCCGAGGAGGCCTACGCTCCGCCGGCGTCCTGGGACGACGCTGCTCCCGAGGTCGCGGCCGGATACGGAGATGATCCGCGCGTCGAGTTCGGCGATGCCGACGAGCCCGAAGGCCTGGTGGTCACAGTCCTCGAGGAGGGTGACGGACCGCTGGTCTACCCCGGCGACGAGGTGGTCATCGACTATCACGGCCAACAGTGGGGATCGGATGAGGTCTTCGATTCCTCCTTCGAACGGCCCGACCCAGCGGTCTTCCCGCTCGCCAATCTGATCGCCGGCTGGCAGGAAGGGCTCCCCGGGACCCATGCGGGGGACCGCGTGCTGCTCTCCGTCCCGGCCGACCTGGCCTATGGCGAGATCGCGGGCGATGACGGCATGACCGAGGACGGCCGGCCCGGCGGGACCCTGGCCTTCGTCATTGATGTCCACGGCAGCTTCGGCGCAGCCTCGGCCGGGCAGGCCGACGCCACCGAGACCGGCGAGGCCGAAGCTCTCCCCGTGGAGATCGAGGGTGCGCTCGGGGGGCCCACCTGCCTCACGGTGGACTCCGCGGCGGATCAGCCCGAGGAGCCCACGGCCACGGTGATCGCCGAAGGCTCCGGTGAGCCGCTGGAGGAGGGCGACAACGTCGTCCTGCATTTCACCGCCTCCACCTGGGACAACAGCATCGAGGAGTCCACCTGGGACGGCATGGGCGCTGAGACAGCCCCGGTCGGAGCAGGCGACCCGTTCACCGATCTGCTGCTCGGTGTGCCGAGCGGCTCCCGTGTGGTCCTTCTCATGCCTGCGCGCGAGCCCGGCGCCGAGGCGGGTTCACCGAGCGCTCAAGCCACGGCCTTCGTGGTGGACGTCGTGGGAGAGGTGCCGCAGCGCTGAGCACTGCGCTGTCCCCGCACAGTGCGAGCCGGAGTGAACTGTCAGCATCCGGCATCCGCGGCGCCACGGCCCGGTCACTTGGTGCTGACGGCGCGTCACGTCCATTAGGCTATGCCCAGCACTACAGAGCGTAGGAGGATCGATCCGTGCCATCCCCCGGCCGTACAAGGCGCCCGGCCCTGCGAGTCCTTGCCCTGATGGGCATGGTCGCGCTACTGGCCAGCGGCTGCGTCCCCGAACACCTCCGGCCCTCGGTAGGCCCGGGTAATGGTGTCGACGTCGGATTCCTGCCGTCGGAGCGAGGACTGACTGACCGCACCGACGCCATGATCGATCTGTGGACCGGGTCGTGGATCGCAGCGCTGATTGTCGGCGCCATCGTGTGGGGTCTGACGATCTGGTGCATCATCGCCTACCGCAAGCGCAAGAACGACAACCAGCTTCCGGTGCAGCTGCGCTATCACGTGCCTGCCGAACTGCTCTACACGCTGCTCCCGATCGTGATGGTCGGGGTGCTCTTCTACTACTCCACCTCGGTGACCCACAGCTTCAACCGGGTGGGAGACACCCAGGCACAGGGCGTGGATGCCATCAACCACACCGTGGTGTCCTCCGAGGAGACCGACGCCGATCTCGCGATCGAGGTCTATGGCAAGCAGTGGAGCTGGGACTTCAACTATCTCGACGACGACGTGTACTTCTCCGGTGGTCGTGTGCAGCTCACCGGTGAGGAAGGGGTGGAGGAGACACTCCCCACGCTGTACCTGCCGGTGGGGGAGACGGTGACCTTCACGCTGCACTCACGTGACGTGATGCACTCCTTCTGGATCCCGGCCTTCCTCTATAAGCTCGACATGCTCCCGGGCCGCGTGAACACCTTCCAGCTCACTCCGCAGGTCGAGGGCGTCTACGCCGGCAAGTGCGCCGAGCTGTGCGGGGAGTACCACTCCGAGATGCTGTTCAACGTCGCCGTCGTCGACCGCGAGACCTACGACGCCCACATGCAGGAGTTGCGCGATGCCGGCCAGACCGGGCGCCTGGGCGACGAGCTCAACCGGCAGTACGCGCTGACGCAGGAGGAGAACTGATGGCCGGCACCACCGCGCTGCAGCCGGAGACCGTGCGGGGGCTGGCGCCGAACCGCCAGAGTCTGGGGTCGCAGGTCATCTCCTGGATGACCTCTACCGATCACAAGGTGATCGGCAAGCTCTACCTGGTCTCCTCCTTCCTCTTCTTCATGATCGGTGGCGTGCTGGCGCTGCTCATGCGCGCCGAGCTCTGGGAGCCAGGGCTGCTCCTGCAGTCGCGCGAGCAGTACAACCAGTTCTTCACCATGCACGGCACGATCATGATGCTGCTCTTCGCGACGCCGCTGTTCTCCGCCTTCGCGAACGCGCTCCTGCCGATCCAGATCGGTGCTCCGGACGTGGCCTTCCCGCGGCTCAACATGCTGTCCTTCTGGCTGTTCTCCTTCGGTGGACTGCTCGTGATCGCCGGCTTCCTCACCCCCCAGGGCGCAGCAAGCTTCGGCTGGACGGCGTATCAACCGCTGGCCAACGCCGTCTTCTCCCCGGGGTTGGGCTCCGACCTCTGGGTGATGGGCTTGGCGATGACCGGATTCGCCACCATCTTCGGCACGGTCAACTTCGTCACCACGATTATCTGCATGCGCGCGCCCGGCATGACGATGTTCCGGATGCCGATCTTCTCCTGGAACGTGCTGGTCACCTCGATCCTGGCGCTGATGGCCTTTCCGGTGCTGGCCGCCGCTCTGTTCGGCATGACCATGGACCGGGTGCTCGGGGGGCACATCTTCAACCCCGAGTTCGGTGGTGCCCTGCTGTGGCAGCACCTGTTCTGGTTCTTCGGTCACCCCGAGGTCTACATCGTGGCGCTGCCCTTCTTCGGCATCGTCTCGGAGATCATCCCGGTGTTCTCGCGCAAGCCGATCTTCGGCTACAAGTCGCTGGTGTTCGCGACCATCGCGATCGCTGCGCTGTCCGTGACGGTCTGGGCGCACCACATGTACACCACCGGTGGTGTGATGCTGGAGTTCTTCGCCTTGATGACCATGCTCATCGCGGTTCCGACCGGCGTGAAGTTCTTCAACTGGATCGGCACGATGTGGCGCGGGAAGATCACCTTCGAGACGCCCATGCTCTACAGCCTCGGCTTCCTGGTCACCTTCCTCTTCGGCGGCCTGACCGGCGTGATCCTCTCCGCCCCGGCCCTCGACATGCACCTGCACGACACCTACTTCGTGGTGGGCCACTTCCACTACGTCGTCTTCGGCACGGTCGTGTTCGCGATGTATGCCGGCTTCTTCTTCTGGTGGCCCAAGTGGACCGGGAAGATGCTCGACGAGCGGCTCGGCAAGATCCAGTTCTGGATCCTCTTCGTTGGTTTCCACATGACCTTCCTGGTCCAGCACTGGCTGGGTGTGCAGGGGATGCCGCGACGCTACGCGGACTACATGCCGGAAGACGGATTCACGTTCTACAACCAGATCTCCACGGTGGGCGCGGTGCTGATCGCCATTTCCACACTGCCCTTCCTGTGGAACGTGTACAAGACCGCACGCGGCCCACGCACCGTCTTCGTCGACGACCCGTGGGGCTTCGGTAACTCCCTGGAGTGGGCCACCGGCTCTCCGGTGCCGCGCCACAACTTCACCACGCTGCCCCGGATCCGGTCTGAACGCCCGGCATTCGACCTGCACCACCCCGAGGTCGCGGCGATGGATCAAGCGGAGCCGAACGAGGACGTGCTCGATTCGATCTATGCCTCCGGCGATGTACAGGGCCGGGAACAGGTGCTGAACGACCGCACCGCCGATGGCGAAGGCCCGGATGGTCCGATCCGCGAGTTCGGCCCGGACCACGACACCGGCCCGGAGACGGAAGGGAACCGCTGATGTCGGACAAGCAGAAGGCTCACGCGCCGGCCTCGCCCCGCAGGCCGATGTTCGTCGAGACCATGACCTTCCTGGCCGGTGTGCCTTTCTTCGTCGCGGTGGGCATCGTCTACGGCTTCCTCTCCGGATGGGAGCCGGTGGGTACCACCTGTCTCATCCTGCTGGGCGGCCTCTTCGGCATGGCCGGGGGTTACCTCTACATCACCGCCAAGCGCATCGATGCTCGGCCGGAGGACGACCCTGAGGGGGAGATCCACCAGCGGGCCGGCGAATACGGCGAGTTCTCTCCGCACTCGTGGTGGCCGCTCGTCTGCGGGATCTCCGTGACCCTGATGTTCGGCGGGGTGCCCATCGGCTGGTGGCTGGTGGGGATCGGCGCCGTGATCGGTTTGATCGGGATCACCGGCCAGCTCTTCGAGAACTACCGCGGACAGCACGCGCACTGACGGCGCACCGAGCCGACGGCGCACCGAGCCTGCGGGGCTGCGCGCTCAGCCGGCGGGGGGAGACTCCTGCGACCGTGTCGCGCGGGCCGGTGTCGTGCGGGGGAGCCGTTGCGTGCCGAAGGGCCTCAGTCCTGCGTCGCGGTGACCCAGGCTTCCAGCCTCGCCTGGGCGGCGCCGCTGTCGACGGCCTCCGCTGCCAGTGCCAGGCCCGCACGTAGCCGCGCGGTGAGGTCCCCGTGGCCGGCGCCCGTCCCGGGGAGCGTGCCGTGAGCCACCAGGGCGGCGGCGGCATTGAGGAGCACCGTCTCACGAACCGGCGTGAGAGCGGTGGGTGAACCGGCGCCCTCGCCATGGAGCACGCGCCGGGCGATGTCCGCGTTGGCCCCGGCGTCACTGCCGCGGAGCGCGTCGACCGTGGTCGCCCTCAGGCCGAGGTCGGCCACCGCGTCGAGGCTGTGGGCCTCGAGCTTGCCCTCGCGGACTTCGATGACGTCATTGACTGCGGTGGCCGAAAGCTCATCGAGGCCATTGCGCCCACGGAAGACCAGCGCGCTGGTACCGCGGCGTGCGAGTACCCCGGCCACCAGGGGCATGGCGCGGTGCCGTGCCACGCCGATGGCGGTTGCACGGGGCCGGCCGGGATTGGTGAGCGGGCCGAGGAGGTTGAAGATCGTGCCGACGCCCAGTTCCTTCCGCACCGGCCCGGCATGCCGGAACGAAGGGTGGAAGACCATGGCGAAGCAGAAGGTGATCCCGGCCCGCTGGTAGACCTCGGCCACGCGGGCCGCAGGCAGATCCAGCGAGACGCCGAGCGCCTCGAGCACGTCCGCGCTACCGGAAGTGGAGCTCGCCGCCCGATTGCCGTGCTTGACCACGCCCAGCCCCGCCCCGGCAACGACCAACGAGGCCATGGTTGAGACGTTCACGGTGTTCATCCGGTCACCGCCGGTACCGACGACGTCGACCGCGCCAGTCCCGTCTGCGCGGAAGGGCTCAGCGTGCGCGAGCATCTCCTCGGCGATGCCAGCGAGCTCTGCGGTGGTCTCACCCTTGGCGGCGAGGCCCAGGAGCATGCCGCCGAGGACGGCCGGTGAGGCGTGACCGGTCATCACCTGGCGCATCGCCCACGCGGTCTGTTCAGCGGAGAGATCGCGCTGATCGGCGATCAGGCCGAGGAGATCAGGCCAGGTGAGCTGGGGAGCGGTGGGCTCCTCAGTCACGCGTGATCACCGGTGGTCAGCGCCACCGAGGAGACCCGGTCGGCCTCGGCGCCCTCGCGCAGGAGCGCGGCGACGGCTTCCTGGAGCGCCATCGGGTCGTAGGGCGCTGGAACGACCGCGTCGGCGTCGGACCAGGTGGCGAGCCAGCGATCCTCCGGGCGGCCGGTCAGGACCAGCACCGGCGGTGCGTCGAAGATCTCGGTCTTGATCTGGCGTGCCAGTGCCATCCCACCGGTCTTCGCCGCCTCGGCGTCGAGTACGACGAGAGCGAAGTCACCGGCGGCGATCTTCGTCATCGCGCCCACACCCGTGGCGGCTTCGGTCCAGCGCACCGTGGGCAAGCCCTTGCCCGGACGGCGCCCGACGGCGTCGATCACGTGACGGCGCGTGGTGGAATCATCGCTGTACAGCAGCAGATCCACGGCAGTCTCGGCGGCGGCGTTCGAGGTCATGACAGCTCCTGACGGTTCCTACGGATGTGGTGCTCTGACCAGTTTAGATGTGGTCCTGACCTCATCGATCCACGACACTGCGTAGTGGATTGGCATTTGAGGGGTAGAACTAGGCAATAATGACGGGGTGTCGTCAACTAGCTCTGTCGCCCCCGCTGGGTCGGTGTCCGTCAAGCGCCCCAACATGCTCACCGTCGGCGTCATCGTCTGGCTGGCCAGTGAGCTCATGTTCTTCGCTGGGCTCTTCGCCATGTACTTCACGCACCGGTCGGTGGCCGGGCCGGAGGCGTGGACGGAACAGACCGCTGTCCTGAACTTCCCCTTCGCGCTCGCCATCTGCGTGATCCTGGTGAGCTCCTCGTTCACCTGCCAGATGGGGGTGTTCGCCGCCGAGCGCTTCCAGGCCTGGCGCACCGGGCCGATCTGGAACCTCCGTCGGTGGGGTCTGGTGGAGTGGTACGTGCTGACCTTCATCCTCGGCGCGGTCTTCGTGGCCGGTCAGGCCACGGAGTACGCGGAGCTGATCCAGCACGGGTTGACCGTCGGAGCCTCCACGTACGGATCGGTCTTCTACATCCTGACCGGCTTCCACGCGCTGCACGTCATCGGCGGGCTGATCGCCTTCCTGTACGTTCTCGCTTCCACCTTCGCCTCCAAGCGCTTCGGTCACCTCGAGGCCGGTCGCGCGGTGGTGACCTCCTACTACTGGCACTTCGTCGACGTGGTCTGGATCGGACTGTTCATCTTGATCTACGTCATTGACCACCTCTTCGTCCACGGCTGGTAAGCCGCACGCATCACCCACCCCGACTGATTCGAGGATGTCCAACGTGAAGGCACTCGCCGCAGGGAGAAGGCACCGGGCCGCACCGGTGATCCTGGTCCTGCTCGCCCTGATCCTGACCGGTGCGCTGTACGCAACCGTCTCGCCCTCTCAGGCGACCGCGCAGTCCGGAGACTCCGCTGAAGACATCGAGGCGGGTCGCACGCTCTTCCAGGCGAACTGCTCGACCTGTCACGGTATGAACGGTGAGGGCACTGACGCCGGGCCCTCGCTGGTCGGCGTCGGCGCGGCTTCGGTGGACTTCCAGGTCTCGACCGGCCGGATGCCGATGGCCATGTCTGGCCCTCAGGTCATGGAGCGCGCCCCGCAATTCGACCGGGAACAGGTCCACCAGATGGCCGCGTACGTGCACGCCCTGGGTCCTGGCCCCGCGATCCCGGCCGCCGAGGACGTGGACCCGGCCGGCGGTGACCCGGCCAACGGCATGGCCTTGTTCCGGACGAACTGCTCCATGTGCCACAACTCCGTCGGCGCCGGTGGCGCGCTGTCCGAAGGTCGGTGGGCGCCCGCGCTGCACGACTCGACGGGCACCGAGATCTGGGAGGCCATGCGCACCGGTCCGCAGAACATGCCGGTCTTCGCGGAGTCGAATATCGACAACCAGGGAACGCAAGACATCATCGCCTACCTCTACGAGGTTCGTGAGCCCACCCCGGGCGGGTTCGACCTGGGCTCGCTCGGCCCGGTCTCTGAGGGACTGTGGGCGTGGCTGGTCGGAATCGGCGGCTTGATCGTCGCCGCTGTGTGGATTGGAGCTAGGGCTTCGTGAGCAAGGACCAGCACACCGGGACCGAGGTCGCCCCGGAAGAAGCGCAGACCCCCGAGGTCTTCGAGAACCCCGGCATGGAGGAACACCGGGAGCGCCTTGCCGACGTCGATCCTCGCTCCGCCAAGCGCAACGAGCGGATCATCGTCCTGATCCTGGTGATCTCGGCCCTGGCCTCCATCGCCGGGATCGTCGCCTACGCGGTGATCCCGCTCGACGGCGAAAGCTCCTCCGTGCGTCAGTCCACGCTCTTCCTGGGTCTCGGCCTGGGGATCGGGCTGCTCGGCATCGGTGTGGCGGCCATCCACTGGGCCAAGACCCTGATGTCGAACGTCGAGTACATCGAGGAACGTCACCCCCAGCGCAGTGACGACGAGACCCGGGCCATCGCCGCCGACATGATGAAGGCTGGCGTCGAGGACTCCGGCATCGGCCGTCGCCCGGTACTCAAGGCCGCTTTGGGGGGCGCCGTCGTACTCGCCCCGCTGCCTGTAGTGGTCCCGCTGGTCGGGAACCTCGGCGGCGAGTGGAACATCGACGCCTACCGTCACACCATCTGGGGTGACACTCCCGAAGGCTTCGTGGGGACGCTCCCAGATGGCTCCGTGGGCAGGCGCCTCGCCCGCGACCCCGACGACACCCCGATCCGTGCCGCCGACGTGACCATCGGCTCCGCCTTCCACGTCATCCCTCACGGGATGAGTGAGGAAGAGGAGTACTACAACGAGAAGGCCAAGGCAGTGGTGTTGATGGTCCGCATGGACCCTGCCGACCTCCGTGAGCGGCCTGAACGCGAGAGCTGGTCCTACGACGGCATCGTGGCCTACTCCAAGGTCTGCACCCACGTGGGCTGCCCGGTGGCCCTCTACGAGCGGATGACCCACCACTTGCTCTGCCCCTGCCACCAGTCGACCTTCGACCTTGCCGATGAGGCCAAGGTGGTCTTCGGTCCGGCGGACCGGCCGCTCCCGCAGCTGCCGATCGCCGTTGACGACGAGGGCTACCTGGTGGCGACGTCCGACTTCCACGAGCCGGTTGGCCCGACCTATTGGGAGCGCTTGCAGTGAGCACCACCAAGACCAGCAACGACGCGCCCCCCACGGCCCAGCCGCGCGGGGAGTTCCAGCCCGGCAAGGTCGTCTCCGGAGGGGCCGACCTGCTCGACTCGCGGGTCGGCGTGGCCAAGGCCGTGCGCTACATGGCGCGCAAGATCTTCCCCGAGCACTGGTCCTTCCTGCTCGGCGAGATCGCGCTGTGGAGCTTCGTGGTCGTGGTCATCTCAGGAATCTTCCTGACGATGTTCTTCGACCCCTCCATGGCGCACGTGCACTACCCCGAGGACGCCCTCCCGGCGAGCCACCAGGGTGTGGAGATGTCCGCGGCCTACGCCTCGACGGTCTACATGTCCTGGGAGGTGCGCGGTGGCCTGCTGATGCGTCAGATGCACCACTGGGGCGCGCTGATCTTCGTCGCCGCCGTTGTGGTGCACATGTTCCGCGTGTTCTTCACCGGTGCCTTCCGCAAGCCGCGCGAGATCAACTGGCTTGTGGGCTTCGCGCTCATGATCCTGGCCCTGGCTGCCGGCTTCTCCGGCTACTCCCTGCCCGATGACGTGCTCTCCGGCAACGGCCTGCGCATCGCCGACGGCGTGGCCAAGTCGATCCCGGTGCTGGGCTCCTATGTGTCCTTGGGCCTGTTCGGCGGTGAGTTCCCCGGAACCGTGGTGATCCCGCGGTTGTTCACCGTGCACATCCTGATCGTTCCTGCCTTGATCGTGGCGTTGGTGACGGTGCACCTGCTGCTGATGGTGCTGCACAAGCACACCCAGTTCCCCGGCCCGGGCCGTACCGACAAGAACGTCGTCGGCTACCCCGCCTTCCCGGCCTACGCCGCGAAGATGGGCGGCTACTTCTTCATCGTCTTCGGTTTCATCGCCGTGATGGGCGCGACGATGTCGATCAACAACGTGTGGAACTACGGGCCCTACGACCCTTCACCCGTGGGCGCCGGCGCCCAGCCAGACTGGTACATCCTCTTCCTCGAGGGTGCATTGCGGATTATGCCCGGATGGGAGGTCGTGCTCTTCGACCGCTGGCCCCTGGCACTGAGCATCCTGATCCCCGGCGTGATCGTCCCGGGCATCATGTTCACCGTCCTGGCGCTCTATCCCTTCATCGAGCGAGCGGCCACCCGCGATCAGCGTGAGCACCACGTGCTGGACCGTCCACGGAACCGCCCGGTGCGGACCGCGCTCGGTGTGGCCTACCTGGGTGTCTTCGCCCTCTTGGTGCTCGCCGGGGCGAATGACCTGATCGCCACGCACTTCGCGCTGTCCCTGAACGACATCACCTGGGTGTTCCGAGTCGGATTCTTCGTCCTGCCGGTGGTGCTGTTCATGGTGACCAAGCGCATCTGCCTGGGTCTGCAGCGCCGCGATCGAGAGCTGGTCCTGCACGGGCACGAGACAGGCCGTGTGGTGCAACTCGCCAATGGTGAGTTCATGGAGGTGCACCGTCCGCTCGATGAGCACGAGCGCTGGGTGCTGGTCGCCCACGCGCCGGAGCGGCCCCTGGAGCCCGGCCCGGCCACGGACCGCCACGGTGTGGACCGCCCGGGATACAAGATCGACCGCGTCCGCGCCGCGATCTCTCGCTTCTTCTACGAAGACCGGGTCGAGCCGGTGTCGCCCAGTGAGGTCGAGGCAGCACACCACGACCACGAGGAGCCCACAGAGATCGCTGCTGAGGGCCCGGTGGTCGAGAGTGTGCACGGGGGCGCCATCGAGATCAACCAGGGCATCCCCGTCGAGGAGCCGCACGACGACCAACCGGGACGCTCTGCCGGCGGTGGCTCAGCAGCCACGCTGGCCCGCAGCGAGCAGGATCGTCTTGCCGAGCAGGCGAGAGAGCAGGACCCCGAACAGCAGTAGTCCTCAGGGCTGCGCAGCGGAGAACGCGGGCCCGGAACCGGCACCAGTGCCGGTTCCGGGCCCGTGGTGTTTCTCGCTGTCACCTTTCCGGCCGATTCTGGGCAGGCGGGAACAATGGCGCCCGCGTTAGGTTGGACTCTGTGAGAGGCTCGCAGCCCGTCTGGGCGATGCGGGCCAACCGCTACGCCGAGAACGCGGCTCAAGCCGCAGGAGGAGAAGACATGGCTGTCTACACACTGCCGGAACTCCCGTACGACTACAGCGCCCTGGAGCCGCACATCAGCGGCAAGATCATGGAGCTGCACCACTCCAAGCACCACAACACCTACGTCCAGGGCGCGAACTCCGCCCTGGAGAAGCTGGCCGAGGCTCGCGAGAGCGGCGACTTCGCCACCGTTCCGCAGCTGGAGAAGGCGCTGGCCTTCAACCTCGGCGGGCACCTGAACCACAGCATCTTCTGGCACAACCTCTCCCCGGAGGGTGGCGGCGAGCCCGAGGGCGAGATCGCGGAGGCGATCAAGGACTCCTTCGGTTCCTTCGAGCGTTTCAAGAACCACTTCACCGCCACCGCGACCTCCCTGATGGGCTCGGGATGGGCCGTGCTGGCCTACGAGTCCGTCAGTGGCAAGCTCGTGGTCTTCCAGATGTACGACCAGCAGAACAACGTGCCGGTCGGCACCATCCCGCTGCTCCAGCTGGACATGTGGGAGCACGCCTTCTACCTCGACTACCTCAACGTCAAGGCGGAGTACGTGAAGGCCTTCTGGAACATCGTGAACTGGCAGGACGCGGCCAAGCGTCTCGCGGCGGCCACCTCGCAGGCTCCGGGTCTTATCGTTCCGTGAGCTGACGAGTTCGCGTAGCAGCCCATCGCGGCGCCTCGGACGGCTCAAGCCCCCGATCCTGGCATCACGGATCGGGGGCTTGTGCGTGCCGTGGCGAGGAGGGCGTGGCTGGCCAGCGTGTGGCTCTGGGCCCTAGCTGCCGGGAATAGCGTGCCGGCCGGCGCCATCGGTCGGGTAGGCGAGAGGATGCGGACCGGGGGAGACCTCGACCAGCCGCGTGCCCTCCTGCCAGAGCCAGTCGATCACGAGCTCGCTCTCCTGTACGGGCGCAGCGCCGCAGGCGAGTTCCGGTGCGGGCACGTGCTCCGCGGTCAGGCGCAAGGACTCGATGACCGGTACCGGGTCATGGCCCCGGGGGGCAACGGCAGTACCGGCGAGGCGGCCGTAGCGGATGATGGCCAGCTCCCAGCCACCAGCCTGGGCGCTCTGCGGGTTCGCAGTGCGCGGGCGAGCAGCGATGATCTGCGGGGTGGTCACCAGTGGCCGCAGCCGCTCACTCAGGCGCGCGGCACGCAGGAGGGCCGCAAGCCGGTCACGATCGACAGCGGCTTCCTCGTATCGCTGTTGGGCGGCCAGCCGGGCGATGCGTTCACGCAAAGCGCCCACCGCCGCATCAACCCTCCCGGTGAGCACCTCCGTGAGTCCGGTGAGTACTCCGGCGTACTCAACGTGACCTTGCGCGCCGGTGCACGGTGCTCCGCAGTGCCCCATCTCCGCCAGAGCGCAGGCCACGGCCTCGGGCGCCGCCGTGAGCGGGAGTCGGGCGGTACAGCGGCGTACCTGTGAGACCTGCTGGAGGGCCTCCATGGCGGCTGTGGCGGCCCGTCGTGAGGTGAAGGGTCCCAGTGCGTGGCCCATCGCTCCAGCGGGCAGCGCCCGCGCGATGGACAGCCGCGGGTAGGCCTCATCGGTGAGCCGGAGCCAGGGCCGTGTCTGCGGGCGACGTGAGCGCCGGTTGTACGGCGGATCGAGCTCGGCGATGAGCCGCAGCTCGCGTACCTGGGCTTCCAGCACCGTGGCGCAGGGAACGGGCCGCACCGCTGTGGCGATGTCGAGCATCTCGCCGATGCGTTTGCGCTTCTCGGAGGCGGTGAAGTAGGAGCGCACGCGGCGGCGCACGTTGGTGGCGGTGCCCACGTAGAGCACCTCGGCGCCCGGCCCTTCGAAGAGGTAGACGCCGGGGGAGGTCGGCAGCGTATCCGCCATGGTCGCCTTGCGGCGACGCCGGGCCGGAACTGGGTCCGTCGCGGTGCGCAGATCCTCCAGGTGCGTCACCCCGGCTGAGGCACCGCGGGCGAGCAGGCCGTGCAGCACATCGACCGTGGCGCGGGCATCGTCCAGGGCCCGGTGAGTGGGATCGACGTCGGCACGGAAGAACGCGGCCAGGGTGGCGAGCTTGTGGTTCGGGACTTCATCACGGGTGACGAAGCGCCGGCCCAGGGCAACGGTGTCGAGGATCTGAACCCGGGGCCAGTGGCGCCCGGTCTTGGCGGCCGCAGCCTTGAGGAAGCCGACGTCGAAGCCGGCATTGTGTGCCACGAGCACGGTGTGCGCGGGCGCGCCGGCACCCTCGTTCCCGGACAGATCAGGGGCGCCGACCTCGAGGCCGGCGAAGGCCAGGAAGGCCGGGAGGACCTCATCGATGGCTGGCGCGGTCGCCACCATGGCCTGAGTGATCCCGGTGAGAACGGTGATCTGCGGGGGAATGACCGAGCCCGGATCCACCAGGGTCTGGAACTCGCCCAGGACCTCACCGCCGCGCACCTTGACGGCTCCGATCTCCGTGATCTCCGCGGTGGCCGGTGCCGCCCCGGTGGTCTCGAGGTCGACGACCACGAAGGTGACGTCGCGCAGGGCGATCCCCACCTCGTCGAGGCCGAGCTGGACCGGGCGGGCGCGCCGCTGGGCCTCGAGGTCGGAGGCGCGGTCCAGGGCATCGAGGTGCAGGCGCCCGCCAGGTGCGGTGGCCAGGAAGGACGGTGCGCGCATAGTGCTCACCGTAAACGGCGCCACTGACACAACAGCGGACGAGCGCGCCGGGGGCGCACTCGTCCGCTGTGATCTCTCGCTGTGTGTCGGGAGGGGCCCTGACTAGCGGCCGTTGCGCTTCTGGGCAGCCTGGCTGTAGAAGTCCTCGATTGCGGGTGCGAAGTCCTTGAGCACCTCGGAACGCTTGACCTTCATCGAGGGGGTGAGGTAGCCGTTCTCCACGGTGAAATCCGTGGTGAGCACGGTGAAGTCCTTGATCTGCTCCGCTTTGGAGACCTTGCTGTTCGCCCGGTCCACGGCCATCTGCAGGTGTTCGCGGATCTTCGGGTCCTTGGCTGCTTGCTCGACCGTCATCTCGGGCATGTCGTGGTTCTTCAGCCAACCGGGCATCATCTCGGTGTCCAGGGTGACGAGCGCACCGATGAAGGGCTTGTTGTCACCGACCACCACGCACTGGGAGACCAGGGTGTAGGACCGCAAGGCGTCTTCCAGGGGCGCCGGCGCCACGTTCTTGCCGCCGGCGGTCACGATGATCTCCTTCTTGCGCCCGGTGATCTTGAGGAAGCCCTCGTCGTCCATCGAGCCGATGTCACCGGTGCGGAACCAGCCGTCCTCCAGAGCTTCCGCGCTGGCTTCGGCATTGTCGTGGTAGCCGCGGAAGACACCGATGCCCTTGACGAGGATCTCGCCGTCCTCGGCGATACGCGCCGAGGTACCGGGAAGGGGCTGTCCCACGGTGCCGATCTTGTTGTTGCCCGGGCGGTTCACGTGCGTGGGTGCACTGGTCTCGGTGAGGCCGTACCCCTCGAGCACGTTCAGGCCGGAAGCGCGGTAGAAGTGGGCGAGACGTTCCCCCAGGGGGGCGCCTCCGGAGACGGCGTAGCGAGCCTGGCCGCCGAGTGCGGCACGCAGCTTGGACAGCACCAGCTTGTCCGCCACCCGGTGCATGGCCTTCAGACGCGCCGAGGGGCCCTGCGGGGTGTCCAGTGCTCGCGAGTAGGAGATGCCGACCTTGGCGGACCAGCGGAAGATCTTCAGCTTCAGGCCGCCGCCGGTCTTCTGCTCCACCGAGTTGTAGACCTTCTCCCAGACCCGCGGCACCGAGAGGATGAAGGTGGGCTTGAAGGTGCCCAGATCGACCACGGCCTGCTTGACGTCCGCCGTGTGGCCCATGGGCTTGCCGGCCACGAGCACCAGGACCTCGACGAAGCGTGCGAAGACGTGCGCCAATGGCAGGAAGAGCAGCGTGCGGGCGCCCTCCTGCGCGAACACCTCGGAGATGTCCACCACGGCCTCGGCGGCCAGGCGCACGAAGTTCCCGTGGGTCAGCTCGACGCCCTTGGGGCGCCCGGTCGTGCCGGAGGTGTAGATGATGGTGGCGAGCGAGTCCAGGCCGATCGCCTGATGCCGCGCTGCGAGATCCTCATCAGAGACCTCCGCACCGAGCGCAGCGAGGGTGTCCAGGGCGCCACCGTCGATCTCCCAGACCTCGCCCAGCTCGGGAAGCCCGCCCTCGACCTCGCGGGCCGCCTCGATCACGGCAGCGAGTTCCGAAGTCTCCACCACGATCGCCTTGACCTTGGCGTCGGAGAGGATCCAGTGTGCCTGGTCGGGCGAGGAGGTCTCGTAGACGGGGACCGGGACCGCGCCGGCGTGCCACGCGGCCAGGTCGGTGAGCGTCCACTCCAGCCGGGTGCGCGACATGATGCCGACGCGATCCCCGGCGCCGACACCGGCGGCGATCAGACCCTTGGCGATGGCCTCGACGCGTGCCAGCGTCTGGGCGGCTGTGTGCGGCACCCAGGTCTCTCCGGCCTTTTCCTCGTAGAGGACGCGCTCGGGGTGTTCCTTGCCTTGCTCGAGAAGGTAGTCGGTGATGCTGCGGCCGGGGTCGAGGTCGAGAGAGGTGGGAACGTTGTAGGTGTCCATGATGTCGAGGCTCCATTGACTGTGATGCGAAGACTGAACGGCAGCGTACATTTCCCCGCTACTTGAGTAGTGCGCACCGCCACGGTACCCGGCACATTTGCCGGATTCCTCCAAGCGCGGGGGTGTTTGCGTGGGTTTTACCTCAGCATTAGACGACGGCACCGTTGCCGTCGTCCGAGCGGTGCGTGGGCAACTTCCACAGCAATACTCCCACCCCACACAGGGTGATGGCGCCCAGCGTCATCACCAGCAGGCGCGACGGGGAGGCGAAGACCACCAGGAGCAGTAGGCAGACCAGGGGCGCGACAGCGGCCACCCACCCGATGGCGAGCACTGGATCCGCTGCTGAGAGCTGCGCAGGCTCTTCCGGTTCGAACCCGTCGGCCTCCTCATCGGGCTCGCCGTAGTCGCGCGGGCCCCATTCGCGCGCACGGGCCGGTCCGGGCTGAGGGCGCGGCTTGCGGGGCTCCGGAAGGGGATCGCGGCTGGCGAGGTCCCCGAGGGACTCCAGGTCCTGCAGGTCAGCAGTGAGTTCCTTCCACCGGCGCGCGACATCCTCATCGTCGAGCCGAGGGCGACGTGGCGCCGGCCCGTCGGGCTCCGGGCCACCGGCCTCCGTGGCGCTGGCCTCCGGCGCGGGAGATTCCGGCGCCTGGGGCGGCTCATCCGGGTCGGCTGCCTCCTCAGGGCGGCCCTCGGCCCCCTCGCCGTCGCCGGTGCTGGTCATAGCGTCGAGCCTACGCGTCCACGCCTTCGCCGGGGCGCGAGGAGGGTGCGCATCGCCGTTAGGATCGGGGGGTCGTCCCACACCTGCCGAAAGGGTTCCCATGCCGGTCCGTCGCGTCGCCCTGCTCACCGCCGGTGGCTTTGCCCCCTGCCTGTCCTCCGCCGTCGGAGGACTGATCGAGCGCTACACCGATCTTGCTCCCGACGTGGAGATCATTGCGTACGAGCACGGGTACCACGGATTGCTGACCGGCACGAAGATCACGATCGATGCGCAGGCCCGGGCGAATGCCCACCTGTTGCACCGCTTCGGCGGCAGTCCGATCGGCAACTCGCGTGTCAAGCTCACGAACGCCGAGGACCTCCTCAAGCGCGGCCTGGTCAAGGAGGGCGAGAATCCGCTGACGGTGGCGGCCAAGCAGCTCCAGGCCGACGGCGTCGACGTGCTGCACACCATCGGTGGCGATGACACCAACACCACTGCTGCTGACCTGGCCGCCTACCTCGAAGAGAACGG
The DNA here is from genome assembly GCF_003752405.1 of Bogoriella caseilytica. Lineage (NCBI taxonomy): Bacteria > Bacillati > Actinomycetota > Actinomycetes > Allobogoriellales > Allobogoriellaceae > Allobogoriella > Allobogoriella caseilytica. The sequence continues at coordinate 127,381 of NZ_RKHK01000001.1, read as the reverse complement.
CTACCACCTCACCGTGGTGGGTCTGCCCAAGACGATCGACAACGACATCATCCCGATCCGACAGTCCCTGGGTGCGTGGACGGCCGCCGAGGAAGCCGCCGGCTTCGCGCGGAACATCATCGGCGAGCACCGCGTCAACCCGCGCATGCTCATCGTCCACGAGGTCATGGGTCGCCACTGCGGGTGGTTGACCGCGGCCGCAGCGAGCTCGTACCGCACCTGGCTCGGCACCCAGGAGTGGGCGCCGAGCGTGGGCCTGTCGCAGGAACGCTGGGACATCCACGCGGTGTTCCTGCCGGAGATGAAGCTCGACATCGACGGTGAGGCCGAACGGCTGCGCGCGATCATGGACCGCCAGGGCAACGTCAACATCTTCCTCTCCGAGGGCGCCGGCGTCCCCGAGATCGTCGCCGAGCTCGAAGCCAAGGGCGAGGAGGTCCAGCGCGACCCCTTCGGTCACGTCAAGCTCGACACCATCAACCCCGGCGCGTGGTTCGCCAAGCAGTTCGCCGAGAAGATCGGCGCCGAGAAGGTCATGGTGCAGAAGTCTGGCTACTTCTCCCGCGCTGCGGCCGCCAACGCCCAGGATCTGCGGCTCATCCAGTCGATGACGGACCTCGCGGTGCAGTCCGCGCTCGAAGGCACCTCCGGTGTGATCGGTCACGACGAGGAGGACGAGGGCCGCCTCAAGGCGGTGCCCTTCCCGCGCATCGCGGGCGGAAAGGCCTTCGACATCAGCCAGGAGTGGTTCACCGAGATGATGACCACCATTGGCCAGTCCGTGGAACCGGCTCCCGCCGGCGCTCACTGAGGCCTATCCTGCCGCGGTGAGTATTGAGGCTTCCTCCAAGGTCCTGGCCGGTCTGCAGCAGTGGCGCGCGCTTGAGGCGCAGCAGCAGCCGTCCTGGCCAGACAGCGATGTGCTGCAAGAGGTCACCGGTGAACTGCGTACCCGCCCTCCGCTTGTCTTTGCCGGTGAGGCAGACAAGCTGACCGCTCAGCTTGCCGCGGCGGGCCGGGGCGAGGCCTTCCTGCTCCAGGGCGGTGACTGCGCGGAGACCTTCGCCGAATCGGACGCCGACCGGATCCGGAACAAGATCCGCACGATCCTGCAGATGGCGGCAGTCTTGACCTACGGCGCCTCGATGCCGGTGATCAAGATGGGGCGCATGGCCGGGCAGTACGCCAAGCCACGCAGTTCCGGCATGGAGACCCGCGATGGCCTGACGCTGCCCGTCTACCGCGGTGACGCCGTCAACGGTCACGCCTACACCGAGGAATCGCGTACCCCGGATCCGCGTCGGTTGCTGGAGGCCTACCACCGCTCGGCCACCACGATCAACCTGATCCGCGCCTTCACCGGCGGCGGTTTCGCGGACCTGCGCGAGGTGCACCAGTGGAACCGCGGCTTCATGGCCAACCCGGCCTACGCTCGCTACGAGGAACTCGCGGCCGAGATCGACCGCGCGATGCGTTTCATGCGTGCGTGCGGCGTGGACTTCGAGGCGCTGCGCACCACGGACTTCTTCACCTCCCACGAGGCGCTGTTGCTGGACTACGAGTCCTCCATGACGCGCATCGACTCCCGCAGCGGGCGGCCGTACAACACCTCGGCGCACTTCCTGTGGATCGGCGAGCGCACTCGTCAGCTCGAGGGCGCGCACGTGGATCTGCTCTCCCGGGTGTCCAACCCCATTGGGGTCAAGCTCGGGCCGGGAACGAGCGCTGCGGATGCGCTGGCGTTGGCGGAGCGGTTGAACCCGGAGAACACCCCTGGCCGCCTGACCTTCGTGACCCGCATGGGAGCCGGCAGGATCCGGGAGGTGCTGCCCCAGCTCGTCGAGGGTATCCACGCCGAGGGCTGTGAGGTCACCTGGGTCTGCGACCCGATGCACGGCAACACCTTCACCTCCGAGTCCGGCTACAAGACGCGTGACTTCGCCACGGTGATCAACGAGGTCCATGGTTTCTTCGAGGTCCACCAGAGTCTGGGCACTGTGCCGGGCGGATTGCACGTGGAGCTCACCGGCGATGATGTGACCGAGGTGCTCGGGGGTGCTGAGGAGGTCGACGACGCGGCGCTGGCGCGGCGCTACGAGACCCTGGTGGACCCGCGGTTGAACCATCAGCAGTCCCTGGAGATGGCCTTCGACGTCTCCGAGATGCTCCGCCGCCGCTAGCGGGGACCTAGACGACCTGCAGGGTGACGACGCTGCCGCGTGGCAGCATCGTGCCCGGCTCGGGATCGACGAAGCGTACGCTGCCGAAGAAACCGCCCCAGATCGTCTCGACCTCCACCTCGAAGCCGAGATCTCTGAGGGTGTCGGTGGCCTGGTCGACCTGTTCTCCGACCAGATCGGGCACCTCGAACAGCTCAGGTCCGAGGGAGATCGCGATGTCGACGCTCTCGCCCGGCAGCAGGCTGGCGTCCGGGTCGGGGGACTGCCTGATGACCTGACCTTCGGGGACCTCCTCGTGGTGTTCCTCGATCGTCGATCCCAGGCTGAGGCCGGCCCTGTCCAAGGCGGCAGCTGCTTCCTCCGCGGTGGCGCCGCTCAGCCCGGGGACGGCAATGGGTTCGGGCCCGTCCGAGACCACCAGGGCGACGCTCTGGTGGTGCGGGATCTCGGTACCGGCTTCGGGGTCGGAGGAGATCACCACGCCCACAGGAACCTCGGGGTCGTAGGTGGTCCCGATCTCGCCCACGGCCAGCCCGGCATCGGTGATCGCCGCCTCGGCCGCCTCCCGGTCCCGTCCGGCCACCTGCGGCACGGCGTGGCTCAGGACGCCCTCGGAGATCACAAGATCCACGATGGAGCCGCGAGGCCGTTCCACTCCTTCGGAGGGATCGACGGAGAGGACGACCCCGGCGGCGATGTCGTCATCGTGGGCGTAGCTCAGGCTCGCCTCGAGGTCGGCGGCGTCCAGCAGGGCAACAGCCTCGGCCTCGGTGCGCCCCGAGACCTCGGGGACCACGGTGGGAGAGCCGGGGCCGTAGGTGAGCCACCACCAGGTGCCGGTCAGGGCAGCGGCCGCCAGCATCAGCAGGAAGGCGATGATGATCAGCGGACGGCGCCGGCCGCGGCGTGGGGGTGGCTCCACCCCAGCTGTGGGTGGTGGGGGCGCGGTGATGGCGCCTCGTGGCAGCGCGACCGTGCCGTGGGTCTGGAAGGCTGTGGTCCGTCCGGGGTCGTGTGCCTCCTGCGATGAGGCCGCGCTCGGTTCCGGTGGGGGAGCGACATCGGCGCGGCGGGCCAGTGTGGCCGGGTCGAGCTGCGCCAGGGTGGTCCGGACGAGTTCGAGGGCGGCACCGGCGTCCTGGGGCCGTTCCTCGGGGGAGCGTGCTGTCAGGGCGGCGAGCAGGTCGTCGACCTCGGCGGGCAGCCAGGGCACGTCCTCGGAAGGGGCGCGCACCGTGGAGTTCACGTGCTGGAAGGCCACCTGGATCGGTGCCTCACCCACGAAGGGCTGATGGCCGGTGATCAGTTCGTACAGCAGGACCCCGGTGGCGTAGACGTCGCTCGGGGGTTCTGCGGCCCCACCGGTCACAATCTCCGGCGCCAGGTAGGCCACCGTGCCCAGGATCGTGCCGGTGGTGGAGGCGGTGACCTCCGTGACGGCGCGCGCGAGGCCGAAATCGGCGACTTTGGCGCGCCGCTCGCCGCGGACCTCGCTCAGCAGTACGTTCTCGGGTTTGATGTCGCGGTGCACCAGCCCGGCGCGATGGGCTGCCGCCAGGGCATCGAGGACCTGCTCGGCCACGCGCAGTGCCTCGCCGAGAGGGAGCACACCGCGCCGGGCGAGTTCGTCGCGCAGGGTGGGGCCGGGAACGTGCTCCATCGCGAGGTAGACCGCCTCGCCTGTGCTGCCCTGATCGTGGACCGCGACCACCCCGGGGTGCGAGAGCCGCGCGGCGGCCCGGGCCTCGCGACGGAAGCGTGCGACGAACTCCGGGCTCTCCGCCAGGTGCGGGTGCATGACCTTGAGCGCCACCGTCCGGTCGAGGCGGCGATCGGTCGCCCGGTACACCGTGGCCATGCCGCCGCGGGCAATCCGAGCCGTCACCTCGTACCGTCCCTCGACCACACGGCCGAGCAACGGATCACCGGTTGTCACGGGCTCCACGCGCCGAGCGTACGGCGACGCAGCGTACTCGACGGTGCGTGACGCGCTCGGTGGCGGCGATCGCCGCCACCGAGCGCTGCGGTCCGGGCCGAAGCGGATTGGCTCAGAAGTTGGCCATGTGAGACTTCACCGCCGCGACATAGCGCGTGGTGTCCGGGTACCACCCGTGCCGGTTCACCCCACCGAGGCCCTGGTAATAGGCCGCGATCGCGTCGTCGTAGGACTTGGCCGAACGGTGCAGCTGACGGATGATCGCCACGCCGGCCACGACGTTGTCACGCGGGTCGAGCAGGTTGAGCTGCCGGCCGACGAGCTGGGAAGCCCACTCGCCGGAGCTTGGGATGACCTGCATCGTGCCGATGGCGTTGGCGGGGGAGACGGCCGTCTGGTTGAAGCCGGATTCCTGGAAGGCGTGTGCCTGAGCCAGAGCCGGGTCCACGCCCATCTGGCGTGCTACCTCGACCACCATGGCCTGCATCTGCGCACGCGAGGGGATGCGGCCCTCGGCCTGCATCGCGAGCAGGGTGGCCTTGTTCTGGTTGGCTGAGGCCACCACCTCGGTGGGGTAGGTGCGGCCCAGGAAGGTGTTCGGCACCAGGTTCCCACTGTTGCTGGACGTGGCGGGGCCGGCGCTGGCCGGGATCGTGAGCTGCTGGCCGACACGGATAAAGGCTGAGGCACTCAGGTTGTTGGCCTGAATGATCTGCTGGACGGTCGAGTTGTGGCGCGAGGCGATGCCGGAGACGGTGTCGCCGGCGCGCACGGTGTAGCGCGTCGAGGACGAGCTGGAGTTGCCCGAACTGGAATTGCTGGAGCTGGAGTTCCCGCTGCTGGAGCTTCCGGAGCTGGAGTTGCCCGAGTTCGAGTTTCCGCTGCTGGAGTTCCCGGAGGACTGGTTGCTGCCGGGAAGGGTCAGCACCTGGCCGATGCGCAACCGGTTGGGGTCGGACAGGTTGTTCGCCCGCACCAGTGCCGAGACAGTGGTGCCCTGCCGGACCGCGATGGCGCTGAGAGTGTCGCCGGCGCGCACCGTGTAGCGCCCGGCGGTCGAGGAGCTGGAGTTCCCGCTGCTGGAGCTTCCGGAGCTGGAGTTCGAGTTCCCGCTCGCCGCCGAGGGGATGCGCAGCATCTGGCCAATGCGGATCACATTGGGGTTGGAGAGGTTGTTCTCGCGTGCGATGGCGCTGACCGTGGTGTTGTGACGTGCGGCGATGCGCGAGAGCGTGTCACCGGCCACCACGCGGTAGTTCAGCGTCGGCCGGTTCATCGGCTGGATGCCGCCCATGCCTCGCGCCGAGGCGCTCATGTCGGCCTTCGCAGGCAGGGCGAGGGCGGTGGCCCCCTGGGTGGCAGGCGAGTTCACCCCGTTGGCAGGGAGCGCTCCCTGGGGCATCGGTGCCCCACTCTGCGGAGCGGGTGCCTGAGCGTGCACCGCTGGCGCGGAGATGCCTACGGCGGTGACAGCAACGGCCAGGCCGAGACCTGCCCGGCTTGCGTGGCGGGCCGCGGCGCGCGAGTTCCTGCTCATCGATCCTCCATGCCCAGCGATGACTCAGATGTGACTGGTGAGTCGCTAGAGAGATGTGTGGTTTGTGTGACGGAAGTAGCAGGTGTGACAGTAGCGTCCGGTGTGGCGCGTTGACAACCTCTAGGATTGGCGTATGACCGCAGAACCTCCCGTGGAGTCCACGATCGAACCGGAACGTTGGTACTCGGTGCCTGAGGTCGCCGAAGTCCTCGGCGTGCGTGACCGGGACGTCCGGACGATGCTTCGCGAGGGCAAGCTCCTGGCTCTGCGGCGCGGCACCAACGACGCCGTCTCGATCCCCGCAGAGCTGATCCTCGAGGCCGATCATCCTGACGGGCCGGCCCCGCTGCCCAGCCTCCGCGGAACCTTGACGGTGCTCAAGGACGCCCGGTACACCGACCGTGAGGCCTTCGAGTGGCTTTACAGCCACCACGAGGAGCTGGGGCAGGCTCCGATTGCCGCGCTGCTGGACCACCGGGTGCACGCCGTCCGACGGGTGGCTCAGACGCTGGCCTTCTAGGAGGTTCTGCCTTCTGGCGCAATCCGCCTCAGAAAGCGCGACGCACCAGCGCCTCGGCCAATGCGGTCAGATGCGCTCTGGACGCCGGAGATAGCTCAGTCCGGCGCAGCGCGTCCAGGCCCTGAACCTGACGTGCGGCGATCATGCGCTCATGCTCGGCCACCGCGCCGCAGCGTTGCATGAGATCGCGCATGTGTTCGACCTCCGTCAGGGAGAGATCTGGGGCTCCGACGCGCTGCTGCAGAAGTCCGCGTTCGGTTTCGCTCACGCGCTGGAGGGTCAGTGTCAGGAGAACGGTGCGCTTGCCCTCGCGGAGATCATCCCCGGCGGGTTTTCCGGTGACCTCGGGATCGCCGAAGACGCCGAGCTCGTCGTCGCGGAGCTGGAAGGCCTCGCCCAGCGGCAGCCCGACGCTGCGCAAGGCAGTGAGGAGCTCGGGAGCGCCACCAGCCAGCGCGGCGCCGAGAGCCAGGGGGTGTTCCACGGAATAGCGAGCAGACTTGTGCCTCACCACCTGCAGGGCGCGTTCGACCGCGTCGCTCCCCGAGTCCTGCTGCCAGGGCATCTCCTGGGCGCGCACATCGAGGTACTGGCCGAAGGCCACCTCGATCATCATGGCGTCGAAGATCCGGTGCGCTGCCTCCCCGGCCATGGTCCCGGCGGCGCGGGCCGCGCGGCGCATCTCCGCCGAGGCCGCGGCGAGCAGGAGATCGCCGAGCAGGATGGCACCGGCGTGACCGAAGCTCGCGGCATTTCCGAGGAAACCGCCGTTGCGGTGCAGTGTGGCGAAGCTCTGGTGTGCGGCCGGGGCTCCTCGGCGCGTCAGTGAGCCGTCGATGACGTCATCGTGGATCAGTGCGGTGGCCTGGAAGAGTTCCAGTGCGCTTCCGGCGAGGACCAGAGCTTCGGGCAGCTCGCCGTCCGGGTCGCTGGTGGCTCCGCCGGCCGCCAGCCAGCCGGCGCCGCAGAGCTGCGCGCGCAGCCGCTTCCCGCCCGTGAGCAGGGCGCGTCCAGGAGCCAGGAGCTCTCGCAGATGCGGCGCCACCGCCTCCACGGCCGGCACGGGGTCTTCCGCGAGGGCGGCGTCCGTGGTGGCACCGGCGGGGGAGGAGGTAGCTGTGGTCAGGGGTTCCAGCACTCCGTGCTCAGCCACTGCCTGCTGCACGCGTTCGGCGACGGCGTTCACGAGGCGGTCGAATCCGGCAGAGTTCTCAGCCGGTCGTCCGGGAGCAGGGAAGGTCATGAGCCGAGGGTAGGTGTTCTGCAACCATCCACCGTGGAGGTCGAGGCTCGGAGCGCAGTGGTGTCCACAGGCGGGTCCTCCACGATCCCGGCATCCTCAAGGGTGGTCTGCGCGCCAGCACGACAGCGCAGTCGCCACTGAGATGAGCGGCATGAGATGCACTCACGCCGCCGACCTCGTTGCCGCCGTCCCGTACCTCCTGGGCTTTCATCCCCGTGACTCCCTCATCATCATGGTCATGCAGAGGGACGGGCCGTCGCGGATCCGTTCCGGTCCGCTGGCACGCTTGGACCTCGCGGACCTCCATGGTGCGCCCCACCGCTCGCGAGCGGAGGTGCGGCAGGTGCTCGCCCGGCTGGTCGATTCCCAGACGGTCGAGGTGGTGCTGCTCGCCTATCACGACGGGCCGCCTGACGATCTGGACGTGCATCGACCTGCCGTGCAGATGGTCGACGAGGTCACGCGTGAGGGGGCTCCGGAGATCTCGGTGTCTCTCCTGTCCGTGGGCGCGCAGTCCTGGGCCTGCCTGGACTGTGCCGGCTGCTGCCCGCCCGGGGGATACCCCCTGGAGGATCTCGTCCACAGTGCGGTGACCGCGGGTTTCGTCGCCGAGGGCTATGCCCCGGCCGGCTCTCGTGAGGAACTCGCGGTGACCCCGCTGGCGGACGCAGACCTGTGCGCTCGGGTGGCTCGCGCCATGGCTCAGGCCGAGCGGTCCCGCGTTCGCGCCACCGACCCGGAGGGGTGGCGCGGCGGGCTGGCCGGACGCTGGGACGCTGCCCTGGCGGAACCAGGCGATGAAGCGGGGACGGGCCAGGCCGAGGAGTGGGGGTTGTTACTGGATTCGCTACAGGACGTCCAGGTGCGCGACGCCGTAGTTGCCGCGGCGCTCGCGGGATGCGCGGTCGCGGAGATCAGCGGGGTGGGCGACGTGGGCGCCGCGACCGATCGTGCCGAGTCCGCCGGGCCGGACAGCCGGCTGGTGCGGGCCACGATCGCACTGGTGGGACATCTGGCCGCATGCGCACCGCCGGCGGCTGCGGCCGCCCCCTTGGCCACCGCCGCGTATCTCTCCTGGTGGCTCGGTGAAGGCGCACGCGCCGATGTGCTGGCCCAGCAGAGCCTTGGCCGGGATCCAGAACACCGGCTCGCCGCCCTCGTGCTGCTGGCTCTGGAAGGAGGCATGCCGCCACCATGGGTGGCTCCGCGTTCACCTCGGACAACGCCCATCCGGTAACGTCACAGAGACCACACTTACACGAAGCATCGAAGGAGCCCGGATGGCGGTCGTCGTCGGTTACGTGACCACCCCTGAAGGCCGAGCGGCACTGGCCGCTGCCATCATGGAGACCCGGCGCCGGGAAAGCCGTCTGGTCGTAGTGCTCACCCATGGCCCGAACTCTGATGACGAGTCGCTGGACGCGCTGGCCGATACCGTCCGGGATGAACTCGACGAGGCCGATGTCGCCTACGAGGTGCGCCAGATCTCGCGCACCGATGACGTGGCCGAGACCCTGGTGACCACTGCCGAGGATCTCGGCGCTGAGCTTCTGGTCATCGGATTGCGGCGTCGTTCCCCGGTGGGCAAGCTCATCCTGGGCACCAACGCGCAGCGCATTCTGCTCGACGCCCCCTGCCCTGTCCTCGCGGTCAAGCCTGCCGAGTCCTGATAGCGTCAGCACCATCACAATTGGATACGGCCGCCATTAGTCGGCACGGGAGAGCCGCCTTCGCAGGCGCACCGTAGGAGCAACCACCCCGGCAACCTCTCAGGTACCCGCACCGTGCACGACGAGGCCACTCTGGATGACAGAGGGGGACCGCTGGAAGCCGCTGCGTTCGCGCAGCCCGACCACCGACGGAGCCCCGAATGACCGCTGAGACCGAACTCCTGCGTACGCCGTTGTACGCCCAACATCGTGACCTGCATGCGCATCTCACCGGCTTCGCCGGGTGGGAGATGCCGCTGCGCTACGGCTCGGCCGTGGACGAACACCACGCCGTGCGGGCCCACGCCGGCCTCTTCGACCTCTCGCATATGGCGCAGATCGAAGTCTCTGGCCCCGGCGCGCCGGAGGCCCTGGATCGGGCGCTGGTGACGCGCCCCTCCGCGATGCCGATCGGGCGAGCGCGGTACTCGCTCATCCTCGCCGAGGACGGTGGCGTCCTCGATGATCTGATCGTCTACCGGCTCGCAGACGACGCGGGGCACCCCAACTTCCTGGTGATCGCCAACGCCGCGAACCGCCTCACCGTGCTCGATGAGCTCACCGCACGCAGCCAGGGCTCCGGGGGCACGCACGTGGCCGACCGCACGGAGTCACGGGCGCTGATCGCGCTGCAAGGCCCGGTCTCGCCCGACGTCCTGGCGCCGCTGGTGACCTTGGATGAGGGCTCCGGGGTGGGAGACCTCTCCGAACTGCGGTACTACCGGGCCGTCACCGGGCGCGTGGCGAATGTGCCGGCCCTGATCGCGCGCACCGGATACACCGGCGAGACCGGATACGAGATCTCGGTACCCGCCCCCTCCGCTGCTGCTGTCTGGCGAGTTCTGGCCGAGGCCGGTGCGGAGCACGGTGTCATCCCCTGCGGGCTCGCCGCCCGTGACAGCCTGCGCCTGGAGGCCGGCATGCCGCTGTACGGCCAGGAGCTGCGGCGCGATCTCGTCCCCGCCGACTCGGGCCTGGAACGCGTGGTCAACCTCGAGTCGGAGCACGAGTTCGTGGGTCGCGCGGCCGTGGAGGCGCGCACGCCCGCCCGCACCTTGGTGGCGCTGAGCGGCGGTGGGCGCCGGGCGGCACGCGCCGGCTCCACGGTGCACCTGCCCGGCGCGGAGACCGCCATCGGCAGCATCACCTCCGGCATCTTCTCGCCCACGCTCGGCCATCCCATCGCCTTCGCGCTCGTCGACGCTGGCGCCGGCGCCGGCCTCGAGCCTGGCACGGACCTCGAAGTTGACGTGCGTGGCCGCCGCCAGAGCATGACGGTGGCGTCGCCGCCGTTCTACCGCCGCCCGTCCTGATCCCATCGCAGCCAGCCGACTACCCGTGAATCGCCGTACGCCCGAGGAGCCCGCCATGTCCAGCTATCCCGATGACCGTCAGTACACCGCCGACCACGAGTGGATCGCCGTCGATGGCCAGACCGCACGGGTCGGCATCACCGCCTACGCGGCCGAAGCGCTCGGTGACGTGGTCTACGTCGACCTGCCTGAGGCCGGCACCGAGATCACAGCCGGGGAGACCTGCGGCGAGATCGAGTCCACCAAGTCCGTCTCCGACCTGGTGGCCCCGGCCACCGGTGAGATCCTCGCGGTGAACACCGCAGCCGTGGACGAGCCCGAGACAGTGGGCACCGACCCGCACGAGGAGGGCTGGCTCTACACCCTGCGGGTGGATGAGCTGCCCGACGGACTCATGGACGCCGAGGCCTACCAGGGATTCGTGGCCGGGGGCGCCGCGTGAGCGAGACGCCCTTCTCCACCCGGCACATCGGGACCGGCGAGGCCGCGCAACAACGCATGCTCGCCGCCGTCGGGGTCCCCAGCCTCGAAGCGCTCATGGATGCCGCGGTGCCGCGGAGCATTCACGACGCGCAACCGCCGGCCGGGCTGCCCGAACCGGCCTCCGAGGAGGAGGTGCTGGGGCGCCTGCGGGAGCTGGCCGCCAAGAACACCGTGCGCACCTCCATGATCGGCCAGGGCTATTACGACACTCGCACCCCTGCAGTCATCCAGCGCAACATCCTGGAGAACCCGGCCTGGTACACCGCCTATACGCCGTACCAGCCAGAGATTTCCCAGGGTCGTCTCGAGGCCTTGCTGAACTTCCAGACCATGGTCATCGATCTCACCGGGCTCGATGTCGCGGGTGCCTCCATGCTCGATGAGGGCACCGCCGCCGCCGAGGCCATGCTGCTCGCCCGGCGTGCCACTGCCCGCAAGCTTCCCGGCGCGCGCCGGTTCGTCGTTGATGCCGACCTCTTCGCCCAGACCCGCGCCGTGCTGGAGACCCGCGCAGCCGGCGTGGGCATCGAGCTCGTGGTGGCCGATCTGCTGACCGACCCGGCCGCCGCCGACCTCGAGGGCGCCTTCGGTGTCCTCGTCCAGCTGCCGGGTGCCTCCGGGCGTATCCCCGAGCGTCAGAGCGTGACCGCGCTGATCGACCGGGCGCACGACAGTGATGCCCTGGCTGTGGTGGCCGCCGACCTTCTCGCCGCCACACTGGTGGCGTCGGCCGGAGAGCTCGGCGCCGACATGGCGGTGGGCACGACCCAGCGATTCGGCGTCCCGATGGGCTTCGGCGGGCCGCACGCCGGCTACCTGGCGGTCAAGGAAGGACTGCAGCGGCAGCTCCCGGGCCGGTTGGTGGGCGTGTCCCATGACGCCGACGGCGCGCCGGCCTACCGCCTGGCCCTGCAGACCCGGGAGCAGCACATCCGCCGGGAGAAGGCCACGTCCAACATCTGCACCGCCCAGGTGCTGCTCGCGGTCATGGCCTCGATGTACGCGGTCTATCACGGCCCTGACGGCCTGCGTGCGATCGCGGAGCGCGTGCACGCGCACGCCCGCAGTCTCGCCGGCGCCCTGGCCCCGGCCCTGGCTGCAGCCGGCGGTCAGCTCGCACACGAACGCTTCTTCGACACCCTGGAGCTGGTGGTTCCCGGGCGCGCGGAGGACCTGCGCGCCGCCGCGCTGGAGGCCGACGTCACGGTCTGGCTCGAGTCCCTCGACCGAGTGCGTCTCTCCGTCGATGAGACGACGACGCCTGGGGCAGTGGAGGCACTCGTGCGGGCCGTGTCTGCGGCCCTGGGCGCCAGCGCGCCCTTCGAGTCCGCCGACACGGGCCGGGTCCCGCAATGGCGGGACATGACCCGGACCACGGAGTACCTCACCCACCCGGTCTTCTCCACCTACCGTTCCGAGACGGCGATGATGCGCTACCTGCGCCGCCTCGCGGACAAGGACTACGCCCTCGACCGCGGCATGATCCCGCTCGGGTCGTGCACCATGAAGCTCAACGCCGCCGTCGAGATGGCGGCGGTGACCTGGCCGGAGTTCTCCCGGATCCACCCCTTCGCTCCGGCAGGCGATGTGGCCGGGTACCTCGAGCTGATCGGTGAGCTCGAGTCCTGGCTGGGCATCCTCACCGGCTATGAGGCCGTCTCCGTGCAGCCAAACGCCGGGAGCCAGGGCGAGCTCGCCGGCCTGCTGGCCATCAAGGGCTACCACGAGTCGCGCGGCGAGTCCGGTCGTGACGTCTGCCTGATCCCGGCCTCCGCGCACGGCACCAACGCGGCCTCAGCGGTCCTAGCAGGTATGCGGGTCGTGGTGGTCGGCACCGATGGCGTCGGCAACATCGATCTGGAGGATCTGCGCGCCCAGGCCGAGAAGCACGCGGAGAGCCTCGCCGCGATCATGATCACCTACCCGTCCACCCACGGTGTCTACGAAGAGCACGTCGGGGAGGTCTGCGCCGTGGTCCACGATGCTGGTGGGCAGGTCTACATCGACGGCGCCAACCTCAACGCGCTGCTCGGCCACGCCCGGCCAGGCCGCTTCGGGGGAGACGTCTCGCACCTGAACCTGCACAAGACCTTCTGCATCCCGCATGGCGGGGGAGGTCCGGGCGTGGGGCCTGTTGCCGCACGCGCACACCTGGAACCGTTCCTGCCGGGCCACCCGCTCGTGCAGGGCGATCTGGGTGCACGAGCGGGCGCCGTCTCCTCGGCGCCCTACGGTTCGCCGTCGATCCTGCCGATCTCGTGGGCCTACATCGCTTTGATGGGCGCTCACGGGCTCCGCGAGGCCACGGAGTCCGCCGTGCTCGCCGCGAACTATGTGGCTGCCCGCCTCGATGAGCATTTCCCGGTGCTCTACCGGGGCGAGACCGGCTATGTGGCGCACGAGTGCATTCTTGATCTTCGCCCGCTCCGGGCCGAGACCGGCATCACTGTCGACGACGTCGCCAAGCGGCTGATCGACTATGGATTCCACGCGCCCACCATGAGCTTTCCCGTCGCGGGCACCCTGATGGTCGAGCCCACCGAATCGGAGGATCTCGGTGAGCTGGACCGGTTCTGCGCGGCGATGATCGCCATCCGCGGCGAAGCCATGAAGGTGGCTGAGGGTACGTGGCCGGCGGAGGACAACCCGCTGGTCGGCGCGCCGCACACGGCGTCCGCGATGGTCGGTGACTGGGAGCACCCCTACACGCGCGCTGAAGCCGTCTACCCCGTCGCGAACCAGCACCAGGACAAGTACTGGCCGACGGTGCGCCGGGTGGACGGAGCCTACGGCGATCGCAACCTGGTCTGTGCCTGCCCGCCGCTGGAGTCCTTCGCCTGATTGCTGCGCTCCTGGCGCGCCCGGCTTGAGCGGCATCACGCGGTGCCGTCGGTCACGTGCGGACTCCGCCGTCGTGGTGCTCTGCGCGGCACGATGGCGGGGTCCAGGGCCCGGTGGCCTCGCGGAATAGTGCCCGGGTGCACGGTGTTGGACTCTGAGATCGACAGCGGATCTCTGCGGAAACGCCCCGTGCGCCGTTATAATTATGGTGCGCGACGATCCAATGACTGCGATCTGCTGATCGGTCGTCCACCTGAACCCCCTTCGAAAGGTCATCGTGACGCCTTCCTCTGCCGCCAGCACCAGCGAGGCTCGTGCCGACGCGCCGGACGCCACCGAGGCGGCCGGGCAGAAGAAGACCACCGGGCGTACCCGCTCCACCGCGACCAAGACCGCGGCGAAGTCGCCGGCCACCAAGAAGCCGGCGGGGACGACGTCCGCTGAGTCTTCGGCCACCAAGAAGCCCGCTGCGAAGAAGACCACTGCTGCGAAGTCGAGCACCGGAACCGCGCAGTCGACGGCCAAGAAGTCTGCGGCGAAGAAGACCGCCGGCTCGGCCGCTGCCAAGACCGCCTCCCGCAAGACCACCGACCGGAAGTCCGCAGCCTCGGCCGAGGCCGCGACTGAGGAAGAACCCACGGAGGAGAAGGCCTCGGCGGGTGCCGAGGCCCCCGCGAGCTCCAACCCGTTCTCCGGCTTCGTCGTCTCCGATGCTGATGACGACGACGCGCCGGTCCAGCAGGTCGTCACCGCCGGCGCCACCGCCGACCCGGTCAAGGACTATCTCAAGCAGATCGGTAAGGTCGCGCTGCTGAACGCCGAGCAGGAGGTCGAGCTTGCCAAGCGCATCGAAGCCGGCCTGTTCGCCGAGGACAAGCTCAGCCGGGAGCCAGAACTCTCCGGCAAGCCGAAGCGCGAGCTGCAGTGGATCGCCAATGACGGCCGTCTGGCCAAGAACCACCTTCTGGAGGCCAACCTTCGCCTGGTGGTCTCTCTCGCCAAGCGCTACACCGGGCGCGGCATGTTGTTCCTGGACCTCATCCAGGAGGGCAACCTGGGCCTGATCCGCGCCGTCGAGAAGTTCGACTACACCAAGGGTTACAAGTTCTCCACGTACGCCACCTGGTGGATCCGTCAGGCGATCACTCGCGCCATGGCGGACCAGGCCCGCACCATCCGCATCCCGGTGCACATGGTCGAGGTCATCAACAAGCTGGCCCGAGTGCAGCGTCAGATGCTCCAGGATCTGGGCCGTGAGCCCACTCCGGAAGAGCTCGCCAAGGAACTGGACATGACGCCGGAGAAGGTGGTCGAGGTCCAGAAGTACGGCCGCGAGCCCATCTCCTTGCACACCCCTCTGGGTGAGGACGGCGACAGCGAGTTCGGTGACCTCATCGAGGACTCCGAGGCCGTGGTCCCGGCAGACGCCGTGAGCTTCACGCTCTTGCAGGAGCAGCTCCACGCGGTGCTCGACACGCTCTCCGAGCGCGAGGCCGGCGTGGTGTCGATGCGATTCGGTCTGACCGATGGTCAGCCCAAGACCCTCGACGAGATCGGCAAGGTCTACGGCGTCACCCGTGAGCGGATCCGCCAGATCGAGTCCAAGACCATGTCCAAGTTGCGTCACCCCTCGCGTAGCCAGGTGCTGCGCGACTACCTGGATTGAGATCCACCACCTGGACTGAGTCTCGCGGCCTGATCCGGGCCGCTACAGCTGAGTAGAACTGCCGGGGCGCTGATGCGCCCCGGCAGTTCTGTCTCTGGAGCCTGCCCTGGGCCCCGGGTGCCACTGGCGATACCGCGGCTCCGCGTGGTGCCTCACAGGGGCGCGGAGCGAACGCCGAGCAGGATGCCGGTGATCAAGGCGGCCACGGTGGCCGTGGGAATGGCTAGCACCGTGCCCACCAGTGCCAGCAGGGTCACGCGCAGGTCGTCCCGGAGGTAGGGCGCATGGTCGCCGCCACCGGCCAAGGCGCGGGCTGCACGCTGGGCGGCCTCGAAGCGCGGCAGGAAGCGGGCCTGGCGGACGCGAAGCTCCGCCCGAGCGGCCTCAAGGTGCTCGCGTTCGCGCTGCGGGTCGATCCCGGACAGGGAACCGTCCTCGCGTGCGCTCTTGCCCTCACCGGGGCGCTTGACCAGCACGGTCACGCCGGATCGCACGGTGAGCTGCAGGCCGCGGGTGCGCCGGTTCAGTCGGGCGCGCCGCATCCCGAAGACCACGACTGGGATGGCGAGGATGACTGCCAGCGCGAGGGGAACCCACGCAGTCCACTGCGTGCCCCCGCTGCCGTACAGCCAGCCGAGGACGCCCAGGAGCAGCACGGTCACCGAGGCGGCCAGCAGCAGGATCAGGCCGGGAGGACGAGCCAGGCGCACCAGCATCGGGACGAGCTGGTTCAGCGCCTGGCCGGCCACGCTGGGCCCGCTGGCTGCTCCCTCGAGGATCTCCGGCTCGCCGCTCACGATCTCAGGCTCCGGCCGCTGCGGGTCGGTGCGGTCTGGGTCCCCGCGCTGGTTCTCTGGCTCTGGCGACGAAGTGCTCATGGCTTCAGACTTCCACGTGCGCACCGATCGCGCGCTCGACCCGCCGCTCTCCATGCGTGAGACGATGGGAGGGTGAGTTCTGCCCTATCCCGTATGCCCGCGACCAACGCCATGAGTGGCCCGATCACTCCTGCTGCCACGGCGCCGGAGCTCCTGCGCAACTTCTGCATCATCGCCCACATCGATCACGGCAAGTCGACCCTTGCCGATCGCATGCTGCAGTACACCGGTGTGGTCACACCACGGCAGGCGAAGGAGCAGTACCTGGACCGGATGGACATCGAGCGTGAGCGCGGCATCACCATCAAGTCCCAGGCGGTACGCATGCCCTGGGAGGTCGAGGGCAAGCCATACGCGCTGAACATGATCGACACCCCCGGGCACGTGGACTTCTCCTACGAGGTGAGCCGCTCCCTGGCAGCGTGTGAGGGTGCCGTGTTGCTCGTGGACGCCGCGCAGGGCATTGAGGCCCAGACGCTGGCGAACCTCTACCTGGCCATGGAGAACGACCTCACGATCATCCCGGTGCTGAACAAGATCGACCTGCCCGCGGCAGACCCGGACCGGTACGCCGCCGAGCTGGCCACTCTCATCGGCGGGGAACCGGAGGATTGTCTGCGCGTCTCCGGCAAGACCGGCGACGGCGTCGAAGAACTGCTCGACCGCATCGTCGAGGAGATCCCACCGCCACAGGGCCAGGCCGATGCCCCGGCCCGCGCGATGATCTTCGACTCCGTGTATGACACCTACCGCGGCGTCGTCACCTACGTGCGGGTCATCGATGGCCAGATCACCCCGCGCGAGCGCATCCAGATGATGTCGACCGGCGCTACCCACGAGCTGCTCGAGATCGGCGTGATCTCACCCGAGCCGGTGTCGACCCAGGGCCTCGGCGTCGGGGAGGTGGGCTACCTGATCACCGGCGTGAAGGATGTGCGCCAGTCCAAGGTCGGCGACACCGTCACCGCCGACAAGGTTCCGGCCACCGAGGCGCTCGGCGGCTACCAGGAACCCAAGCCCATGGTCTTCTCCGGGCTGTATCCGGTGGACGGCTCGGACTACCCCGTGCTGCGTGATGCGCTGGACAAGCTCAAGCTGAACGACGCCGCGCTGAACTATGAGCCGGAGACCTCGGTGGCCCTGGGCTTCGGCTTCCGCTGCGGATTCCTGGGCCTGCTGCACCTGGAGATCGTGCGCGAACGGCTCGAGCGGGAGTTCGACCTCGTGCTGATCTCCACCGCGCCGAACGTCTCCTACGACGTCACCGTCGAAGACGGCACGGTGCATCGGGTGACGAATCCGAGCGAGTTCCCCGAGGGCAAGATCGCGTCGATCCGCGAGCCGGTGGTGCGCTCGACCATCTTGGCGCCGAGTGAGTTCGTGGGCGTGATCATGGAGCTGTGCCAGTCGCGCCGCGGCTCGCTGAATGGCATGGACTACCTCTCCGAGACCCGGGTGGAGCTGCGCTACACCTTGCCGCTGGCCGAGATCGTCGGTGACTTCTTCGACCAGCTCAAGTCCCGCACCCGGGGCTATGCCTCGCTCGACTACGAGCCCTCCGGCGATCAGGTCGCCGACCTGGTCAAGGTTGACATCCTGCTCAACCACGAGCAGGTGGATGCCTTCTCCGCGATCGTGCACAAGGACAACGCCTACTCCTACGGCGTGGACATGGCCGGCAAGCTGCGCAAGCTCATCCCGCGCCAGCAGTTCGAGGTGCCGATCCAGGCGGCGGTCGGTGCGCGCGTCATCGCCCGCGAGACCATCCGTGCTCTGCGCAAGGACATGCTCGCCAAGTGCTATGGCGGCGACATCTCCCGCAAGCGCAAGCTGTTGGAGAAGCAGAAGGAAGGCAAGAAGAAGATGAAGTCGGTAGGCCGCGTAGAGGTGCCGCCGGAGGCCTTCGTGGCTGCCCTGACCTCGGACGCCCCCACCGGCAAGAAGTAACTTGCCCGCACTGCCGCAGGGTGAGCCCGCTCCCGAGGACGGTGCTCTGCCGGTCTCGGCCGCCGAGGGAGCGCACACCCGGGACTTCGGGATCTACCTGCACGTGCCCTTCTGCCGCGTGCGCTGCGGATACTGCGACTTCAACACCTATGTCGCGGCCGAGCTCGGTGGCGGAGCCAGCATCAGCGAGTACGCCGAGACCGCGCTGGGGGAGATCGAGCTCGCCGGGCGGGTGTTGCGCTCGGAGGAGCTGACTTCCGCGGGCATGGTCGAGCGGGAGGTCTCCACGGTGTTCGTGGGCGGGGGGACGCCGACGATGCTCCCGCCTGGTGATCTCAGCCGGATGCTCGACGCCGTCCGCGAGACCTGGGGCCTGTCCGCCGGCGCCGAGGTGACCACCGAGGCCAATCCGGACTCGGTGGATCCCGCCGGGCTCGCGCAGCTGGCCGAGGCGGGCTTCACCAGGGTCTCCTTCGGCATGCAGTCTGCGGTGCCGGGCGTGCTGGCCACGCTGGAGCGCACGCACGATCCGGCGCGGCTGCCCCAGGTGGTGCGCTGGGCCCAGGACGTCGGATTGGAGGTCTCGGTCGACCTGATCTACGGCACGCCGGGGGAGTCCCTCGATGATTGGCGCATCAGTGTGGAGGCCGCGCTGGAGCTGAAACCGGATCATCTCTCGGCCTACGCGCTGGTGGTCGAGCCCGGCACCAAGATGGCCGCGCAGGTGCGGCGCGGTGAGCTCGAGCTGCCCAGTGATGACGACGCTGCAGAGAAGTACGAGCTGGCCGACGGCCTTCTCACTGAGGCGGGTTACCGCTGGTACGAGGTTTCGAACTTCGCACGCACGGCCCCCGGTGATCCGCAGCCAGGACAGCCGGGTGCTCCGCGGCACGCCTCGCGGCACAACCTCTCCTACTGGCGCGGCGCCGACTGGTGGGGAGTCGGCCCGGGCGCGCACAGCCACATGGGCGGGGTGCGCTGGTGGAACGTCAAGCACCCCCGTGCCTACGCGACCAGGCTCGATCAGGGCCTGAGTCCGGCAGCCGGCCGGGAGATCCTCGACGGCGCGACCCGTGAGATGGAGCGCGTCATGCTCGGTGCGCGGTTGGCTGAAGGGCTCGTCCTGCACGGCGCCCAGGCGCAGCAGCTTTCTGATCTGGTTTCCCGCGGACTGGCTGAGGCTGCGCCCGCAACCCTCGATGACGAGGGCGCCGGCAGGCTGGTGCTGACCTTGCGTGGACGCCTGCTGGCCGACGCCGTGGTGCGCGACCTGCTGGCATGATGCCCCGCCAAAGCGGTTGAGGTCAGTTGGTGCCGCTCTGAGGGACGCTCGCGCTCCCATACCGGCTCAAGGTGACCACAATCGCCTCCGGAGCGTTGTCGCTGCCGGGCTCGAGCTGGCCCTGCGTGCTGTCAGCCCTCGGGCGCGGTGACGAAGTCGATGAGCTCTTCCATACGGCCGAGCAATGCGGGGGAGAGGTCGCGGTAGTCACGCACTGTGCGCAAGATGCGCTTCCACCCCTGGGCGATGTCGGCCCGGCTCTCGTGCGGCCAGCCCAGCGCCGCCAACGTGCCGGTCTTGATGTCGATACTGCGAGGGATGTCGGGCCAGGCCGGAAGGCCGACACGTTCCGGCTTCACGGCCTGCCACACATCGACGTACGGGTGGCCCAGGATCAACACGTGGCCACCGTGGCGGCGTCGTACCTGCTCAGCGATGCGGGTCTCCTTCGAGCCGCGCACCAGGTGGTCCAGCAGAACGCCGACGCGCCGCCCGGGCCCGGGGCCGAAGTCACGGAGCATCACTTCGAGATTGTCCGCGCCCTCGAGGAGCTCGACCACCACACCTTCGACGCGCAGGTCATCACCCCAGACCTGTTCGACCAGCTCAGCGTCATGGCGGCCCTCAACCCAGATCCGCGAGGGTTGGGCCACCCGCGCACGCTGCCGTTGCACCGCCACGGAACCCGAGGCGGTCAATCGCCGGCCACCCTCGGTCCGCCGTCCGGCGCCGTGGGCCACGTTGGCGCGCGACCTCGCGACTGGAGCGGTGAGGATCACCGGCCGGCCTTCGGCGTGGAACCCGGGCCCGAGGGGGAAGGACCGCGTGCGTCCGTGCCGGTCTTCCAGGACGACCACATGGACGCCCCCGGACTTCTCCACCCGGACCACAGCGCCCACCCAGCCCGTGGTGACCTCCTCGGCGACCAGGCCGATCTCGGCGGGCTGATCCGTGGCGCGCAGCCGCGGGGCGCGGTGCTGGGCACGGGGGTCAGTCCCCAGGACGTCGGAGCCGTATCGATCGTGGCCGCTGTGCTGTGTCACGAGGGCACTCTAGGAAGCACTGCGGGCTGTTCCGGCGCGCACCCGCCGGGGCGCGTAGGATTAGCACTCGGATCATCCGAGTGCTGAAAGGGCACGCACGGGATGGCGAGCACGAAACGTGGGAGAGGAGACCGTCATGAGTGAAGAGCGCAGGATCAACGTGCTCCAGGCGATCGTCCGCGACTACGTGCACACCCGGGAGCCGGTGGGCTCCAGGGCGCTGGTGGAGCGCCACCACCTCGAGGTCTCCCCGGCCACCATTCGCAACGACATGGCCGCCTTGGAGGACTCCGGACTGATCGCTCAGCCGCATACCTCTGCCGGTCGCATTCCGACCGACAAGGGTTACCGGGTGTTCGTCGATCAGATCGACACGGTCAAGCCGCTGTCTCCGGCAGAGCGGCGAGCGATTCAGCTGCTGCTCGATGACGCTGCGAGCGTGGATGACGTGGTCGATCGCACGGTGCGCCTGCTTGCCCAGCTCACGCAGCAGGTGGCGGTGGTGCAGTACCCCTCGATGCGCCGTACCTCCCTGCGCCACCTCGAGCTGGTGCCGGTCGCAGAGCGGCGGCTGCTCGTGGTGGTCATCACTGACACCGGGCGTGTGGAGCAACACACCGTTGAGGTCCCCGAGGATCTGCAGGCCCAGGTCATCGCCGAGCTCCGGGCCCACCTCAATGTGATTGCTGCCGGGCGCCGACTGGAGGACATCACGGCCGAGCTCGACGATTTACCCCAGCAGTTCTCCGTGGCCCAGCGGCCGTTGGTGGAGCGCGTCGCCGCCCAGCTCAAGCAATCCCTCGAGTCGGAGCCGGAGGAGCGCATCGTCATGGCGGGCACCGCCAACCTGGCCCGCGCCGACGTCGACTTCACTCGCACGATCTCCCCGGTGCTGCAAGCCCTGGAGGAGCAGGTGGTGCTGCTGAAGCTCTTCTCCGAGATGGCCGAGGATGCACTGACCGTGCGCATCGGTTCGGAGAACCGCGACGAGGCACTCATGGAGACGTCGATCATCACCAGCCTCTACGGTGGAGGCAGTGCCACGGAGGGAGTGGGTCGGCTCGGTGTGCTGGGCCCGACCCGCATGGACTATCCCGGCACCATGGCGTCGGTGCGCGCTGTGGCTCGCTACCTCTCCCGCATCCTTGCCGGCTGACGGCCACGCATAGCTGGCGGTTCGCTGCGGCATGACCACCTGACCCTGTACCCCATCCCAGTCGAGAGAAGACCAGGTGACCGACTACTACGAGATCCTGGGCGTATCGCGCGATGCGAGCGCCGAGGACATCAAGAAGGCCTATCGCAAGATGGCCCGCCGTTATCACCCGGACGTCGCCGGTGAGGAAGGCGCCGAGAAGTTCAAGGATCTCGGCCGCGCCTACGAGGTACTCGCCGACCCCGAGAAGCGGCGCATGTACGACATGGGTGGCGAAGAGGCGCTCGGCGGAGCGGGCTCCGGGTTCCCGGGCGCTCAGGGCTTCGGCAGCTTCAGCGACATCTTCGAGACCTTCTTCGGCGGGGCCGGCGGCGGTCAGCGTGGCCCGGCCTCGCGCGCGCGGCGCGGCCAGGACTCGCTCATGCGCGTGGACCTCGAACTGCGCGACGTCGTCTTCGGCACCACGAAGGATCTGCAGCTCGAGACGGCCGTGGTCTGCTCCACCTGCAACGGCAGTTGCTGCCGTCCGGGCACGTCCCCGCGCACCTGCGAGGTGTGCCAGGGGCGTGGCTCGGTACAGCGGATGACCCGGTCCTTCCTCGGCCAGGTCATGGCCACCACCGCGTGCACTGCCTGCGGCGGGGTGGGCACCGTCATCCCCGATCCCTGCCCGGACTGTGCCGGAGAGGGCCGCGTGCGCACCCGCCAGTCGCTCACGGTCGACATCCCCGCTGGGGTGGAGACCGGAACGCGGATCCGCATGTCCGGCCGCGGGGAGGTCGGTATCGGCGGCGGCCCCGCCGGAGACCTGTACATCGAGATCCGCGAGCGGTCGCACTCGGTGTTCGTGCGCCGCGGCGACGACCTGCACTGCACCCTCCCGGTCCCGATGACGGCGGCCGCGCTGGGCACCGTGGCCACGCTGGAAACGCTGGACGGCCCGCAGGAGGTGGACATCGCGCCCGGTACTCAGCCCGACCACGTGATCCGGCTCCCCGGTCTGGGCGTGGGGCGCCTGCAGCGCCACGGCCGTGGTGACCTGCACGTGCACATCAACGTGCAGGTGCCCATCAAGCTCGATGAGCGCCAGCGTCAGCTCCTGATGGACCTTGCCGAGGAACGTGGCGAAGCACGGCCGGAGCCGCGCCTCGCAGCCTCGGGCTCGGGCATGTTCTCCAAGCTCTACGAGAAGCTCACTGGCCGATGACCACCCGCGCCGCCTTCCACGCCGATCCTGACCTCCTGGCCGGGGCCACGGTGGGGGCGGCTCTGCGGCTCACCGGGGAGGAGGCCCGCCACGCGGCCACCGTGCGCCGGCTGCGCGCCGGTGAGGAGATCGATCTCGTCGACGGTGGCGGTGTGCGAGTCACCGCGAGCGTCACCGCCGCCAGCAAGGACGAGCTCGTGGTCTCCGTACTCGCGGTGGATCACGAGGCCGCGCCCTCACCCCAGCTCGTGTTGGTGCAGGCGCTCGCTAAGGGCGGTCGCGATGAGCAGGCCATCGAGTCGGCGACCGAGCTCGGCGTCGACGCCGTGTTGCCGTGGCAGGCCGCGCGCTCTGTCTCGGTGTGGTCCGGTGGCAAGGGTGGAAGTGCTCAGGGAGATGGTGGCAAGGCTGGTAAGGGAATGCGGCGTTGGGAGGCTCTGGTGCGTGCGGCCGCCAAGCAGTCTCGCCGTGCCTTCGTGCCCGAGGTGCTGCCCTTCGTGCAGACCCGCGGCCTGGCCGGATTCACGCGCGACCTTGTTGGCGCCGGAGGGGCGGTGCTGGTCCTGCACGAGTCCGCCGAGGTCTCCCTGCTGGATGAGGTGCTGACCCCGGACGGTGGGAACGCCCCCGGGGTGCGCCTCGCCGTAGTGGTGGGGCCTGAGGGTGGCATTGCCGTGGACGAGCTGACTGAGCTCGCTGCGGCGGGTGCGCGAGTGGTGCGCGCCGGCCCGCATGTCATGCGTTCCTCCACGGCTGGTCCGGCAGCCTTGGCGGTGCTCGCCGCGCGGTTGGGGCGCTGGGACCACACCGGGAGTGTGGAACACGACATGTCCTCCGGCCCCAGCAGTCCCGCGCAGTAATGTGAGACCCCTATGACACAGCCTTTCGACGCCGCCGGTTCCGCCGCGCACAGCAATCCGGGGGACCCCCAGCCCGCCTCGGGCCGCGATCTGCCCGCCGGTCACGTCCATGAGCTGGTCACGGTGCCCGAGTCCGTGCCGATGGTGGTGTTGTTGGGGCAGCGGGACGAGGCGCTTCGCGCCGTCGAACGTGGCTTCCCCGGCGTTGATGTGCACGTGCGCGGCAACACTGTGGCGCTGACGGGCCCGCCGGGAGATGTGGGGCTGGCCCAGCGGCTCGTGGAGGAGCTCGTGACCGTCGCGAGCGCCGGCCAGCCGCTCAGCGGCGATGCCGTGGATCGCGCGGTCTCGATGCTGCGCGACGCGCGCAAACACGGCGCCACACGACCGGCGGAGGTGTTCACCACCGACATCGTGTCCTCTCGGGGAAAGACGATCCGGCCCAAGACCGTGGGCCAGAAGAGCTACGTCGATGCGATCGACGAGTCGACCATCACCTTCGGCATCGGCCCGGCGGGCACCGGAAAGACCTATCTGGCGATGGCCAAGGCGGTCTCGGCGTTGCAGGCCGGGCAGGTCACCCGGTTGATCCTCACCCGACCGGCCGTCGAGGCTGGCGAGCGATTGGGCTATCTTCCGGGCACCCTCACCGACAAGATCGATCCATACCTGCGGCCGCTGTACGACGCACTGCACGACATGCTCGAACCGGAGACGATTCCCAAGCTCATGGCCGCGGGCACCATCGAGGTGGCGCCGCTGGCCTACATGCGCGGCCGCACGCTCAACAGTTCCTTCATCATTCTTGACGAGGCACAGAACACCTCGCCGGAGCAGATGAAGATGTTCCTCACCCGCTTGGGATTCGACTCCAAGGTCGTGGTCACAGGTGATGTCACCCAGGTCGACCTGCCCAGCGGACAGCGCTCGGGCCTAAGGGTGGTCCAGGAGATCCTCGACGGCGTGGAAGACGTGACCTTCTGCCGTCTGAGCAGCGCGGACGTGGTGCGCCACAAGCTGGTCGGAGACATCATCGACGCCTACGAGCGGTGGGACGCCATCGGCGCCGGGCCGGGCGGAACGGCCTCCGGGAATCGAGGCGGTGGTGGCGCTGGTCCGGGCGGGCGCGGCCGCCCTGAGCGTTCGCGCGGGCGCGATGGAAGGGGCGCACGATGATCGAGGTGGCGAACGAGTCCGGTTACGAGGTCGTCGAGGAGGAGTTCGCGGCCTTAGCGCGCTATGTGCTCGAGGAGATGCGAATCCATCCGCAGGCCGAACTCTCGGTCCTGTTCGTCACCACCGAGGTGATGACCGAGCTGCACGTGCGATGGATGGATGAGCCCGGTCCCACCGATGTCCTGTCCTTCCCGATGGACGAGATGCGCCCCGGACGCTCAGGTGAGCCGCTCCCGGAGGGCACCTTGGGTGACATCGTGTTGTGCCCCGAGGTCGCAGCCACTCAGGCCAAGGAGGCGGGTCACTCCGCCGAGGAAGAGATGCTGTTGTTGACCGTGCACGGGATCCTCCACCTCCTCGGGTACGACCACGCCGAACCCGAGGAGGAGAAGGAAATGTTCGCGCTGCAGCGCAAGCTCCTGCTCACCTTCTTGGCGCAGCGATGAGGTTTCCTGGCGAGGGCGGCTCCGGCGAAGATCTCCCCGAGGACGCCAACGCACTGGCGGGCGGGCTGTTGCCATCTGGAGGCTGGGCGGAAGGCTTCCGTTCTGGTTTCGCGTGTGTGGTCGGGCGGCCGAACGCGGGGAAGTCCACGCTCACCAACGCCCTGGTGGGGGAGAAGGTGGCCATCACCTCTGGGCGGCCTCAGACCACCAGGCGCGCCATTCGCGGCATCGTGCACCGCGAGGACGGCCAGATCGTGCTGGTCGACACTCCCGGTCTGCACCGGCCACGCACGCTCCTGGGCCAGCGCCTCAATGACCTGGTGCGCGAGACGCTCTCCGACGTCGACGTCG
This sequence comes from Bogoriella caseilytica, assembly GCF_003752405.1. Taxonomy (NCBI): domain Bacteria; kingdom Bacillati; phylum Actinomycetota; class Actinomycetes; order Allobogoriellales; family Allobogoriellaceae; genus Allobogoriella; species Allobogoriella caseilytica. The sequence goes on along the minus strand of NZ_RKHK01000001.1, from coordinate 101,607 downwards.
TGGTCTTCTGCTTGCCGGCCGACCAGAAGGTGGGCCCGGGGGATCGGCACATCGCCCGCGAGATCTCGCATCTGCGTGCGCCGATCGTGGTGGCGGCGACCAAGGCCGACGCGGTGAGCAAAGAGCGGCTCATGGAGCACCTGATGGACATCGACCGCATGGAAGGGCTCACGATCGCCGATATCGTTCCCGTCTCGGCGGTGCGCGGCGAGCAGATCGATGTGCTGACCGAGGTGGTGCTCGGGCATCTGCCCGAAGGGCCGCCCCTCTATCCCGAAGGGGAGCTCACCGACGAGCCCGAGCAGGTGATGATCGCCGAACTGATCCGTGAAGCGGCCCTGGAGGGCGTGCGGGACGAGTTGCCGCACTCTCTGGCCGTGGTGGTCGAAGAGATGATCGAACGCGAGCCGACTGCGGCGGACAAGCACGCGCAGCGGCAGCCGCTGCTCAACGTGCATGTGAACGTGTACGTGGAGCGGGATTCGCAGAAGGCGATCATCATCGGAAAGGGCGGCTCACGGCTCCGCGAGGTGGGCACTCAGTCCCGGAAGGGCATCGAGGCTCTGCTGGGACGCCGGGTGTACCTGGATCTCCACGTGCGTGTGGCCAAGGACTGGCAGCGCGACCCCAAGCAGTTGGGCAGGCTCGGGTTCTGAACCGAGGCCGGAGAACTTCTGTGTGCATTCCGGGGACGCAAGAGAACAGGACACCCACTCGCGCCTCCTCTCAGTCGGCTTTTCCCCAGACCCAGGTAGGGCCCTTGGCGTGAGCGTCATGACCCCGCTATCTTCTCGGTCAGAGATGATCGCGTCCGGGGGAGGGGCAGATGCGACGACATGTATACGTTCGCGGGCAGGCAGCGGAGGATGGGCGCCGCGCCCGCAGGCGGCGTGTCTGGTGGCGTGCAGGGGTGTCACTAGGCGCGCTGGCCGTGCTGGCCGCTGGGTGCTCCGGCACGGAGCCCGCCGAGCCGGCATCTCCGGCTGAAGCCACGGATGCGGACTCCCAGAACGAGGCCGAACCCAGCGCTGACGAGACCGCCTCCGGACCGCCAGACATGGATCCGCCGGAGGTGCCGGACATTCATCGCGACGACGATGAAGGCGCACAGAACGCGGCGGAGTACTTCGTTGAGCTTCATGCGTACATCCATGCGGGGGGCGACATTGGGGCTTACGAAGAACTCTCTGCTCCAGATTGCGAGTCATGTGCTTCTGTATCCGAGGAGGTGCAGCGCATGCGCGATGTCGGAGAGTTCCACGATGGGGGCGACGTGGAAGTGACACGCTCTGAAGTCTTTCCGCCGGATTCTGAGAATCCTTCCCATTTAGTCCGCGTATACCTTACGGAGCTTCCGGGAGTCCATCGGGACTCGGATGGTGAAGTAATCGAAAATTTTGATGGAGGCGACGTGGTCGTCGATGTTCTCATGCGACACCCAGGCGGAGGTGGCCACTGGATTATCGAGGGGGTGAGCGCGAATGTTGCGTCGAGCGAACCCGAGGAGTGAGTCCCCTCGCCGCTACTTTATGGGCCCCAGTATTGCAGTTATCGCGAGTACTGTTAATGTCGTGCTGGCTGCTTCAGCGGGTGCTGACCCGGAGAGTTCCGATCGATTCACGTCGTCTTATGGGGATGGCCATGTTGCCGTAGAAGCGGAGAGACGAATCGCTAACGTCGGTGACTCGGCCGCCCTAGAGCCTCCGATTGCTTCTGTGTCCACTCCGCCCGGCGACACCTTCCTCGTCCAGGGCCCCGCTGTCGAGAACGTCGTGCATTGGTGGGAGAGCGATCCGCTGTACATGGCAGACAATCCCCTGGGTGCCGTACTTGCGGATTGCGGTGAACTGGATGGCTCGGGCGAGGCGATCTGGATCGAATGCGTCCCCCCTGTTGCCCCTGAGCTCGAGGAGCCCGTCGACGAGGATGACGAATCGAGTGAGCCGGCGCCCGTGGTGGTCACGGCCGAGGATCTCGCGCGGTTGCCGATTTCTGCGGGCGAGCTGGTGATCCAGCCGCCGATGGACGATGCCTCGGAACGGTGGGTGGCGGTGAACGTCGAGACGATCGCCTATTCCAGGGCGGAGGCGCAACGCTTTACGCCCACTCTGCTCGGGCAGCAGGTCGAAGTTGAGGTTTGGCCCGTCGAGTATGTGTGGAACTTTCACGACCCGGTTGCCGAGGCACTGGGGGAGGCTGCCGTGTACGCCACCGCAGACCCGGGGATGCCGTACCCGGATCACACGTTTTCCCATACGTACACCCAGGCCGTCGACGAGACCGGAATATCGCTTCTGACGCGATGGGTCGGCCAGTTCCGTGGCCCGGGTACGGGGGGTTGGCAACCGATTGCAGGCAGCGCCGTCACGGTGAGCGCCTCCCCGGCCTTCGAGGTCCGTGAGTTCACTCCGAGGCTCGTTGACCCGTCGACCCTCGGTCCGTAGGCAGAGCGGAGACTCCGGTCGGCCACCAAGGGGTGCGGCGATGTCAGTGGTCGAATGTACGTTCGATACATGGCATCCGAGAAGACCCTTCGCCTCCAAGCGGGGCGCAGTGACGAGTTGCTCGAGCGCGCCTCGCACCTGAGCGGCTCAGCTCTTGCGTTGCTCATGGCTGGCGTGGATGTCGAAGATCTCGACGGGTTCGACTCCGTGGAAGCCGTCGCCGCCTGGGGGCGCGTCGCCTCATGGGCTCAGGCTCGCCAGGCGGAGGCGGCGGCGCGGGTCGAGCGCCATCTGCAGGACCATTATGGCCCGGGCGAACTCGAAGGAGAGGACCGTCAGCGATCGATCTCTCCTGACTCGCGGGCGCGCAAGACGTTGGAACCGCGCGCATCGCGAGACCTGGCCATGAGGCTCGGGTGGACACGCCGCGCCGCCGCACACCTGATCGCCACGGGCCTCTCGATGCAGGGCCCATTGCAGGCAACCGCAGAGGCTCTCGAAGAGGGCCGGATCTGCTGGCGGAAAGCCACCGTCATGGCCGACGGGCTCCGTGGAATGGCCCTCCCGGTCGCGATCCACGTCGAGGACGCGGTCCTTCCCAGCGCGCCTGGCCGTACGCCGAACCAGCTTGCACGCGACGTCGCTCGGGAGGTGATCGATGCCGATCCCGAAGGCGCCGTGTCCCGGCATGAGCAAGCTCGAGCTGGTCGTCGCGTCACCCGTCCGCAAGCGCTCCCCGACGGTATGGCCAGGATCAGCGCCATCCTCCCGGCCGACGCCGCTGTACGCATCGACCAGGCACTCACGTCCGCGGTTCGACGTGCGCGAGGAAGCGGCGAGCCGCGGACCTCCGACCAGCTGCGAGCCGACAGCCTGGTTGCGGCGCTCGGATCCGGTCAGCATCTCTCCGGAACGGCCGGAGCGAGCATCAATGTGACGGTGCCCTGGCACATCCTCGTGGGCGAGGGCGCCGACCGTGCGGGAGTTGCTCACCTGGAGGGCTATGGGGCGATCGACCCGCTAACCGCCCGGGCGATCGCCGCTGGAGGAGTGTGGCGCCGACTGGTGACCGACCCGCTCTCCGGTGCCGTCCTCGACGTCGGAAGGTCGACCTATCGGCCCCCGGCCGGTGTCGCTCGGAGCGTTCGAGCCCGAGATGGCACCTGCACCAGGCCCGGATGCACCGTAAGCGCCGAGAACTGCGAACTCGACCACATCACCCCCTTCAGTCATGGCGGAGCCACCAGCGCCGAGAACCTGGCTGCGTTGTGCCCCGCGGACCACCGAGCCAAGAGCCGGGGAGAGTTCTCGGTCAGCCGGAACTCCAGCACTGGTGTCATCACCTGGACCTCGCCCACCGGTCACCGCTACCGGCGCGACCCGGCGGGAGTCACCACCATCAACGGGCCTCCGGGTCCTGCCTCCAATGAGTCGCCGTCGCGCCACATCCGGCCGACGAGGCGCGAGCACGATGTCGCCGAGGCACCGGGCTCGCCCCGAAGTCGCACTCCGCACCGGGCCGGAGCTTCGCGTCATCGCGATCACCCCGCTGTCACCGATGCAGACCCGCCGTACTAGTACCGGGTACCAGTGCCGGGCCGTCACAAGCACCCGAGGGCGAGCTGACGACTCCCGCGCGCACGGAGCGGCGGCAAGTGGCGGGGCGGCTAGTCTCGCCCCAGACTCGGAAGATGAACACATCGACCTTGACGCGAACCGCCACAGCGCTGGCCGCTGCTGCGCTCCTGGTGACCGCCGGGTGCGCGGATGACAGCGACTCGTCCCCAGTGGACATCGACGGCCCGGAGAACACTGAGGACGCGGACACCGATGACGGCACCGAGGGGGGCGCGCAGGACGACGAAGACTAGATCACCAGTCGCCACTGCCCTCCTGCCCACGTGGTAGGACGCGCCGCTCAGCCCGCAATACCGCGCGCGAGCAGGACCGCGTCGGCTGCCACAACCTCCTAGGCTGGGATCAGGAACCCTACCGAAGGAGAGCAGTCATGCCTCACACGCCCAGCCCCTCGGAAGCTGTCGCTGCCGCCCTGCAAGAGACTATGACCGACCTGATCGATCTGGCCCTGCAAGGCAAACAGGCCCACTGGAACGTCTACGGACCCCACTTCCGCTCCGTGCACCTCCAGCTCGACGAGGTCATCGACGACTTGCGCCTCTGGTCCGACGACGTCGCAGAACGCCTCGTCGCCCTCGGTGGAACCCCCGACGGTCGAACCGAGACCGTCAGTTCCACTACCCGCGTGGAGAAGCTCGACGGCGGTCAGCTCTCCACCGACAAGGTCATTCGGCAGTTCGACGAACGCCTCACCGCAGCCGCCGAGCGCATTCGCACGCACCTACCTGCACTGGAAAGCGATCTCCCCACCCAGGACCTCCTCAGCGGGGTCGTCTTCGGCCTCGAGAAGCACGCCTGGATGTTCCGCGCCTCAGCAAGCTGACGGCTCGAGCACCCGGCCCGCGTCCGCACTGTGGGGTCACTCACGAAGCAGCTTCCGAGCGGGATTCAGCGCCGGGATCGCTCGGCCTGCGTGCTATCTTTGTGGCCGTTGCCTGGCCCTGAGGAGCGATCCGCAGAGGCCAGTGATCACCCCGTCCGGGTGGCGGAAATGGCAGACGCGCTAGCTTGAGGTGCTAGTGCCCGTATAAGGGCGTGGGGGTTCAAGTCCCCCCTCGGACACCGTAGGAAGACAGCCTCAGGTCTGGATTATCCCGGGCCTGAGGCTTTTTCTCTGCCACGCTCCGATCGTGGCTCTAGCCGCGATACGCTCGCGGGCATGTCCTCTGTCTCGACGCCCTCGCCACGCGACCCCGAAGCTCTCGTCCGCCAGTTCCATGAGACGTACCGCCTGCCGGTGGTCGACGACGCGCCGGAGGTGAGTCGCGAGCGCACTCACATGCGCATGGCGCTCGTGGCTGAGGAGTTCGCCGAACTGGTCGAGGCGGTCTACGGCAAGGAAGCCGGATCCGAGGTCGCCGCCGCCTACACGCGCGCCGTAGCCGCGGACGACGGCTCACGGGACACCGTGGAGACCGCGGACGCGCTGGCGGACCTCGTCTACGTCATCTACGGCATGGCACTCGAACTCGGGATCCCGCTGGCGGACGTCCTCGAGGAGATCCAGGCCTCCAACCTCTCCAAGCTAGGAGAGGATGGCCAGCCGATCTACCGCGAGGACGGCAAGGTTCTCAAGGGCCCAGGCTTCTTCCGGCCCGACGTCGCCGGCGTCCTGGCGCGCCACGGGCACCGGCCGCGCAGCTAGGCGCCAGGGGCGCCGGCCGCGCAGCCGGAGATCCCGCACTGCGGGACCGGTGGCGCCTGGCCCTGCTCAGCTCGTGCGCAGCAGGCGCTCCAGCACTCGCACCCCGAAGTGCAGCGCCTCCACCGGCACGCGCTCGTCCACGCCATGGAACATTCCGGCGAAGTCGAGCTCCGGAGGAAGGCGCAGGGGCGCGAAGCCGTAACCGGTGACCCCCAGGCGGGAGAGCGACTTGTTGTCGGTGCCTCCGGACAGCATGTAGGGCAGCACCACCGAGCCCGGGTCCTCGGCATCGATCGCTGCCACCATGGAGTCGACCAGGTTGCCGGAGAAAGGCACCTCCAGCGCGATGTCCCGGTGGATGTCCTCGATGCTCACGCCCTCGCCCGCCAGTTCCGCCAGGGTGGCCATCGTGGCGTCCTCCTGGCCGGGCGGGTACCGCACGTCCACCGTCGCGGTCGCCCGGCCCGGGATGACATTTGCCTTATACCCGGCGTCCAGCTGACTGGGGTTCGCGCCGGTCCGCAAGGTAGCACCGACGAACTTCTTTGCCGGGCCCAGCGCGTCCACCAGGCGCCCGATGCTCTCGGGGTCCTCGGCCGAGTAGCTCGTTCCGGTCAGCTCTGCCACGCCGTCGAGCAGTTGCTGCACGGTCTTGGTCAGGTGCATCGGCCAGGAGTGCTCACCGATGCGGTGCACGGCCCCGGCCAAGCGCGTCACGGCGTTGTCGGGGTTCACCTGCGAACCGTGACCTGCTGTGCCATCGGCGACGAGTTTGAGCCAGGCCATGCCCTTCTCAGCGGTCTGCAGCAGGTAGGCGCGGCGGCCATCGATCTCCACCGAGAAACCGCCCACCTCGCTGATCGCTTCGCTCGCTCCCTCGAACAGATCGGGGCGGTTGTCCACCAGGTACCGTGCACCGAGCTTCCCCCCGGCCTCTTCATCGGCGAAGAAGGCCACGATGAGGTCGCGCGGCGGGCGCCAGCCGGTGCGACCCATATCGCGCACCACGGCCAGGATCATGGCGTCCATGTCCTTCATGTCCACGGCACCTCGGCCCCAGATCATGCCGTCCTTGACCTCGGCGGCGAAGGGGTCGACCGACCAGTCATCGGCCGCAGCCGGCACGACGTCGGTGTGGCCGTGCAGGACCAGGGCCGGCCGCGAAGGGTCCTCACCAGCGATGCGCAGTACTACGTTGGCGCGGCCTGGCGCGGACTCGATGTACTCCGGGTCGAAACCCACCTCGGTGAGCTTCTCCATCACGTACTCGGCGGCGGCCCGTTCCCCAGGGCCGGAGCCGTCACCGAAGTTGGAGGTATCGATCCGGATGAGGTCGCGGCACAGCTCAGCGACCTCATCCTCGGGGCGCAACGCAGGAGAGTCAGTCATAGCGTGAGGCTACAAGGGCCGAAGCCGCCCAGGCCGCACCGTTCCATGGCGCTAGCCGGTCAGCCCGCGGCGCACCAGGAGCGGCTCAGTGTCCGGCTCCCGCCCACGTAGCTCGCGGAAGGACGCCAAAGGATCCTGGGTGTTGCCGCGGGAGAGCAGTAGCTCGCGGAACCGCTGGCCGGCCATCCGGTTGAGTCCACCGTCGCCGGCGATCTGCCCTTCAGTGGTGAACCAGCCCACCGTGTCGGCGTCGAGCACCTCGGACCAGATGTAGGAGTAATAGCCGGCGTCGTATCCGCCACCGAAGGAGTGGTTGAGGTAGGTGGACCGATAGCGCGGGGGTACCAGGTCCAGGTCGAGGCCGGCTCGCGCGAGCGCGGCGAGCTCGAAGGAGGTGACCTCCTCGGGGTCGCTCGGCACGTCCTCCGGTGCGAGCTGGTGCCAGGCCTGGTCGATGATCGCGGCCCCCAGGTACTCACACGTCGCGAAACCCTCGCCGTAGCCGGCAGCCTCGATGACCTGACGCAGCAGCTCCTCCGGCAGGGGTTCGCCCGTGGAGTGATGGCGCGCGAAGCGACCCACCACCGCGGGGTTTTCCATCCACATCTCGTTGACCTGGGAGGGGTACTCCACAAAGTCACGCGGAACCGAGGTGCCGGAGAGAGTGGGGTAGCGAGCATCGGAGAACAGCCCGTGCAACGCGTGGCCGAACTCGTGGAAGCAGGTGCGGACCTCATCCCAGGTGAGCAGAGCGGGCTCGCCCTCTGGCGGGGGAGTGAGGTTGAGGTTGTTGACCACCACCGGCTGGTTCCCAAGCAGGCCGGACTGGTCCACGAGGTGATTCATCCATGCGCCGCCGCGCTTACCCGGGCGCGAGAAGTAGTCGCCCACGAAGAGACCGAGCGCCTCCCCGTTCTCCTCCCGCGCCTCCCACACGCGCACGCCCTCGGCGTAGCCGCGCAGGTCCGGGCGCTCCTTCATGGTGAGTCCGTAGAGCTGCTGGGCGGCCCAGAACACCCCATCGGTGAGCACGCGGTTGAGCTCGAGGTAGGGGCGCAGTGCGGCGTCGTCGATCTCGAAGCGCTCCTTGCGCAGCCGTTCGGCGTAGTAGGACCAGTCCGCCGGGCTGAGCTCCGCTCCTTCGGGCAGCATCGCGGCAAGCTCTGCGGCCTCGGCATGCGCGTTGCGGGCTGCCGGCGCCGCGAGCATCGCCATCCGCTCATTGATCGCAGAGGTCTGCTGGGCCGTGGAGTTCTCGGCCACATAACCGGCATGGTGCTCGTAGCCCAGGAGCCGGGCGCGTTCGGCACGCACGCGCGCGATCTCCAGCAGGATGCCGCGAGTATCGGTCTCCGGGTCGATACCGGAGCCGCGGTTCAGGGAAGAGCTGAGGAGCTCACTGCGCAGTTCGGCGTCTTCGAGCTGCGCCAGGAGCGGTTGCTGGGTGGGCAGACGCAGCGAGATCAGCCACCCCGCCTCGGCGCCCTCGGGGCCGCCACTGCGGCCGGCGTCCGCGGCTGCCTTGGCCAGGGCGGCCAGGGTGCCTTCGTCCAGGCCGGCGAGCCGCTCCTTCTCCGTGACGTGCACGGCTGCGGCCGACATGCCTTTGACCACGCGCTGGCGGAACTCGGTCTGCAGGTCGCCGAGGCGACCGTTGAGAGCGCGAAGTTCCTCGGTCTCAGCCGGGCTGAGCTTGACGCCCGCCCGCACGAAGTTTCTGCGGTACTCCTGGAGCAGCCGTTCGGTCTCGCCATCGAGATCGAGCAACGGCCCGGCGTTGACCAGCGACTCGATGCGATCAAAGATCCGGGTGTCCAGCCACAGCGCGTCACGGTGCGCCGTCAGAGCCGGGGTGATCTCCGCCTCCAGGGCGTCGATCTCCTCGCCACCCACTGCGGAGGAGAGCGTACGAAACAGCACGGAGGCGCGCGTGAGCAGCTGACCGGACCGCTCCAAGGCCTCCAGCGTGTTGGCCACATCCGGGAGAGCGTCATCGGTGGCGATGGCTTCCCACTCGGCGCGCTGCTCAGCCATCCCGGCCTCGAGCGCCGGCCGGAGGTGCGCGATGTCGATGGCTGCGAAGTCTGGCAAGCCGAAGGGCAGCGCGGAGGGCGCGACGAGCGGGTTGGCCGGATCGAGGTCGGCAGGAGAGTGGGACATGCTCGCCATCATGCCAGGCACGGCCTGGAGATCCTCAGAATGACGTGTCATGGCCCGGGCCTCCGACCGGCAACCTCGGCGAAGGCCCGAAAGTGTTGCGAGAATGAGGGCGCATATTGCGGTTGTTTGGGCCGCAAGGTATCGCTATCGTGATGGACGTCGCAGTCCCCAAGCACCGACCACTCGAGGTGGTGCTCGAACGCAATGGAGCGTCATGAGACCGACTTGGCAACGTGCCCTGCCCGCCACGATCGCCGGCGCCGCGCTGGCCCTCCCACTCAGCCTGACCGCCCTCCCGGGTGCCGTTGCTGATCCAGACCCGGAAGCCCCGGATCCCCCGGGTGCCGTCACACTTCTCGACGCTGACTTCGGTGAGGAGTCCCTCGGTGACTGGGTGGACAGCGGCGGCCCCGAGCGTCTGAGTTTCGACGTCGTCGATGGCCAGGCAGCGCTGGCGGTCGCTCGTGAGGCCGACTACCACGGCATCCAGTCCCCGCCCGGACTGCTTGCCGATCTCGCTGAGCCCGGTGACATCGTCCGCTTCTCGGCCACATTCCAGCTCAGCGGTGACGTCGCTGGAGCGGCCGAGGCACGATGGGTCGCCGATGATGAGGACAGTGCCTTCAACTATGCGTGGGGCCCGGGCGTCACCGCGGAACCCGGTGAGTGGGTCACGCTGACCGCCGACTTCGAGATCACTGCGCAGACCGACCTCGAGGCCTTCCGTGGCTATATTGGCACCGGCGCTGCCGCAGACGTGAATGCGTACACCTACCACCTGGGCGAAGCCTCATTGATGCTGATCCCGGGCGAGGACGACGGAGACGATCCCGCGCCGCCCCCGGCCGACAATCCAGCCGCCCTCAGCCACGATTTCGAGGACGGGGAACTCGGCGCGTGGCGCCCGCGGTATGCCGAGGACCACGAGCACAGCGTGACCGTCAGCGACGACGCGAGCTACGCGGGCACCTACTCCGCATTGGTGAGCGACCGGACGCATCAAGGGCAGGGCATTGGTGCCGACGCCACCGAGGCGCTGGCCAGTGGCGTGCAGTACGACCTCAGCGCCTGGATACGCTTCGCCGACGGCGAGGAGCCAGGCGACATCACGCTCTCTGCTGCGGTCACCACCGAAGGTTCCACGTCCTACTCGAGCCTGGGCCAGTTCTCCGGGTTCTCGAACACCGAATGGATCTACGTGGAGCAGCGCTTCACCACCCCGGACAATGAGTCGCTCGAGATCTACTTCGAGACCGCCTGGGACGGCGGCGCGCCGGGGAACACCTCCTCCTTCCACATCGACAACATCGAGGTGGCTGCGGTGGAGGCGACTTTCGATCCGGGGATCACGCCCCTGCAGGACACCGTGGACTTCCCGCTGGGGGTCGCCATCGACGTGCGCGAGACCACCGGAACCGCATCGCAGGTGGTCAACCACCACTTCGACCGGGTGACGGCCGAGAACCACATGAAGCCCGAAGCCTGGTACACCGGGGTCGGCATCGACACCTTCGCCATGCACGCCCAGGCGCGCGCCATCCTCGACTACGCGGTGGCCAACGACCTCGGTGTCTACGGCCACGTGCTGGTCTGGCACTCCCAGACACCGGACTGGTTCTTCCAGGACGACTCCGGGGAGACCTTGACCCGCGAAGCACTCGACAGCCGCATGGAGGAGCACATCCGGAACGTCGCCGAGGTGATCGCCGAGGAGTACGGGCCCTACGGCTCGCCCGGCAACCCGATGGTGGCCTGGGATGTGGTCAATGAGGTCATCGCTGACGGCTCGGACCACGCCGATGGCATGCGTCGATCGCAGTGGTATCAGATCTGGGGCGACGAGACCTACGTGGATCGGGCCTTCGAGTACGCCGAGCGGTACTTCAACGACGAGTACGCCGAGGCCGGCAGCGACCGGCCCGTGGCTCTTTACATCAACGACTACAACACGGAGATCTCCGCCAAGCGTGCCCGCATGATCGGACTGACCGATCGGCTGCTTCGCCGCGGCGCCCCCGTGGATGGCTTCGCTCACCAGTTCCATCTGAACCTCTCCATGCCGATCTCGGCTCTGCAGCAGGCCCTCAACGATGTGGAGGCGGCCTTCCCCGACATGCCTCAGCTGGTGACCGAGCTCGACATCACCGTGGGGACCAGCGTCACCGAGGGCGCCCTGATCGACCAGGGCTACCACTACCGGGATGCCTTCCGGCTCTTCCGGGAGTGGTCCTCGAACCATCAGCTGGACTCGGTGGCCATCTGGGGCCTGAACGACGGCCGCTCCTGGCGCGCCGCCCAAGCGCCGCTGGTCTTCAATGACGATTTCAGTCCCAAGTACGCCTACTACGGAGTCATCGATGCCGAGCTGCCCCCGCAGGAGAACTCGGCACTGATCTTCTACGACGGTCAGGCGCCGACGGATCCTGCGGTGGAGGGCTACTGGGACCGGCTCCCGCTGCACGCCACCTCGAATGAGGTGGCAGAGTTCCAGGCCCACTGGCACGAGGACGGCCTGACCGTCTATGTCGACTCCGAAGCGTCCTCGGCCACGCTCGACATCGCTGGCGAGTCCTTCCCGCTGGCACCGGACGGGGTCACCGAGGTGCCCTTGCCGGGGCTGAGTGCAGGGCAGAACCTTCCTGCTGTGGTCACTGCCGATGGCGACTCCTGGACGAACGGCACCTTCACCTTCGTGGAGGAACTCAGCTACCACGAAGCACCGGAGGCCGAAGCCGAGCCGGTCCTCGACCCGGCGGACGTCGACCTCTTTAGTGAGGCGGCCGGATTGGTGACGCAGACTGAGATCGAGACCGGTGGCCGCGATGGTGCCACCGCGGAGGTCCGGCTGCTGTGGCATGAGGACGAGCTGCACATCCTCGCCGACGTCACCGACCCCGAGATCGACGTCTCCCACTCCGACCCGTGGGTTCAGGACTCGGTGGAGTTCTTCCTCGACCTCGGGAATGCTCGGAACGGCACCTACCGCATTGCCTCACGCGAGGGGCACCATCTGCTGAGCGAGCAGTACGACTTCCAGTTCCGCATCTCCGCGACCAACGAAGTCTCGGTGGGTACGGGTGATGAGGAGTACCAGCTCGAGCAGATCAGCTCGGAAACGATGCCCACGGAGGACGGCTACCGGGTGCGTGCCGTGATCGACCTGCGTGACATGGGCGGGCTGGGCACGCTGCATGGCTTCGACGTCCAGGTCAATGACTCCCACGAAGGCGCGCGCCTGGTGACCAGTTGGGCAGACCCGACCGGGAACGGCTACCAGAACACCCAGCGCTGGGGCGTGATCCGGCTCGTGGACGCCGTGCAGGACGAGGATGGCGAGGACGATGACGACGACGGCCCCGGGGTCGTCTGGCCGCCTGATCGCGAGGGCCTGGACGAGGAGAATCGCGGTGGCCTCGCGGTCCTGACCGACCCGGTGGTGGCTGGCGAGGACTTCGAGGTGATGGCCGAGGACGAGGATCTCGGCGGGGAGCAGCTCCGCTTCTGGCTCTTCTCCGAGCCGGTGGATCTCGGCGAGGTGACCCTCTCGGCTGAGCGGATCGCCGTGCTGACCGCTCCGCTCGACTCGGTCGGTTCGCACCAGCTCGCCGCCTACAGCCTCGAGGGAGAGCTCATCGGATGGACCGACCTCACCATCGTGGCGCCGGCCGGCGTGGACGACGGAGATGACGACGAAGCCCCCGGTGACGGTGCGCCGGGTGACGGCACCCCGGGTGACGGAGCACCGGGCGCGGGGACCGGGGGAGGGGCGTTGCCCGTGACCGGAGCGCAGACTGGGCCGCTGCTGGCTCTGGCTGGTCTGCTCGCCTTGATGGGGCTCGTGATCTCCAGTGTTGCCCGGGGATCTCTCCATGGACGCTTCGGTGGGGGCTCGTAACCGGGTGAGCGTCGTTCGCTGACGGTCGTGGCGGCGGCACCCTCTCGGGTGTCGCCGCCACGGCGTCGGCGGAGTTCAGTACAGGGTCTGTTCGACTCGCATGGCCTTGCGCCGGAGCCAGACCTTGCGCGTTCCGCCCATGTAGATGCGCGTTCGGGCCAACTCCCAGCGCCCGTACTCGGCCTCGTCGGTGAGCAGGCGGCGCACGTCACCGCGCGAGATCGTTCCGGGCAGAGTCACCGTGCGGTACTCGTAGAACGCGGCCCCGTCCTTGCGACGAGGCCGGCGCGAACGAACCGTGACTGGACTGTCGTTCTGATCGGGCATCCCACATCCTTCCGCACGGCGTTACGCTTCAGGCATGACCAACGACCCGCGGGCCGCACTCGAGCGACTGATCGCTGCGTTCGAAGCACACTACGCCGCAGCAGTGGGAGCTCGCGACAACGACTCTCCACGTGTGGTGTCTGCGGCGAACACGCTGATGGACGCCTTCGACACCTATGACGACGCTCTCTTCACCTCGTTCGGGGTCGACACGCCCTTCGACATCTACGCCGATGACGACGAGGACGACGACCTCGAAGACCTTTTTGACGACGAAGACGACGAAGACGACAGCGACGAGGACGACAGCGAGCGTCGCTGAGCCGGGTGGACGGTCCCTGGCCGTTCAGAAGCGTTCGGGGTATCCGACTTCAAGATCCGTGACCTCATCGAGGACCGCCCGGATGGGGGCGGGCAGCTCGAGGTCGACCGCGCCGAGCGTGCCACGGAGCTGAGCGGCGCTGCGTGCACCCACGATGGCCGAGGAGATCCCCGGAGCATCTCGTGCCCAGGCCAGCGCGACCTCGGCTGCGCTGCGCTCCAGTCCGGAGGCCGCTGTCGCCACCGCCTCCACCACCGCCCGGGAGGCATCACCCAGATAGGGCTCCACGAACCCGCGTAGATGCGCCGAGGCGGCCCGCGAACTCGCCGGAACCGTGGAGCGGTACTTTCCCGTGAGGATGCCGCGGCCCAGCGGCGACCAGGCGAGAACCCCGAAGCCGAGCTCGTGTGCCGCAGGCAGCAGGTCGCGCTCGATGCCGCGCTGCAGGAGCGAGTACTCCATCTCCACCGCAGCCAGACCTGGCGGAAGCGCGGAGAGGAGCGTGGACAGGTGTGCGGCGCCCCAGGCGGGATAATTGGAGAGGCCGACGTAGCGGGTCCGGCCGCTGCTCAGCGCGAACTCCAGAGCGCCAGCGGTCTCCTCCATGGGCGTGTGGCGATCAGGCCGGGCGACCAGCCACAGATCCAGATGATCGGTGCCGAGCCGTTCCAGCGAGGCGTCGAGATCGTCGAGCAGCTCCCCACGGGTGGCTCCATGCGCGCCGCCCTTGGAGACGATCACGACGTCGCGCCGATGGGCTGCTGCGCCCAGCAGACGTCCGAGCAGAGCTTCGGAGGCGCCATCGCCGTAGCTGGCGGCAGTGTCGATAAGGGTGCCGCCGGCATCCAGGAAGACCTCGAGCTGCTCAGCGGCGTCGTGGTCCTCGGTGTCCCGCCCCCAGGTCATTGTGCCCAGCCCGAGGCTGGAGACCTTCAGGCCCGTGCGGCCCACCTGTCGCTGCTCCATAGGGCATAACCGTACGGCGTCCTCGACGCGGGCGTCTCAGGGCGTAATGTCAGCCTTCGTGACCTGGTGGGAAGTAGTGGTTCTGGGGCTGCTGCAAGGCCTGACGGAGTTTTTGCCGATCTCGTCCTCGGCGCACCTGCGCATTGCGGGAGAGATGCTGCCCTCGGGCAATGACCCGGGTGCGGCGTTCACGGCGATCACTCAGCTGGGCACCGAGGCTGCCGTGATCCTCTACTTCCGCAAGGACATCGCGCGGATCATCTCCCATTGGTTCCGCTCGCTGCCGATCGCGAGGTGGCACCATCCCGTGAGCGCCCAGGATCCTGATGCGCGGATGGGCTGGTTCGTCATCGCCGGTTCAGTCCCCATCGCCGTACTGGGCCTGGCGCTGGAGAGCTACATCGACCACGCCCTGCGCAATCTCTACATCACTGCGGCCATGCTGGCCCTGTTCGGCCTGGTGCTCGGCTATGCAGACATGACTTCCCGGCGTGTGCGCACCTTGGACACCCTGACCTGGAAGCACGCTCTGACCTTCGGCTTCGCCCAGGCGCTCGCTCTCATTCCGGGTGTCTCCCGATCGGGCGCGACCATCTCCGCCGGCCTGATGCTCGGCTACACCCGCGAGGCCGCCACCCGCTACGCCTTCCTCTTGGCGATTCCCGCCGTGACGGCGTCGGGCCTGTACAAGCTCTTCGGGGATGTGATCTTCGGCGAGCCGGTGGAGACGGCGGCCACGGTTTCCGCCGGAGGCATCGTGGTGGCCACCGTGATCTCCTTCGTGGTGGGTTACGCAGTGACTGCCTGGTTGCTGAGCTACATCTCCACTCACTCGTATGCGCCGTTCGTGCTGTACCGCCTGGGCCTGGCAGTGATCGTGGTGATCCTGCTGCTCACCGGAGTGGTCGACCCGCTGGCCTCGGGCCCGGGTACTGCGCCGGAGATCACGCCGTAGCACCGTTTCCCGTCAGGTCTGCTGACGGCTTGGGCAAGCACGGACGGTCGCGGGCCGATATCGTCGTCCCGTGCAGTCTTGGCCGGAACCCGTTCTCCCTTGCCCACCCGGAACCGGTGAGGTGGTCCGGCTCTTCGACACCCCCACCGATGAGCTTCAGCCGGTGGGTGGGAGTGCAGCAGCCGATGAGCCAGTGCGGATCTATGTCTGCGGCATCACGCCCTATGACGCCACCCACCTCGGTCATGCCAATACCTACGTGGCCTACGACCTGCTCGTCCGTGCCCTGCGGGACGCGGGACGCGACGTGGTCTACGCGCAGAACGTCACCGACGTCGACGACCCCCTGCTGGAGCGCGCACAGGAAACCGGCGTCGATTGGCGCGATCTCGCTGAGAGCCAGGTGGAGCTCTTCCGGGGCGACATGACGGCGTTGCGCGTGGTGCCCCCCACGGTCTTCGCCTCGGTCGTGGACTCCGTGGATCTCATCGCCGGTGGTGTCCGCCGCATGCTCGCTGCGGGCGCCGCCTATCGGATGGAGAACGGCGACATCTACGCCGATCTCTCGGCTGACCCGCTGGTGGGCAGCAGCTGCGGCTTCGACCGGGAGCGGATGGTGCGGCTCTCAGCGGAGAACGGCGGCGACCCGGATCGCGCTGGAAAGAAGGATCCACTCGACCCGTTGCTCTGGCGTGCCGAGCGGCCCGGCGAACCGGCGTGGAACGCGGCCGAACTCGGGCGCGGGCGCCCGGGTTGGCACGTGGAGTGTGCCTGCCTCCAAGAGGTCCATCTGGGCGGGAAAGTGGATGTGGCCGGTGGCGGCAGCGACCTGGTCTTCCCCCATCACGAACTCAGCGAGTCGCACTTGCGCGTCCTCACCGGAAACGACCACCCGGTCGGCGTGCACTCTCATGCCGGCATGGTGGGATTCGACGGCGGAAAGATGAGCAAGTCCCGCGGCAACCTGGTACTTGTCTCCGGTCTCCTCGCCGACGGCGCAGACCCCATGGCGGTGCGCCTGATTCTGCTGAGCCGGCATTACCGCGCGGACTGGGAGTATGGGGCGGCGGACTTGGACGCGGCCCAGCAGCGGCTTGAGCGCTGGCGGCGCGCCGTCGCGCTCGCCACCGGGCCAGAGGCTGGGGGAGTGCTGACGGCGGTCCGCGCCGCTCTGGCCGCCGACCTCGACGCACCGGCCGCTGTGGCAGCGGTCGACCGTTGGGTGGATTCAGCTCTCGCGGGCGAGAGCGCTGCGGGCGGGACGATGAGCCGCTCCGCGCCGGCAGAGGTCAGCGCCGCCGTGGACGCCCTGCTGGGCGTCGCGCTCTAGCTGTGATGTTCAGGGAGGTTGTTCGGGCTGGGGCGGCGTGGCCTGCTGAGAGGTGAAGGCCTCCGGTTGTGAAGTGGAGATGTCGAGTAACCGCTTCACAACCAGGAGGCCTTCGTGTCCCACGCTAACGCTGCTCTGACCCCTCGTGCCCGGGCGCGCCTGGCGCGTCTGATCGTTGACGATGGCTGGAGCCCCACGACGGCAGCGCGGATGTTCATGGTCTCGCCCAACACTGCGAGGAAGTGGGCTGAGCGCTACCGCGCCGAAGGGGTGGCCGGGATGGCTGACCGGTCCTCGCGCCCGCGTCAGTGCCCTTCAAAGACCCCGCAGAAGGTGGTGCGCCGGATCGTCTCGCTGCGGCTGCGTCACCGCCTGGGACCGGTCCAGATCGCTGGGCGTCTGGGCGTGCCGGCCAGCACCGTTCACGCTGTGCTGGTGCGCTGCCGGCTGAACCGGCTCTCCCGAATCGACCGGGTCACCGGGGAAGCGATCCGCCGCTACGAACACGACCACCCCGGCTCGTTGATCCACGTCGATGTCACCAAGTTCGGCAACATCCCCGACGGCGGCGGACACCGCTACCTCGGGCGTGAACAGGGAGGGAAGAACCGCCGATCCACCGCTCAGCGCACCGGGCAGCGAACCCTCCACCGCTCACCACGCCTGGGCCGGGGCTACGTGCACACGGTCATCGATGACCACTCCCGGATCGCCTACGCCGAGATCCACGCCGATGAGAAGGCCACCACCGCCACAGCCGTGCTGCGCCGGGCAGTGGCCTGGTTCGCCGAGCGCGGGATCGCCGTCGAGCGGGTCCTTTCCGACAACGGCTCTGCCTACCGCTCGCGGCTGTGGGCTCACGCCTGCGCCGAGCTTGGCATCAAGGCCAAGAGAATCCGGCCATATCGGCCCCAGACCAACGGAAAAATCGAACGCTTCCACCGCACTCTGGCCGAGGAATGGGCCTACGCCCGCTTCTACACCTCAGAGACCCAGCGCCGCGACGCCCTGCCGCAGTGGTTGCACTTCTACAATCACCACCGTCCCCACTCCTCAACCGGAGGACGACCACCAGTCACCCGACTGACCAACCTCCCTGAACATCACATCTAGCTCAGCGCCGCGGTCGTGGCGGCCCGCCACCGTCCTTGCCGCCGTCGGACCCTGGGAGGTCTCGGCGGCGGAGGTAGCGCTCGAACTCCTGCGCGATGGCCTCTCCCGAGGCTTCGGGGAGATCGGCCGTATCCTTGACCTCCTCGAGCTGCTGGATGTACTCCGCGACGTCCGGATCCTGCCCGGCGAGTTCGTCGACGCCGGATTGCCAAGCCCGGGCATCCTCGGCCAGATCGCCGAACGGGATGGGCTCACCGATGACTTCCTCCAGGCGCTCGAGCAACGCCAGCGTGGCCTTGGGCGACGGCGGCTGGGCCACGTAATGCGGTACGGCGGCCCAGACGTTCAGCGTGGGGGTCTGGCGCTCTGCCGCAAGGTGAGTCAGGACGGCGACGATCCCCGCTGGCCCCTCGTACTGCGACGACTCGACGTCCAAGCGATCCTGGAGCTCGGGATCATCCGAGGTCGCGTGCACCGGAATCGGCCGTGAATGCGGCACGTCCGCCAGCAGGGCGCCCACGGCCACCACGCTGCGCACGTCCAACCCATGAGCGATGGTGAGGATCTCCTCGCAGAAGTCGGTCCAGCGGAAAGACGGCTCGATGCCCTGGACCAGCACGATGCGCTGCCCAGAGAGCGGAAGCTGGGCCACGGAGATCGTGGTGGTCGGCCACGCCAGCACCCGCTGCCCGCCGGGCTCGGTGGTCATCTGCGGCCGGTTGACCTGGAAGTCGTGGAAATCCTGTGGGTCGATTTCGTGCACGACCTCGGCGTCCCAGCCTTCCGCCAGAACCTCAAGGGCCTGGGAGGCGGCCGAGCCGGCGTCGTTCCAGCCCTCGAATGCCGCCAAGAGCACGGCACCGGGCAGGGGGCCGTCTGGCACCTCCGGCAGGGACTCTCCAGCACTCATGGACACAACCTTAGAACCTTGGCCGAGGAGGACGACGGTAACGAGCGCCGCCTGAGCGCGGCGCGGACTGTGCAGGCGTGCCGTGGGCACCGCCCGGTAGGGTCGGCGAGTGACCGAATCCGGCCCCGCGGCTCCCGCCCCTGTCCATTCCGGCACCACCGAGGCCATGGACCGTCCACTCCCTGCAGCCGTGCTGTGGGACATGGATGGCACCCTGCTGGACTCCGAGCCCTACTGGATGGCAGCCCAGGAGGCGCTCGCCGCTCGCCATGGCGCGAGCTGGACGCACGAACAGGCTCTGGATCTGGTGGGCACACCGCTGCTGACCGGGGCGGAGATCTTCCAGCGGGGGACGGGTGTGCCCGGTACTCGTGAAGAGATCGTTGACTGGCTGCTGGAGAACGTGATCGACCAGCTCCGACGTCTCGGTGCGCCGTGGCGGCCTGGTGCGCTGGCCTTGCTGGAGTCGCTGCGCGAGGCCGGGGTGCCCTGTGCGTTGGTGACGATGTCGTACGAGAACTTCGCCCAGGCCGTCGTCGAGCAGGTGCCCGGCCTCTTCGACGTCGTCATCGCCGGCGACATGGTCGCTCAGGGCAAGCCGCATCCGGAGGCCTACCTCACCGCAGCGGAACGCCTGGGTGTCGAGGTCGCCTCCTGCATCGCCATTGAGGACTCGGTTCCCGGCGTGGCCTCGGCGATGGCTTCCGGAGCTCGGTCGATCGCTGTGCCGCTGCATGTGCCGATCGAAGCCCGCCCCGGGCTGAGCCGCGTGCGCACCCTGGAGGATGTTGATCTCTCGGTGATGCGCCACATTCTGACCGGAGAGGACCTCGACCTCCTGGACGACGCCGGCTCAACGGCTCGCGATGCCCACAGCGCCCGCTAGACCGCCTGCACCGTGAGCAGCCGCCGCATCCCCTCTTCGGGGGCCTCTGGCGGAGTGCCGCCGAACTCGGGGCAGAAGCTCTGGAAGGAGCACCATCCGCACAGTTTGCTCTTCTTCGGCTCGAAGGTGCGGTGCTCCACGGCTCGGGCGACCCGGCGCCAGAGTTCCTCCAGTTCGGCTTCGAAGGCCACGAGCTCATCCTCGACCGGATCGTGGGAGAGGATGCGGCCGTCACCGAGGTAGACGAGCTGCAGGCGAGCCGGAACGGTGCCGTGCAGGCGCCAGAGCATGAGCGCGTAGAAGCGCATCTGGAACATCGCCTCGGATTGGAAGCGCGGCGACGGGGACTTCCCGGTCTTGTAGTCCACCAGGCGCACCGCTCCATTGGGGGCGACGTCCATCCGGTCCACGAAGCCGCGCAGCAGGATCCCGGAGGTCAGCTCGGTTTCGACCAGCATCTCGCGCTCAGCGGGCTCGAGCCGGTCTGGCTTCTCCATGCGGAAGTACTGACC
The DNA here is from genome assembly GCF_003752405.1 of Bogoriella caseilytica. Taxonomy (NCBI): domain Bacteria; kingdom Bacillati; phylum Actinomycetota; class Actinomycetes; order Allobogoriellales; family Allobogoriellaceae; genus Allobogoriella; species Allobogoriella caseilytica. The sequence goes on along the minus strand of NZ_RKHK01000001.1, from coordinate 81,115 downwards.
GACCAGTGAACGCGCTTCGGCGAGCCAGCCGGCGAGATCCTCGGGCCCGGCGAACATCGCGGTGACCTCCGGCTTGGCTGCCTGAAGCTCCTCCCACTGCGGGTCGAGCATGCTTGCAGCGGCGTCCTCGGTGCGTTTCTCGGCTGGGAGATCGAAGAGACGCTCGAGCACGGAGTGCACCAGCGTGCCCTTGACCGCTGCCTGGCTGGGCGGCTCCGGAAGGCGATCGATGGTGCGCAGACGGAAGAGCAACGGGCACTGCAGGAAGTCCTTGAGCCGCGAGGGCGAGAGCGCGGCACGGCCGCGGTAACGGGCCGGCCGGGGCTTGGTGCCGGGGCCGCTCGGGCCGGCGGGAGGATTGGCTGTCGTGCTCATGCCTCCACGGTAGGTGCTGACACCGACATCGCTGCGGCCCCCGGCCCGGGATTGTGGAGGAAACCGCGATGCGGCACTCAGCCGTGGATCATCGAACAGCTGCGGCCAGGGCGGCGCGAGCCCGCTCCAGGTTCTGCGCGCTGGTAGCTGTGCCGAAGGTGAAGCGCACTGCCGTCTGCGCCAACTCGGCCGCATATCCCATCGCGGTGAGCACGTGGCTCGGCTCGGTCGATCCCGCCGCGCAGGCCGAGCCGGAGGAACAGTAGATGCCCTGACGCTCCAGATCGAGCAGGATCGACTCCCCGGAGCGGCCGGGAAAGACGAAGGACGCATGCCCGGGAAGTCGTTCAGCCGTGCTGCCGGTCAACTCCGCGCTCGGCACGGCGCCCAGGACGTCGGCGATGAAGTGGTCACGCCGCTCGCGCAGCGCCGCAATCTCGCTGGCGGCCCGCGCTCCCGCGGCCAGATCCAGCGCCGTGGCCATCCCCACCGCCCCGGCCACGTTCTCCGTGCCGGAACGCCGGCCGCCTTGCTGTCCGCCACCATGGATGAGCGGCTCGAAGCCGGCCCTCCGGTGCACCCACAGCACCCCGATTCCCTTGGGGGTGCCGATCTTGTGCCCGGCGAGGCTCATCGCCCGCACGCCCAGCGAGGTGACGTCGAGCTCGAAGGCGCCTGCAGCCTGCACCGCGTCGGTATGCAGCGGCACGCCGCCGGCGGGTGCGCCGGGCACAGCAAGCGCCGCGCTCAAGGCGGGCAGATCCTGCACGGTGCCGACCTCATTGTTCGCGTACTGGATGGAGACCAGCGTGGTGTCCGCACGCACGCGCTCGGCCAGCACCTCCGGATGCACCACGCCGTTGCCATCTACGGGCAGGTGCTCGACCTCGAAGCCCTGGCGGGCCAGCCAGGCCGCCGGTTCCAGTACCGCGGGATGCTCGATCGCGCTGACCAGCACGTGCCGTCCCCGGGGATCACCGAGCGCCAGGCCCTTGACGGCCGCGTTGTCCGACTCGGTGCCCCCGGAGGTGAAGATCACCTCACTGGGCCGCACGCCCAGGAGCCCGGCCACCCGCTCGCGCGCTTCCTCGAGTCCCCGCGCAGCCACCTTGCCCAGCTCGTGCTGGCTTGCCGGGTTCGCGAAGGACCCGGTCAGGTACGGCCACATGGCCTCGATGACCTCCCGCCGTGGCGCGGCAGTGGCGGCTTCGTCCAGGTAAAGGGCGCTCATGCGATCACTCCTGCGCGAGGCGCAGATCCAGGCCGAGGTCCAGGGAGCGGACACTGTGGGTCAGCGCACCGACTGAGATGACGTCCACGCCGGTGGCCGCCACCTCACTGATGGTCTCCAGGGTGATTCCCCCCGAGGCCTCCACGATGGCCCGCCCGTCGATGAGTGCCACGCCGCGGCGCAAGTCCTCGGGTGAGAAGTTGTCCAGCATGATCGTGTCCGCGCCGCCGGCCAGCACCGTCTCGATCTGATCGAGCCGGTCGACTTCGACCTCGATGTGCGTGGTGTGCGGGAGTTGGGCGCGGGCGCTCTGGATCGCGGCCGTCAGGTTGTGGACCAGTGCCAGGTGATTGTCCTTGGCCATCACCGCCTCGGAGAGGGAGAAGCGGTGGTTGTGCCCGCCCCCGCACCGCACCGCGTGCCGCTCCAGGATCCGCAGCCCTGGCGTCGTCTTGCGGGTGTCCACCACGCGCACCCGGGGTGCGGTCTGCTGCGCTGCGGCCACGTAGCGGGCGGTGAGCGTGGCGATCCCGCACATGCGCTGCAGCAGGTTCAGGGCCACCCGCTCTCCGCGCAGGACCGCACGGGCCGGGCCTCGCACCACCGCGAGGCGCGCGCCGGCTGCGAAAGCCTCGCCGTCCTCTACCTCGCAGCCGACGCCGATGTGCTCATCGATCTCCGCGAACACGGAGCGCAGGACCTCGGCGCCCGAGAACACCCCGGCCTCACGCGCGACCACCTCGGCCTCGGCATGGGCGCTTGCCGGAACGAAGGCCTGGGAGGTGAGGTCGCCGTGCGGGGCGTCTTCCTCCAGGGCCATCCGCACGATCCGCACGACCTGCTCGCGGGGAAGGGGCAACTCACCAATGTTCATGTCCGTCACTGTTCCTCCCGGCGCGCGATCGAGTGCCGTGCGATGTCCTCGGTGTGCTGGGCGTCCTCGCGCCAGTGCGCCCCGCGCGACTCACGCCGCGCTGCTGCGGCGGCGACGACGGTGCGCGCCACCGTCAGCAGGTTGGCGTCCTCCAGGTTGGCTGCGGACTCCACCCGCGGCGGCGCCCAGCGGGCCAGCGTCTCAGCGGCTTCCTCCAGGCGGCTGGCCTCACGTTCCACACCCGCGGCCTGCCACATCAGCGCCTGCAGACGCCGACGGTCCCAGGTGCGCTCACGCTCCGTCACGGGCTCGGCGCCGGCCGGGAGGGTGACCTCGGCCCCCAGCGACACCCACTCGGGCAGCGCCGGCCAGGACTGCCACGGCGACCAGGCACTGAGCTCCTCGGCAGCGCGCCTGGCGAGCACCGCGCCCTCGAGGAGCGAGTTCGAGGCCAGTCGGTTCGCGCCGTGCAGCCCGGTACAGCCGGCCTCGCCGACCACGAACAGCCCTGGAAGGCTGCTGCGGCCCTCCGTGTCGGTGGCCACCCCGCCCATGAGGTAGTGCGCCGCCGGGGCGATGGGGACGGGGGCGCGTGACCAGTCCAGCCCCGAGGCGCGGACCGTGGCATCAATGCCGGGGAAGCGCCGGGCGAGGAACTGAGCGCCCAGGGCGGTGGCGTCCAGGAAGACCGGTTCACCCGTGGTGCGCATTCGCCGCGCGATCGCCCGGGCCACCACATCGCGCGGTGCAAGCTCGGCGTCCGGATGGGCCTCGGTCATGAAGCGCGCGCCGCTCGCATCCCGCAGCACGGCGCCCTCACCTCTGACCGCCTCGGAGATCAGTGGTGCGGCGTCGGAGGTGGCGACGCCGGGCAGCGCAAGCGCCGTGGGGTGGAACTGCATGAACTCCATATCGGCGAGCACCGCCCCGGCCCGGGCTGCCAGCGCCACGCCGTCTCCGGTGGCGACCGCGGGGTTGGTGGTGCGGGGATAGAGCTGCCCGGCGCCGCCGGTGGCGAGCACCACGGCACCGGCGTGCAGTTCCTCGCCGTGGAGCAGCCGGAGGCCGACGGTGGCCTGGCCCGCGCCATTGCCACTGGAGCGCTCGCCGAGCAGCAGATCGCGGACGACGGTGTGCTCGCGGATCTCAATCCCGGCGTGTGCGCGCGCCCGGGCAGCAAGGGCCACGGCGATGGCCCGGCCGGTGGCGTCTCCGGCTGCGTGGTAGATCCGGGGCGCCGAATGGGCCGCTTCCAGTCCGGGGAACAGCTGTCCCTCATCGTCGAGATCAAAATCCGTGCCCGACGAGACCAGCGCATCCATCACGGCTGCGCCGCCCGAGCAGACGGTCTGTGCCACTCGCTCCTCGCTGAGCCCGGCGCCCGCGCTCCGGGTGTCGGCCACGTGCGCGGCGACGTTGTCCTGGGGGTGGCTGCCGGATCGTGATGGACGCGGGAGGACGGCGGCGAGGCCGCCCTGGGCCCACCGCGTGGCCGAGTCGGTGAGCTCGGCCTTGGTCACCAGGACCACCCGCGCGCCGCGCTCGGCCGCAGCGAGCGCGGCGGTCATCCCGGCAATGCCGGAGCCGACCACGGCCACGTCCCACGCGCGAATGGACCGCCCGGTGTCCGCGGGTGTGAAGGCGTCGTTCTGTGTGTTGCTCACCGGGGCTTGGCCGCCAGCATGCGCTCCAGTGCGGTGCGCGCATCCCGTGCCTGGGTCTGCGGCACGGTGATCTGGTTGTGCACCTCACCCTCCAGCAGGCCATCGAGCACCCATGCGAGGTAGCCGGGATGGATGCGATACATCGTCGAGCAGGGGCAGATGACCGGGTCCAGGCAGAAGATCGTGCGGTCCGGGTACTCCGCGGCCAGGCGGTTGACCATGTTGATCTCGGTGCCGATGGCGATGGTGTCGCCCGGCTCGCTCGCAGCGACGAACTTCTTGATCGCATCGGTGGACCCGGCGGCGTCGGCGGCGTCGACCACGGGCATGGGGCACTCGGGGTGGACGATGATCTTCACGCCCGGGTGCTCGGCGCGCGCCTGGTCGATCTGCGCGGTGGTGAAGCGGCGGTGCACCGAGCAGAAGCCGTGCCAGAGCAGCACCTTGGCCTCGAGGAGATCCGCCTCGTTGTTGCCGCCCAGCGGCTGACGGGGGTTCCACATCGGCATCTGCTCCAGCGGCACACCCATGGCCTTGGCGGTGTTGCGGCCGAGGTGCTGGTCGGGGAAGAACAGCACCCGATGCGCGCGCTCAAAGGCCCACTCCAGCACTGCGGCGGCATTGGAGGAGGTGCACACGATGCCGTTGTTGCGCCCGCAGAAGGCCTTCAGGGCGGCAGAGGAGTTCATGTAGGTGACCGGGATGACCGGGAGCTTGCCCTCGGCGTCCGGCTCGATGGCGCCCGGGTCGACGCCGTAGACCGCGCACAGGTCCTCCCAGGCGGCCTCCACAGAGTCCTCATCGGCCATGTCTGCCATGGAGCAGCCCGCCGCCAGGTTCGGCAGGATCACTTGCTGGCCCTCGCGGGCCAGGATGTCCGCGGTCTCGGCCATGAAGTGCACGCCGCAGAACACGATCCACTCCGCCTGGTCACGGGTGAGCGCCGCGTTGGCGAGCTGGAAGGAGTCGCCCACGAAGTCGGCGTACTGCACCACCTCGTCGCGCTGATAGAAGTGCCCCAGGATCACCAGCCGCTCACCCAGCGCTTCCTTCGCGGCCACGATTCGGCCGTGCAATTCTTCCTCACTCATCTCCCGGTAGGCCTGAGGCAGCTGGCCGGGGCGGGAGACTGGCTCGGGGATGACGTCAGCGCGCGAGGCACCGGGCCCGTAGCCGGGCATGGCGTCCAGGTCCCAGGGTGCCCGGGCCAGGTCGGTGTCGCAGCTCTGCGCGGGACGGACCTCGATGCGGTCGGTCACGGACAGCTTCATGAGGGGATCTCCTGATCGGCGGGGATGGTCAGCGTCGCGCGCGAGCGCGCGGGGTTGGAGCGGTACAGGGCAGGCGGACGGTGCCGGGTGCCCTCGCGGTGCCCGCCCGTGGGTTCGACGGTGCCCTGGGCGAGGATCTGCCGGCGGAAGTTGGCGGGATCCAGCGGCCGGCGCAGCACCCCCTCGTACACGGCGCGCAGCTCGGCCAGGGTGAATTCGGCGGGCAGGAAGGCGTGGGCGATGGGGGAGTAGGTGATCTTGGCCCGGAGGCGGTCGAGGGCGTAGGCCAGGATCGTGGTGTGGTCGAAGGCCAGGCGGCCGGGGTGGGTGGCGACGTCGTCGGCGGCAAACCACTCCACATTCTCTGCGCCCGGCCGTTCCAGGGCGCTCGCGTCCTCGTCGGCGCGCACCAGCGTCCAGTAGACGACCGAGACCACGCGCTGGCTCGGCGAGCGATCGACGTCGCCGAAGCAGTAGAGCTGCTCGAGGTAATGCGGCTGCAGACCGGTGGTCACGTCCAGGGTGCGGCGTGCCGAGGCGGCGAGATCCTCGTCCTCGCCCAGCGGCCCGCCGGGTAGGGCCCACATGCCCTCGTAAGGTTCGCGGATCCGGCGGACCAGGGGCAGCCAGAGAGTCAGGGCGCCGGTGGCCGGATCGGGGCGGAGTGCGAAGACCACGGTGGAAACCGCCAGGGTGACGGCGGAGCGATCGCTCGGCACAGCGGCCTCCTGGTGGTGTGGTTGACGGGCTGAGGGTGCAGCGCTCGCGGGCGCCTTAAGGTGCTTTTGACTTTATGGCGAGGATAGGCCTCGCCTTATGGTCACGTCAACCTGAAGTGCTGGCACTCGAGGCGCCTGCGGCCACCTCTGGCGATTGGGGTCAGTTGGGTTCGGTATGGCGGAGGGCGGGACGCTCAGAGCGGCGCGAACTGACCACAATCGTGCGTGGGTGCGTGACGGTTGGCAATGCTACCCGAACAGATGTTCGATATCCTGGGGGGATGGCTGCATCCGTTCCCTACGCCGAGTTGCACGCGCACTCGGCCTTCAGCTTTCTCGACGGCGCCAACCTGCCCGAGGAGTTAGCGGCCGAGGCTGCGCGGCTGGAGTTGGAGGCCTTGGCACTGACCGACCACGGCGGGCTCTACGGCGTGGTGGCCCTGGCCCGGGCGGCACGCGAGGTCGGGCTGCCCACCATCTTCGGCGCGGAGCTGACACTGCCCCGCGTGGGCGCCGGCCCGGGCCAGGCCGGGGTGGTGACCGAGCGCACCGGGGAGCACGGTGGCCGCGACCCGCAGGGCACCCACCTGGTGGCCCTGGCTCGCGACCCCCAGGGGTACGCCAGGCTCTCGCGCACCATCGGCCGCGGATACCTCGCCCGCGGGGAGCGCGGCCCGGCGCTCTTCGATCTTGAGGGCATGGCTGCGGAGGCCGCCGGGCACTGGCTGGTGCTCACCGGCTGCCGCAAGGGGGCCGTGCGCCAGGCCCTGGGAAGCGATCCGCGCGACAGTGAGGGGCAGCGCCGCGCACTCCGGGCGCTCGACCGGCTGAGCGCACTCTTCGGCCGGGACAACGTGGCCGTGGAAGTCACTGACACCGGTGATCCGCGTGACCGGGACCGCAACGCCGTGCTCGCAGAACTGGCCGACGCCGCCCGCCTGCCCCTGGTGGCCACCGGGGCCGTGCACTGCGCGCGCCCTGCCGATCAACCCTTGGCCGATGCGCTCTCCGCCCTGCGCGCCCGCGCGACCCTGGAGGAGATGGACGGTTGGCTCCCGGCCGCCCCGGCCCACCTGCGTTCCGGTACCGAGATGGCGCGCCGTCACCCGCTGCGCGCGGTGGAGACCGCGGCGGAACTCGGCCGCGAATGCTCCTTCGACCTGACCCTGGTCACCCCGAAGCTCCCGCCCTTTCCGGTTCCCGCCGGGCACACCGAGACGAGCTGGCTGCGCGCACTCACCGAGGCCGGCGCCGCGCAGCGTTACGGACCGCGGGGTGCGGCGGGCACGGCCGAGGCCTACCGGGTCATCGACCATGAGCTGGAGGTGATCACCGCGCTGGATTTCCCCGGCTACTTCCTGATCGTGCACGAGATCGTCGAGTTCTGCCGTCAGCAGGGCATCCTGTGCCAGGGCCGCGGTTCGGCCGCGAACTCCGCCGTGTGCTTCGCCCTGGGCATCACCGCCGTGGACGCGGTACGCCACACGATGCTCTTCGAACGTTTCCTGTCCCCCGATCGCTCCGGCCCCCCGGACATCGACCTCGACATCGAATCCGCACGCCGGGAGGAGGTCATCCAGCACGTCTATGCGCGCTACGGGCGCACCCACGCCGCGCAAGTGGCCAACGTGATCTCCTATCGCCCCCGATCTGCGGTGCGGGACGCTGCCCGGGTGCTTGGCTACGACGTCGGTCAGCAGGATGCCTGGGCGAAGTCCTTGGAGCGCTGGGGGCGGCTGCGCGATGAGGAGGGCAAGCCTGCGGGTGCGGATGTGGCGGAGTTGCCGGAGGGCGTGCTCGACATCGCCGATCGGCTCATGCGCTTACCCCGCCACCTTGGCATCCACTCCGGCGGCATGGTGCTCTGCGACCGGCCGGTGATCGACGTCTGCCCGGTGCAGTGGGCCGCCATGGAGGGGCGCACCGTGCTGCAGTGGGACAAGGACGACTGCGCCGATGCCGACCTGGTCAAGTTCGACCTGCTCGGCCTGGGCATGCTCACGGCACTGCGACTGGCCTTCGAGGACGTCAACACTCGTTGCGCCACCGATGCCGGCTCCGGCGAGGACCCGCCCGAGGAGCTCGCTCTGCACTCCCTGCCCCAGGAGGACCCGGCGGTCTACCGGCTGTTGCAGGCCGCCGACACCGTGGGGGTCTTCCAGGTCGAGTCCCGCGCCCAGATGGCGACCCTGCCGCGGCTGCGGCCCGAGAAGTTCTACGACCTCGTGGTCGAGGTGGCCCTCATCCGCCCGGGGCCGATCCAGGGGAAATCGGTGCACCCCTACCTCAATCGCCGGCGCGGCCGCGAGCCGGTCACCTACCTGCACCCGCTGCTCAAGCCGGCCCTGGAGCGCACCTATGGGGTGCCGCTCTTCCAGGAGCAACTCATGCAGATCGCCGTCGAGGTTGCCGGATTCAGCCCCGCTGAGGCCGACCGGCTGCGTAAGGCCATCGGGGCCAAGCGCTCCACCGAGCGGCTCGCTGCGCTCAAGGAACGCCTGCTGGCCGGTATGGCTCAGCGCGGGGTGGGCCGGGAGATCGGGGAGCAGATCTACCTCAAACTCCTCGGGTTCGCGGACTTCGGCTTCCCGGAGTCACACTCCTTCTCCTTCGCTTACCTCGTCTATGCCTCCAGCTGGTTGAAGGTGCACGAGCCGGAGGCTTTCTACGCCGCCCTGCTCGCCGCCCAGCCGATGGGCTTCTACTCCCCGCAGACACTCGTGGCCGATGCCCGGCGTCATGGGGTGCGGGTGGAGCGCGCTGAGGTCAACGCCTCAGTCGTGCAGGCGAAGGTCGAGCGCGCCGGAGAGCTTCGCAGCGAGGGCCCGGACGCCGGGGGCGCCCATGCCATGGCCCTCGAGGCCGGGGGCGCCGACGGCAGGGCGCTCGCTGCTGGGGGGTGGGGGAAACGACCGCAGGCGCATTCCAGCGTGGCGGACCTGGTCCATCCCGACGGCGCTCTGGCAGTACGCCTCGGTCTCGCCCCGGTGCGCGGGGTGGGGGAGAAGACTGCGGAGCGGATCGTCGCCGAGCGTGAGCGGGGTGGGCACTACCGCGACCTGGCAGACCTGGCCCGGCGGGTGGATCTGCGCGCCACCCAGCTCGAGGCCCTGGCCACGGCGGGGGCCCTACGCGGCTTCGGGGTGAGCCGCCGCGCCGGAATCTGGTCGGCCGGTGCGCTCGCGGCAGAATCCGGTGTGCGGCGCACGAGCACGCGGCATGCCGGTGCCGAGCTCGCCTGGGTGCAAGAGCCGCTGCCGTGGACGGCCGTGGGGGCCACGGCCCCGGCCCTGCCGCAGATGGGGGAGCAGGAGACGATGGTGGCCGACGTCTGGTCCACGGGCGTGGCCATCGATTCCTTCCCTACCTCTTTCCGCCGCGAGGAGCTTGCCGCTGCCGGGGTGGTGACCGTGGCCGGCCTGGCCGACTGCGAGACCGGGAGACAGGTGCAGGTGGCCGGGGTGGTCACCCACCGCCAGCGCCCTGGCACGGCGCGCGGAGTGACCTTCTTGTCCTTGGAGGACGAGACCGGGCTGCTCAACGTGGTGTGTTCCCCCGGGGTGTGGGCCCGGTACCGCAAGGCCGCCCGCACCGCCTCTGCCCTGGTGATCCGCGGCAAGCTGGAACGCGCCGATGACGTCACCAACCTGGTGGCCGAGCGCATTCACGCCCTGGGATTGGCGGTGAGCAGCCGATCCCGTGATTTCTCGTGAGGGCGCATCCGCGTACGCCGCAGTCACTAGTCTTGCCGCATGCGGGCCATCTTCATCCACGGCGCCGGCCGCGCGGGGCCGCAGGCCTGGCCGGCTCAGGCCGGTCCGCCATGGCTCCCGCAGGGCGCTCTGCCCATGGCGCGAGAAGACCTGGCCTTCGTTGAGCGCATCGTGCCCGGAGACGACCCGGAGGTCACGGTCCCGGCGTATGCCGCACTCCTCGGCAACGATCCGGGCCACGTCGTCGCCCACTCCTACGGCGCCATCGCCGCGCTCCTGCTTGCGGAGCGCCACGGCGCCGCGACGCTCACCCTGATCGAGCCGGCAGCACTCTCCCTGTCCGCTACCGCGCCGGCCACCTGCGCGCACATCGAGGTGATGGCCGCCGTCTACGAGCTGGCCTCGGACGTCCAGGTCTCGGACGCCGAGTTCTTCCGGCGATTCAGCGAAGCGTTAGGGAGTCCGGCGCCGCCCCTGCCGGACGAGGAGCTGTCGGGGCTGGGAGCACATCTGCGCGCCCTGCGCCCTCCGTGGAGCGTGGAGGTCGACCCCGCGGTCAGCACACGCGTGCCCACGCTGGTGGTGACCGGCGCGGGGGAGGAGATGTACGGCGACGTCGCGAGAGTGCTCACCGCCCACGGGGCGCAGCATGTGGAGATTCGCGGCACCGGTCACCGGCCGCAGGATGATGAACGCCTCAGCGCTCTGCTCCTGCAGCATTGGAGCGGGCACTCGGGCTCATGAACGCCCTGGTGAGCGAGCGAACTCGGGGGGCCTGAGCCCGCTGGTGCCGAGCCGGGACCGGCCGCGCAGCTCTGGCACAGTGACCCTATGCCTGCTGACCAGCCCACTATCCTCGCCACCTCTGGCGGCTACCGCGCTCCCGACCGGGGGGACGTCGCCTTCGGGCCGCTGGTCCACCACGCCGTCGATCTCTCCGGCGCTGCAGGCCGCCCGCGGATCTGCCAGCTCGGTACCGCCTCGGGAGACCAGCGCTTCCGGGCCGGCATGTTCGCCGAGGCTGCGCACCGGGCGGGCTTCGATCTGCTGAACCTGAATCTCTTTCCCATGCCCACGGTGGAGGACGTCGAGGAGACGGTGCTCGCACACGACGTCGTCTGGGTCCACGGCGGCTCGGTGGTGAACCTGCTCGCCGTCTGGCGCGCCCACAACCTGGACCGGATCATGCGCCGCGCCTGGGGGCAGGGCGTGGTGCTGGCCGGGATCAGCGCCGGGTCGATCTGCTGGTACCGCGGCGGCACCACCGACTCTTACGGCCCGCCGCTGCGGCCGATCACCGACGCCCTCGGATTCCTGCCCTACGGCAATGGCGTGCACTACGACGCCGAGGCCGGACGGCGTCCACTGATGCACGACCTGGTCCGTGACGGCGTCTTCGGCGAGGCGCACTGCACCGACGACGGCGTGGGCCTGGTCTACTCCGGCACGGAGCTGGTGGAGGCGGTCACCGAGCGGGACGGTGCGGCCGGCTACCTCGTACGCCCCGACGGCGCGGGCGGTATCGACGAAGAACGCCTGGAGACGCGTCTGCTCAGCTAGCCCGAGCGGCAGCAGCACCGCGCTGACCTGCCCTCTCACCTGAGCTGTTGACTCCGTGTCAGTGGGGACTGAGACTATCTAGATCGAACACATGTTCTAGATTTTTCAGGAGGGAGGTGCTCATGAGCGTGGCGTCTCTGGACCGCTTGGCTGCGGCCCGTTCGGCCTTGAGTAGTGCTGAGATGCGCACGGGCGTGCGCCGTGAGGAGATCGAGGTCGAAGGCTTCGATGACGGGGCCCACCTCACCCTCCCGGCAGCTCTGGCTCCCTTGACCCCCACCGGCACCTTGCCCCGCGGTGCGGTGGTCCAGGTCACCGGTTCCACCTCACTGCTCCTGGCTCTGGCGGGGGCAGCCACGGGCGAGGAGGGCTGGTGCGCGGTGGTGGCCTGCCCGCACCTGGGCTGGCGGGCTGCTGCTGCCGCCGGGCTCTCAGTGGAGCGCACCGTGGTCATTCCCGCTCCGGGCCCCGATGCCCCGACGGCGATCGGCGCCCTGGCCGAGGGCATGGACGTGCTCGTGCTCGGGGCCTGCCCGGCCCTGCGGGATCGGGACCGCCGCAGCCTGGCCGGTCGTTTGCGCGCCCGGGACGCCCTGCTGTTCTCCCATGCACCCTGGCCCGGAGCGCGGGTCACGCTGCGGGCCGAGCACGAGGAGCCACAGCAACTCGGGGAAGGCCTGCGACTGACCGTGCATGCCACCGGGCGCGCAATACCGGGTACCTGGAGTAGCCAGCTGATCCTCGGTGATGGCCCACCCCGGGCCGAGCCGCACTCGCAGGCTGCCGCTCCGGCCCGCCACCTGCGGGCGGTGTGAGATGACCACGCAGGCCACGGGAGCCAGCTCCCCAGCGGCCCTGCCTGCCCAGGAGTGCGCCCAGGCCACCACCACGACGGCGGTGCGGCGCGCGGTGGTCTGGGTGCCGGACTGGCCGGTGGTGGCAGCGGTGGCTGAAGGGCTTCTCGACCCAGCCGTTCCGGCAGCGGTGCACGATGCCCGTGGCCGGATTGCTGTGGCCTCCGCGCCGGCCCGCCGGGTGGGGGTGCGCCGCGGCATGCGACGGCGCACCGCTCAGGAACTCTGCCCTGAGCTCGAGTTGCTCGCGGGAGACGAGACCCGGGAGGCGCGGGCTTTTGAACCGCTGGTGGCCGTAATCGAGGAGGTGGTGGCCGAGGTCTCGGTGCTGCGCCCCGGTCTGCTGCTGTTGCCCGCTCGGGGCCCGGCCCGCCACGTCGGGGGAGAGGAGACGCTCGCGGAGGCGCTGGTGGGGGCCGTAGCCGAGCACGCCGAATGCCAGGTGGGAATTGCCGATGGTCTCCTCGCCGCCCTGCTCGCGGCACGCGCGGGCGTGATTCTTCCCGGCGGCGGGTCAGCTGGTTTTCTCGCCGACCACGACGTCGCCGCCCTGACCTGGTTGGAAACCACCAGTCGTGGCCGAAGCGAGACCGAAGAACTCATCGGCTTGCTGCGGCGTCTGGGCCTGCACAGCCTGGGAGCTTTCGCGGCACTGGATCCCGGCGATGTGGCCGCCCGCTTCGGCGCTCATGGTGCGATCGCCCACCGGTTGGCGCGGGGGTTGGAGGCGCGGCCGGTCGCCTCGCGGCGCCTGGAACAGGATCTGGTGGCCTCCGCGGTGCTCGACCCCCCGGCGGAACGCGCCGACCGGGCAGCCTTTGCGGCCCGGTCGCTGGCGGAGGAACTCGCTGACTCCCTGGCCCGGCGCGGCGCTACGTGCGGGAGGTTGTGTGTCACGGCGCGCACCGAGGACGGCGGGGAGCTCGCCCGCACCTGGACCCTCGATGGCGCACCCACTGCCGCTGAGCTCACCGACCGGGTCCGGTGGCAGCTCGAGGGCTGGCTCTCCGGCCGCAGTGGCAAGCCGCCCTCGGCCCCGCTGATCCGATTGGAACTTCTCGCCCAGGAGGTTGCCGCGGCTGGCGGTGCGCAGGATGGCCTCTGGGGCCGGCGCAGTGATGGTGAGGTGCGGGCCGCACGTGCTGCCGTCCGGCTCCAGGGCCTGCTCGGCCCCGATGCGGTGCAGGTGCCCGTCCTCCAGGGTGGGCGCGACCCACGCAGCATGGCGCGCCTGGTGGCCTGGGGCGATGAGGCCTCTCCCGAGCGCCCTGTGGAGGCTCCCTGGCCAGGCAGTGTGCCGCCGCCCTGGCCGGCCACCGTGCCCGCGGAACCGATCGTGGTTGAGCTCCTCGACCGCGCAGGCCAACCCGTGCGGGTGGATGCACGCGGGCACATCAGCGCCGCCCCTGCCGTGGTGGTGGCGCCCCGTCCGGCGCCGAAAGCCGGTCCGGCAGAGGCGGCGTTGGCGGAACTCCTGCCGCCGGGAAGTCACCCGGTGCAGTCCTGGGCCGGCCCATGGCATGGCAGCGAACGGTGGTGGACGGCCCAAGCGCGCCGCCGCGCCTACCTCCAGGCCGCGACACGAGCGCCGCAGGCCAGTGCCCGCCGATCCATCCTCCCGCTCCTGCTTGTCCTGGAGGCCGGTGTCTGGCGGGTCGAGGGGATCTATGACTAGTGAGCGTGCCTCAGCGCGCCCTGCGGAGACGGCGGCCGATGAGGTACATCTCGCACCCGAGGCAGAAGCCGAAGGCGGCGTTCAGGAAGGCTGCCACCAACGCGATCGCCGCGGACGCCGTGACCGCCCATGGCACGCCGGCCAGCGCCAGGATCAGCCCGGCGCCGGTGATGACCAAGCCCACCGTCTGCGCGAAACGCGGCGGGGCGGGGTCCTCGAGTTCGGTGGGAGGACTCAGGCGCGGGCGCACCAGGGAGCGGAAGACCAGCCCTTGCCAGGTGCCCTGCGCGCCGCGCGCCGCACCGAGGGCGAAGGACGTCACCACGACGGCGAGCACCACCTGACCGGCAAGAGTCTCGCCGAGGAGCACCGCGGCCATGAGCAGGATGGCTGTCAGCGCAGCGCCGAAGCGTGGGCCGCGCGGGTCGATGCCGGCCCGCGCACTGCGCTCAGTGCTGGTCACCTGTTCCGCATTCATTCCTGCTCCCTCAGATCCTGGATCTGTTCCCGCGACGGCACGCCGCGGATCACTCCACGCAGTGTCCCCGTGGCATCGAAGACCGCGGAGGAGGGGGTGCTCATGATCCCGAGGCGTGAGACGACCCCAAGATGGTCATCGGCCATGACCACCGAGAAGGCCGCGCCGTCCACACTGCCGGTGAAGTCTCGCCATCGCCGCTCGCTGGCGCGGCAGTTCGAGCAGATCGGCGCAGAGATCTGCACGATGGACAGCCGATCTCCGCGGGCCACGGCCTCGCCGAAGTCCGCAAGCGTGAGTGCTCCGCCGCGGCGCGTGGTCCGTAAGGTGCCGCGCCGCCGGGACAGGAGCAGCCACGCCGCGCTGGCCACGAGCAGCAGCGCGAGGACTCCGAGCAGTCGCGGGAGAAGATCCGCCATCCTCCGACCGTACTCAGCCCTTCGCCCTCCTGTGGGTGACGCGCACCGCAACGGCAATCCTGAGACACGTGCGTGGTGCGGCGATGCCGGCGGGAGCACAGGGGAGAGCCCGCGCACGAGAAAGGGCCGGAGGGCACTACGCCCTCCGGCCCTTCCTCAGCGATGCTTAGCGAGCGCGCTGCGGGCGACGCTCGAAGCGACCGGCGTCGCGGGAGTCCGCGCTGCGCTGCGTGCGGAAGCCGCCGGTCTTGGCGCCGTGCTTGGGGCCGGTGTCGCGACGGATGCGGAGCTTGCGTCCCGCCACCATGGCGCCGCCGACGCGGGCTGCGGTCTCGTCGTCAAGCTCGGTGGTGATGTCCACCAGGGAGAACGACGGCATGATGTCGATCTTGCCGATGTCGGAGCCGCGCAAGCCGCCTTCGCCGGTGATCGCACCGACGATGGCGCCGGGCTGGACGCCGTCCTTGTGACCGACCTCCACGCGGTAACGCACGCCCGAACCTTGCGGGCGACGGCCGCCGCGCTCAGCGGAGCTCTTACGGGGTTCGCGCTCCTGGCGCGAATCGAAACGGACCTGACCGGACTCTTCCGTGGCGACGCCGTCGCGCTCGTTGCGCGGGCGAGGGCCTTCGTCGCCGACGGCCAAGGCCATCAGTGCTGCCGCGGCGTCCTCGATGGAGGTCTCGTTGGCCGCGGCGTGCTCGCGGAGCACCTCGCGGTACATGTCCAGCCGCCCGGCCTCGACACGCTCGCCGAGCCGCGTGACCAGCGACTTGGCCTTGTGGGCGGAGACATCGGCCGGGGTGGGCAGTTCGACCTCTTCGAGCTTGGAGCCGGTGGCCCGCTCGATCCGCTTCAGCAGCATCCGCTCACGCGGGGTGAGGAAGGTCAGGGCGATCCCGGTACGCCCGGCGCGGCCGGTGCGGCCGATGCGGTGGACGTAGGAGTCGGTTTCCTTGGGCACGTCGAAGTTGACGACCAGGCCGATGCGCTCGACATCGAGACCACGCGCGGCCACATCGGTGGCCACGAGCACGTCGAGCGTGCCCGAGCGCAGCCGCTCCACGAGGCGTTCGCGGTCCCGCTGGGGAACATCGCCCGAGAGGCCGGCTGCGGCGATGCCGCGGGCGGTGAGCTCCAGGGTGACCTCCTCGACGGCGGCCTTGGTCCGCACGAAGACGATCGCGGCATCCGCCTCGGAGACCGACAGCACGCGGGCCACGGCTCCAGCCTTGTGCTTGTACGGCACCACGGCATAGGTCTGGTGGATGGTGGAGGTGGTCGATGCCGGGCGGGTCACCGAGATCCGCACGGGGTTGTTCAGGTGGGTGTCCGCCACGCGGCGGATCGCCGGCGGCATGGTGGCTGAGAACAGCGCCGTCCGGCGGTCGCCCGGCACGTGTGCGGCAATGGTCTCCACGTCCTCGGCGAAGCCCATGCGCAGCATCTCGTCGGCCTCGTCGAGCACGAAGAAGCGCACGCCCGACAGCTTCAGTGCGCCGCGCTCGATGAGATCCATGACGCGGCCGGGGGTGCCGACCACGACCTGGGCGCCGTTCTTGAGCGAGCGCAGCTGCGGAATGTAGGAGGAGCCGCCATAGACAGCGAGCACCTCGAGGCGGCTGGCGCCGGTGAAGGAGTCGATGGCGTCAGCCACCTGCATCGCCAGTTCGCGGGTGGGGGTCAGCACCAGGGCCTGGACGGAACGCTCCTGCGTGTCCAGCGCCGCCAGCAGCGGGAGTCCGAACGCGGCGGTCTTGCCGGTTCCGGTCTGGGCCACGCCCACGACGTCGCGGCCCGAGAGCAGCATCGGGATGGCCTCGGCCTGAATGTCGGTGGGGGTGGCGAAGCCGAGGGCTTCGACGGCGGCCAGCAGGTCGGCGGGCAGTCCGAGGTCGGCGAAGGCCGGCAGCTCGGGAGCATTGTCAATGGGCAGGGACAGGTCAGTGGACACAGCGGTCACAGGTCACTCATCTCAGATCGAGCGGAGCGCGGGGTTCATCTCAGCCAGGTCGGCTGCAGCACCATCCGCTCGTCCCTGTCCACGCCGGGCGCCTTCGCGCCGCGGTCTCACAATCAGGGCCTGGCGGCAAGGAAGTCCTCACAGTGCACTCCAGGTTCAGCTAGGAGTCTAGAGCCCCGACTCTCAGATCTCACGGTGCCGGCGCGGTGAGCTTGCCCACCACCGACGTTCCGGTGAGGTCTACTCGCTTGCCTCCGCCTCGGCAATGGCCGCGTCGATGCGCGCGGTGCTGGCCCGGTGCCAGAGGTAGGGCACCAGGGCCGCGCAGACCAGGGCGGCAACGAGGAAGGGCAGGCGAAGAGCCATGTCGCGAGTGACCGCGGTCTCGGCGATGCTCACGATCACCCCACCGGCCAGGGCGCCGATGGACATCATTCCCCAGCCGAAGAAGCGGTAGACGGAGTTCACGCGGCCGAGCAGGTGGTCCGGGATGATCGTCTGTCGCAGCGAGAGCGTGATGATGTTCCACAGCACGGCGAGCAGCCCGCCGAAGGCGAACAGCGTCCAGACCAGCACCGGGTGGGGGAAGAGGCCGATGAGTAGACCCTGGGCGACGGTGGCAATCAGCACCACGCGCAGGGACATCCCCGAACTCATCCGCTTCGCGATCGGTTCGGCGACCACCGTGCCCAGGATGGCGCCGGCGGCAGCACCGGTGGCCAGCACGCCGAAGCCGGTGGCCCCCAGGCCCAGGACTTCCTGGGCGAAGAGCACGGCCATGGCGCCGGTGGCCGCCATGGCCCCGTTCATCACTCCCAGGCTGATGGCCAGGGCGCGCAGGAGTTGGTGATCCCACAGCCACCGAAATCCCTCGCACAGGTCGGTGGTCCAGCCGCGCGTCGGTACCGGCGCCGTGCTCGCCGCCGCGGCGTCGACCAGCGGCGTGGGCGTGGTGTGGGGTGCGGGAGCTCCCGGGCGCGGCTTCGCGCGGAAGCTCCCGGTGATGCGCAGCATGAGCAGGCCGGCGACGGCGAAGAGCACCGTGGTGGCTCCCAGGGGCACCACGAGCGCGAAGCCGAGCAGCACTCCGGCCAGCGGTGGGCCGATAAAGCTGTCCGCGGTCACCTCCGCACCCCAGAGCCGGGAGTTCGCTCGCCGTAGCTGAGGCTTGAGCACCACCGCCGGCAGCATGGTCTGGGCGGCGTTGTCCCGGAGTACCTCCGCCGAGCCGACGAGCAGCGCGGTCAGGTAGAGGGCGGCAAGGATCCAGCCCGCTGATCCGGGAGGCTCGGCCAGCCCGGCCTCGACCTCGCCCGGATCTGGGATGACCGACTGCTGGACGAGCACCACCACCGCGAAGGCGCCGATCATCAGGGCGCGGACGGCGTCCATCGCCACGATGAGGCGGCGGCGGTCCACCCGGTCGGTGATCACCCCGGCGGGCAGCGAGAAGACGAGCCAGGGCAGTCGTGAGCACAGCACCACCAGAGTGATGAGCATCGGATCGCGAGTCAGTGCCGTGGCGATCCACGGGATGGCGATCTTCGACAAGCCGTCGGCGAGGTTCGCGCTGAAGGCGGCCGGTAGTAACATCCGGAAGTTGCGGCCGAGCGGCTCGCGAGCGTCTGTCACTGTTCGGCGTCGATCTCAGAGGCGAGCCGGGCGCGGTCAGTGGGATAGATGCCGACAGTGAAGCCGAAGGTCACCTCACCACCGCGCTCCTGGTGAGTGAACTCGTTGGCGAGGTCGTGCAGCCGGTCCCGCCACTCCTCGGCGCGTTCGGCCGGAATGCGTACGTGCCGGTGCACGATCGAGGCGGGCAGGCCGGTGTTCGGCGCCACCCGCGCAGCCTCATCAGCCACTCGCTGGGCTGTCGCGCCGGGCTCCACCGCTGCTTCGGCGGTGCGCTCGTAGTAGAAGACGCGCGCCGTGCGGCCGTAGTACTTCGCCGTGAGTGCCCGCACCTGCTGGGTGCGCACCACATGAATCAGCCCGGCCGACTCGAGGGCTTTGAGGTGATGTCCCACCGTCCCCTTGGGCTTGTCGAGCGTCTCGGCCAGTTCGGCGGTCGTGGCGGCGCGCTCCAGGAGGAAGGAGACGATCTCTCTGCGGGTGGGCTCGAAGAGCGCCTTGTACTGCTCGGGCTCGGTGAGCATGAGGGAGTCGGCGAGTTCATAGTCCGGCGTGGTGAGCGCGGAGGTGCCCTCGTGAGGATCGGTCTTGTCGGCCATTCCAGTATGGTCGGGGAAAGCCGACCATACTGTCAATGCCGACCGTAACGGTCAGTCAGGGGAGTCTCGGTTCGTTTGACGAGCCGGGGCGTGCCTAGACTCGACGGCGCGCCCGCCCGTCTCGCGGATGCGCCCGGATCGGGACGGATCACCCGCCACGCCTGAAGGAGGCCCACAGTGCTTCGCACGCACACCGCAGGATCCCTGCGCGCCAGCGACATCGGTTCCACCGTCACCCTCGCCGGATGGGTGGACCGCCGACGCGACCACGGAGGAGTGGCCTTCATTGATCTGCGTGACGCCTCCGGTATTGCCCAGGTGGTCATTCGCGATGAGGACGTCGCCCACGAGTTGCGCGCCGAGTACGTCCTGCAGGTCACCGGGGAGGTGTCCCAGCGCCCGGAGGGCAATGCCAACTCCGACCTGCCCACCGGTGAGATCGAGGTCGTGGCCGCCGAGGTCGTGGTGCTCAACGCCGCCGCGCCGCTGCCCTTTCAGGTGTCCGAACACGCCCAGGACTCCGGCGCCGTCGGTGAGGAAGCTCGACTGCGCCATCGCTATCTCGACCTGCGCCGCAAGCCCCAGGCCGAGGCACTACGGCTGCGGTCCCAGGCCAACCGAGCTGCGCGCCGGGTGCTCGAGCGGCATGACTTCACCGAGGTGGAGACCCCGACGCTGACGCGGTCGACGCCCGAGGGTGCGCGCGACTTCGTGGTGCCTGCTCGCCTTAGCCCCGGCTCCTGGTACGCCCTCCCACAGTCGCCCCAGCTCTTCAAGCAGCTGCTCATGGTGGCCGGGGCTGAGCGGTACTACCAGATCGCGCGCTGTTACCGCGACGAGGACTTCCGCGCGGACCGTCAGCCCGAGTTCACCCAGCTCGACGTCGAGATGAGCTTCGTGGACCAGGAGGACGTGATTGCGGTCTCCGAAGAGATCCTCACCGAGCTCTGGAAGCTCATCGGCTACGACATCCCGAAGCCCATTCGGCGGATCACCTACCGCGAGGCGATGGAGAGGTACGGTACCGACAAGCCTGACCTGCGCTTCGGCCTGGAGCTGACCGAGCTCACCGAGTACTTCGCCCAGACTCCCTTCCGCGTCTTCCAGGCGCCCTACGTCGGTGCCGTGGTGATGCCCGGAGGGGCCTCCCAGCCGCGCCGGACCTTCGATGCCTGGCAGGAATGGGCCAAGCAGCGCGGCGCCAAGGGTCTGGCGTATGTGACCGTGGCTGAGGACGGCACCCTCGGTGGCCCAGTGGCTAAGAACCTCTCCGAGACCGAGCGCGAGGGCCTGGCAGCCGCTGTGGGCGCTCAGCCCGGTGACTGCGTCTTCTTCGCTGCAGGCCAGCCCCGGGAGTCTCGATCACTGCTCGGCGCTGCCCGCCTGGAGATCGCCGAGCGGGTCGGCCTCATCGAGGAGGGCACGTGGTCCTTCGTCTGGGTGGTGGATGCGCCGCTCTTCGAGTCCGCCTCTGCCGCGCAGGCCGCCGGCGACGTCGCGGTCGGCTCCGGTGCCTGGACCGCCGTGCACCACGCCTTCACCGCCCCCAAGCCCGAGTGGACGGACTCCTTCGAAGAGGACCCGGGCGCCGCGCTCTCGAACGCTTACGACATTGTTTGCAACGGCAACGAGATCGGCGGGGGTTCGATCCGTATCCACCGCCGCGAGGTCCAGGAGCGGATCTTCGCGCTCATGGGTATCGATGCGGAGGAGGCTGAGGAGAAGTTCGGTTTCCTGCTCGAAGCCTTCCAGTACGGCGCCCCGCCGCACGGCGGCATCGCCTTCGGCTGGGACCGGATCGTGGCACTGCTGGCCGGCGTGCCCTCGATCCGCGATGTCATCGCCTTCCCCAAGTCCGGCGGCGGCTATGACCCGCTGACCGCCGCCCCGGCGCCCATCACCGCGCAGCAGCGCAAGGAAGCCGGAGTGGACGCCAAGCCGGAGCCGCAGGAGGCGGCACCGGCCTCATGACGGTCTCCGCCGTCGAGACGCTGGGCAGACTCCACCGCTTTCCCTTCCTGCGGGCCAACGCCCACCGTTGGCGCCCGGAGCGTGTGTGGGAAGCAGAAGGTGGTCGGGACGCCGCCCTGCTCACCACCCCCGGACACGCCGGGCGGATGCTCGTGGGCACGGGTGAACCGCGGCAGCTTGCTCCGGTGCTGGCCGAGGTGGTGCACTCCGGGCAGATCGGGCCGGTGGACCGGGCGCTCCTGACCGCAGGTACGTGGCAACTTCTCCCGGAGGAGGCCCGCGCCTCGTCCGGAATGGAACGCGTCAGCCAATGGGACTGGATGCGCACCAGTGAAGCGCCGGCCCCGGTGCCCGGCGAGGATCGCGCCGGTCCCGTGGGCACGGGGGAGGAGGCGCTCCAGACCGTCTACCCGGTGCTGCACGCCGGCTATCCGGAACGCGGCGCCCGCCCCAGCGACGTCGAATCGCTGTGGTGGGGGTATACCCATCCCGGCGATGATCAGGTGCCGCCGGGGCTGGCAGCGGTGGTGGCGGCCACTGTGCCCGATGCTCACGCCGCTCCCGGCGCGGGAGTGCATCTGGCCGCCGTCGCCGTCGATCCGCGTTACCGACGGCGCGGCGTGGCCACGGCCCTGACAGCGGCGATCACCCGTTGGGGAATCAGCCAGCACGGCATGGTCCACCTCGGGGTGTACTCGGACAACGCTGCGGCCATCGGTATCTATCGAGCGCTCGGCTTTCACTTCGAGATCAGCGTGGAGACGCTCACCCCTGCTTCCTCGTGAGCGTGCCGGCCCACCGTAGCCGCCCGTAGCCGCCCGAGTAGCGGTGCTGCTGCCGTGGCCCTGAGGATCGATCTGGCCCCGCTGCGGCCTACCCCGTGCGTGCGGCCTACCCCATGAGTCGGGCGGGTCAGCGTAGGGGCAGGGCGACCCGGAGCGTCCACGTCTGGTCTTCCACGCTGGTGTCGAGCGTTCCACCGAAGAGCGTGGCGCGCTCGGTCAGGCCCAGTAGCCCGAAGCCCGAGCCAGGGCTGGGGGACTTCCGCGTTCGCCCCGACGTCGTGGAACTGGGAGCGATCTCGTTGCAGATGATCATCTCGACCTCCTGCTCGCCGAAGGTGATGATGAACTCGGCATGACCGGGCCGCGCGCCGTGCTTGAGGATGTTCGTGGTGGCTTCCTGGGCGATGCGCACCAGGTTGACCTCGATGGACTGAGGAAGTTCGCGTGCCCCACTCCAGGTGGCCTTGGTGGAGATGCCGGTGCTGGTGAGGTGGTCGACGAAGTGCGCCACGCGGGCCCGGAGGCTGCCCGAGGTCGCAGCTCGCTGACTGCCAGGCCTGGAATCGTCGTCGTGGAGGACGGCTAGCAGGCGCCGCATGTCTCCCGCCGTCTGCTGGGCGGCGTCCCCGATGGCTCGGTGCGAACGGCGGCGTTCCTCGGCATCACTGATGAACTCCAGGGCACGGGACTGCATGGCAATCACAGTGAGGCCGTGCCCCACGATGTCGTGGAGTTCCGCGGCCAGTCGCCGGCGCTCCTTGGCCAGGGCCTCCTTGCGGGCGGCCTCGTAGTCCGCAGCCATGCGGTTCATAGTCGAGGACATGCGGCGGAAGGCCAGTCCAATGCCAACAGCGCCGGCGATGAAGGCGGACATCACAACCGCGTCCAGCCAGATGACGCTCTCCCTGGCCATGACCGCCAGCCATGGCCAGCCCGCCGCTATGGCAAGAAGGACGATCCGCGCAGGCTTAGTGCAGGCATACGCCACCAGCGCCGCGACGAGGACAATGCCGATGCTGAAAGTCGCGGGGTCGGTCCACCCGAGAACCGCGAATGCCCCCACCAAGTAGAGCAAGCCACCTAGGGCAGGCTGCCACGCAGTGAGGATGACGAGGGCGCTGGTCAGTGCGGAGCTGACGAGCGAAGCCTGATCTGCGGCTTCGAGCTGAAAGAAGTAGGCAGAAGCCTCAAGGGCAAAGAGTAGAGCGAAACCGACCGTGATCGCCCACCGGGTCCACTGTGGTACGGCGTGCTCGCTACGTGCCCAGGTGGCTGCATCTGAGAAGCCGAAGCGTGTCATCCGCGCCAGAATGCCAGCAATCGACGTCCGTTGGTACCTCGGTTCAGCGAATGCGGCAGAGCCAAGCCATCACGCTGCAAATGTAGGAGTCGGGCGTCACGACCGGCTCTTGAACCTCGACCAGGGAAGGGCTGAGAACGGGAGCCCGCTCTGCGCCGGCTGCCGAGGCGGAGGCGGCGGGCGCCATCACGAGCAGGGTGGCGGCGGTGATGGCGAACAGGCGGGAGCGAGTACGGGAAGTGCGCATGGTGATCTGCCTTCTGGAGTAGTGACGTAAGTTGTTTTGCCCCTGTGACCTAAGGATGCCTGAGCGGGGCACCCAGGTAGTAGCTACGTGAGTAGCGACTTCTTCACTACCTAAGTCGGGGGTCGATCGTGGCCGGACCTGTCGGCTAGCTTGTGCAGGTGATCCGGGTACTCATAGTCGACGACCAACCGCTCATGGCCCATGCTCTCGGCGTCTTCGTCGACGCCGCCGAAGGCTTGGAGTCCGTCGGTATCGTCTCCGACGGTGAGGCGGGGGTCGTTGCGGCCCGCAACTTCCTGCCGGACGTGGTGCTGATGGACATGCACATGCCGGTCATGAACGGCGTGGACACGACTCGCGCGATCGTGAGCGAGAACCCGGAGATCAAGGTGATCGCGGTCACCACCTTCGCCTCGGACGAGTACCTGGTGCCGGCGCTGCGCGCCGGAGCCTCGGGTTATCTCGTCAAGGACGCCCGTCCCGAGGAAATCGTGGCCGCCATCCGCGAGGTCCACGCCGGTGGTTCGGTAATCTCGCCGCGGGTGACGCAAGAGCTGATCTCGGCGGTGCGATCGGCACCCATCGCTCCTTCCAGCGGCTCTGACGCTGAGGCCGAGGCGGCCACGCTCAGTGATCGCGAACTGCAAGTGGTCCAGGGCCTGGCCCGTGGGCTGTCCAACCTGGAGATCGCCGAGGAGCTCAGTCTCTCGGAGGCCACCGTCAAGGGGCATATGGGACGCGTC
Organism: Bogoriella caseilytica; assembly: GCF_003752405.1. Classification (NCBI taxonomy): domain Bacteria; kingdom Bacillati; phylum Actinomycetota; class Actinomycetes; order Allobogoriellales; family Allobogoriellaceae; genus Allobogoriella; species Allobogoriella caseilytica. The sequence goes on along the minus strand of NZ_RKHK01000001.1, from coordinate 57,042 downwards.
ATGGCCAAGTGGCAGCTCCGTGACCGCGTCCAGGTGCTGGTGCACGCAGCGAGCCTGGGCATCGTCCAGCTCGGAGCCCTGCCGCACGACTAGCGGCGATCGCGGTCGAGGTCCCTGTCGTCCCCGGCACCTACGCTGAGGGTATGGACCTCTTCCAGGCCGCGAGTTCCGACAACTCCGGCGTCCCCGCGCCGCAGGATCGCTCCCCGCTGGCGGTGCGGATGCGCCCGGCCACCTTGGACGAACTGGTCGGCCAGGAGCACCTTCTCGAGGCAGGCAGCCCGCTCCGGCGCCTGGTGGAGCCATCGCCGGAAGACGCAGGTGGCGATGCGCCTCGCCGCCGCATCAGCCCGTCCTCGGTGGTGCTCTGGGGTCCGCCCGGAACGGGCAAGACCACCCTGGCCTACCTCATCGCCCGCGCCTCAGAGCGTCGTTTCACCGAACTGTCGGCGGTCACTGCCGGTGTTAAGGATGTTCGCGCCGTCATTGAGGATGCGCGACGTCGCCTGGTCACCAGTGGCGAGGAGACCATCCTCTTCATCGATGAGGTCCACCGATTCTCGAAATCCCAGCAGGATGCGCTGCTGCCCGCGGTGGAGAACCGGTGGGTCACGCTGGTCGCCGCCACCACGGAGAACCCGAGCTTCTCGGTGATCTCGCCGCTGTTGTCTCGCTCGCTCATGCTCACGCTGCGTCCTCTGGAGGAGGAGCATGTGCGCCGGCTCCTCTCGCGAGCGCTGACAGATGAGCGTGGCCTGGGCGGCGCCCACGGGCTGGACGATGACGCCGCGGACCACCTGCTACGACTGGCCGGAGCCGATGCGCGCAAGGCGCTCACCATCCTCGAGGCGGCGGCGGGTTCGGCCGAGGCGGCGCAGGAGCAGGACATCACCCTCCAGGCGGTGGAACGTGCGATCGACGTCGCCGCCGTCCGCTATGACAAGGCCGGCGATCAGCACTACGACGTCATCTCGGCGTTCATCAAGTCCATGCGGGGCTCGGATGTCGATGCTGCGCTGCACTATCTCGCCCGGATGATCGTGGCGGGGGAGGACCCGCGCTTCATTGCCCGCCGTGTGGTGATCGCAGCCGCTGAGGAGGTCGGCATGGCTGACCCCACTGCGCTCCAGGTGGCCATGGCGGCGGCTGACGGAGTCTCCTTCATCGGGATGCCAGAGGCCCGGATCCTGCTCGCCCAGGCCGTGGTGCACATCGCCACCGCCCCGAAGTCCAACGCCTCCCACCGAGCGCTCGATGCCGCGATCGCCGATGTGCGCGCCGGGAAGGTGGGCGCGGTCCCCGCCCCGCTGCGCGACGGGCACTATGCCGGCGCCAAGGACCTCGGCCACGGCGTGGGATACCGCTATGCGCACGACTATCCGCACGGCATCGCTCCCCAGGAGTACGCGCCCGACGGGCTGCGTGGCACCCGCTACTACCGCCCGACCGGGCACGGGCATGAGCGGGAGATCACAAGCCGTCTTGAGGCGATCCACCGCCTGCTGGGCCGTGATCCGGAAGGCTCCTGATAAGCTGTTGCGGTTGCCTGGAGGTCGATCCGCACTGTGTGCGGACTGGCACCAAGCCCTGGGGTCCCGGCCGTCATGGCTGACCCCACGCTTTGCCCGCCGGGCGGAGCGTGACGACAGAAACAGGAAGAAACGGAGCCCTCCGTGGCCATTTCACGAACTCGCCGCCAGGTGCGCCTCTCGCGCGCCCTCGGCCTGGCCCTCACCCCCAAGGCCAAGAAGTACTTCGACAAGCGCCCCTACGGCCCGGGCGAGCACGGCCGTGCCCGCAAGCGCCAGGAGTCCGACTACGCCGTCCGTCTGAAGGAAAAGCAGCGTCTGCGCGCCCAGTACGGCATCCGCGAGGCCCAGATGCAGCGGGTGTTCGAGGAGGCCCGCCGCGAGCAGGCTCTGACCGGTGAGTCCCTCATCGAGTTGCTCGAGATGCGCCTGGACGCCCTCGTGCTGCGTGCTGGCTTCGCCCGCACCTCGGCGCAGGCACGCCAGGCCGTGGTGCACCGCCACATCCTGGTCGACGGCCAGCTGGTGGACCGCCCCTCTTTCCGCGTGAAGCCGGGTCAGGTCATTCAGGTCAAGCCGAAGTCGCAGACCACGGTGCCCTTCCAGGTCGCCGCGGCCGGTGCGCATCGCGATGTGCTTCCCAACGTCCCGGCTTACCTGGACGTCTCGCTGGAGAAGCTCCGCGCCGAGCTGACCCGCCGCCCCAAGCGCGCTGAGGTGCCCGTCATCTGCAACGAGCAGCTCGTCGTCGAGTACTACTCGCGCTGAGGCATCGCCTCACTCTCGATCCTGATCGAGCATCCTGCGCCCCGGGGGGTCGGCTTCGGCCGGACGCCCCGGGGCGCCGTTGTCTGCCGGGAGGATCGCAAGACGGTAGATTCGCGCAGAGCCGTAGCGACTCGCTCGCTGCCTCCCGGGACATCTGTTCCCGGGCAACCCGCAGAAGGAGATCCCCATGTCCATCGGTGACATCGCCGGCCTGATCGCTGCCATCGCCTTCGTCATCCTGGTGCTGGCCCTGGCGGTCCCGCTGGTCAAGCTCGGTCGAGTCCTGGATGAAGCCCGTGGCACCGTCCGGCGGATCACCGACCACACCCTCCCGGCCATCGACGAGACGGTGCTGACGATCAAGTCCACCAACGAGCAGCTCGCGAAGGTCGACACGGTGACCACCTCTGCGGCGCGGGTGACCGAAGACGTCTCGGCGCTCACCACGCTGGTCTCGGCCACCGTGGGCGGCCCGTTGATCAAGGTCTCGGCCTTCTCCCATGCCGTGCGGGCAACCTTCCGTGGCTTCAAACACCGGCCTGATGGTGGCCGTCGCTCGCATGCGAAGGACGCCTACCACCAGCGTGAGAGCGACCTTCGCGCTGCGCTGCTCATCGACGATGGCCCCACCCCTGCTCCCTGAGCGATCCGCCAGATTGCCCCACACCCACCACCGCGCCGTCCCGGCACCCGGCCCGAACAGGAACCATGCGCACCGCTGAGATCCGCTCCCGCTACCTCGACTTCTTCGCCAAGCGCGGCCATGAGGTTGTGCCCAGCGCCTCCCTCATCTCACCCGACCCCTCGATCCTGTTCACGATTGCGGGGATGGTTCCCTTCATCCCGTACATCGTGGGAACCGAGCCGGCCCCGTGGCCGCGGGCGGTGTCGGTGCAGAAGTGCATCCGCACCAACGACATCGAGAATGTCGGCCGCACCACGCGCCACGGCACGTTCTTCCAGATGGGCGGGAACTTCTCCTTCGGGGACTACTTCAAGCAGGGCGCCATCGATCTTTCCTGGGAGCTGCTGACCACCTCCCAGGACGACGGCGGCTTCGGGGTGGATCCCGAGCGCCTGTGGATCACGCTGTGGGAGAAGGACGAAGAGTCCTACCGGCACCTCACCGAGGTCGTCGGCCTCAGCACGGATCGCATTGTGTTGCTGCCTTGGGAGGAGAGCTGCTGGGACACCGGCCAGCCCGGCCCGGCCGGCTCCACCGGAGAGTGGCACTACGACCGCGGCCCGGAGTTCGGCCCCGAGGCGGTGAGCGGCCAGGTCGACCAGTGGCCCGGCAGCGCACAGGCCGAGGACCGATACATCGAGATCTGGAACCTCGTCTTCGATCAGTTCCTGCGCGGGCCCGGCAGCGGCAAGGACTACGAGCTCGTCGGCGAGCTGGAGCAGACCGCGATCGACACCGGCCTGGGCGTCGAGCGTCTCGCGTACCTGCTGCAGGGCGAAGACAACATGTACGAGATCGACGAGACCTTCCCCGTGATCGCCGCGGCCGAGCAGATGAGTGGGCGCACCTACGCCAAGGGCGAGGGGTCCACCGCTGAGGACGACGTGCGTTTCCGCGTGGTGGCCGACCATGTCCGCAGTGCCCTGATGCTCATCGGTGACGGTGTGCGGCCCGGCAACGAGGGGCGCGGTTACGTGCTGCGCCGTCTGATCCGGCGAGCGGTGCGCGCCATGCGCCTGCTCGGCGTGGACGAACCGAGCCTGCCGGTGCTGCTCCCCGCGTCCAAGGACGCCATGAAGGCCTCCTATCTGGAACTCGACGCCGACTTCGCACGGATCTCGCAGATCGCCTACGCCGAGGAAGAGTCCTTCCGGCGCACGCTGGCCGCCGGAACCACCATGCTGGAGACGGCGGTGGCTGCCGCCAAGGAGACCTCGCCGCAGCGGCCCCTGGTCTCCGGCGAGACCGCCTTCGCACTGCACGACACCTCAGGCTTCCCCATCGACCTCACCCTGGAGATGGCCGCCGAGCATGGCGTCCAGGTCGATGAAGCGGGTTTCCGCGCCCTGATGGACGAGCAGCGTCAGCGCGCTCGCGCCGATGCCATGGCCAAGAAGACCGGGCATGTCGACGCCGCGTTGTACACCGATCTCCAGCAGCGACTGGACGCCCCCGTCCAGTTCCTCGGCTACACCGACCACGCCGCGCATTCGCATCTGAAAGGGCTCCTCGTCGACGGGCAGCCTGCGGCCGCCGCCACTGCCCCTGCGGATGTCGAACTGGTCTTGGACGTCACTCCCTTCTACGCCGAGGCCGGCGGCCAGCTCGCCGACCAGGGCACCATCTCCTTCGCCGGGGGCGGGGTCGTGGATGTCGCCGATGTCCAGGCTCCGATCAAGGGCTTGACCGTGCACCGCGGGCGCCTCACCGAGGGCAGCATCACCCTCGACGAGCAGGCCGTCGCCAGCATCGACAGCGCCCGGCGCAAGGCCATCGCCCGGGCCCACACGGCGACGCACATGGTGCACAAGGCGCTGCACGAGCACATCGGGGACCAGGCCACCCAGGCCGGTTCGGAGAACGCCCCGAACCGCATGCGCTTCGACTTCCGCCACGGGTCCTCGGTTCCCGCCACGGTGCTGGGTGAGATCGAGGAGCGGGTGAACGATCAGCTCGCGGAAGACCTTGAGGTCACCGACGAGATCATGGATATCGACTCCGCCCGCGCCGCTGGTGCGATGGCACTCTTCGGAGAGAAGTACGGCAACCGGGTGCGGGTGGTCTCCATCGGCGGGGACTGGTCGAAGGAGCTGTGCGCCGGCACCCACGTGCCTGGCACCGGCACCCTGGGCCGGGTCACCCTGCTCGGGGAGTCCTCCATCGGTTCGGGAGTGCGGCGTGTCGACGCCCTCGTCGGCCCGGGCGCCTACAGCTACCAGGCCAAGGAACACGCCCTCGTCGGGCAGCTCTCCACTCTGATCGGGGCGCGCCCCGAGGAACTCCCGGAACGTATTGACGGTCTCATGGGCCGGCTGAAGGCCGCGGAGAAGGAGCTGGCCAAGCTGCGCCAGGCCCAGTTGCTGGCCCAGGCCGCTGGCATCGCGGCTGAGGCCAAGGCGACGCCGGGAACGGTGCGCGTGGCCACCCACGATGCCGGTGAGGTCAGCGCCGCTGATGAACTCCGCACCCTTGCGCTGGACATCCGCTCGCGGCTGGGTGACGACGCGCCGTCGGTGGTCGCCATCGGGGGAGTGAGCAAGGGCCGCCCGGTGGTCGTCATCGCCACCAATGCTGGAGCTCGCGAGGCCGGACTGCGTGCTGGCGCACTGGTGCGGACTGCCGCGCAGACGCTTGGCGGTGGCGGCGGCGGGAAGGACGACGTCGCCCAGGGTGGCGGCACCAACCCCTCAGCACTGCCTGAGGCACTCTCCGCGGTGCGTGAGAACGCTCTCGGAGCGGACACCCCGTGACCGACCTGCGCGAGGGGTTGCGCCGCGGCGTGCGGATCGCGGTGGATGTCGGGCAGGCTCGCATCGGTGTCGCGGCGTGTGACGCCGACGGCATCCTGGCCACCCCGGTGCGCACGGTCGCTCGCCACGACGGCAGCGACGTCGCGGAGATCGTGCAGATCGCCGCCGAGCGCGACGCCATCGAGATCCTGGTCGGACTGCCGCGCACGCTGCGCGGTGACGAGGGCGTGGCCGCTCGCGAGGCACGCAACTTCGCCCGCAAGCTTGCCAAGGCGGCCGGTGTCCCGGTGCGCATGCTCGACGAGCGCCTCACCACGGTGACCGCGCATCAACAGCTGCATGCCGCGCAACGACCTATGGTCGAGCATCGATCCGTCGTGGATCAGGCCGCCGCCGTGGTCATCCTCGAGCAGGCACTGGAAACCGAGCGCCGTACCGGCGCCCCCGCAGGGGAGCTGTTCCCGTCCAAGCCCACCAGGCAGGAGGATGAGCTGTGAGCGACATCTTCGCCCCCGTGACGCCCGCGGGTGGCGCACAGCAAGGCCGGTCCCGTCGACGCAACGCTGATCGCCGGGCCCGCCAGCGCCTGCGCCGCAGACGCCGCGTCCGCGCGATCATCGTGGTGCTCATCGCACTGCTCGTCGTCGGCGCGGTGGCCTACTGGGCGGTGCCTCGGGTGATGGACATGTTCGCCGGCTGCGGCGACCCCGACGTGGTCACCGATTATGACGGCCCCGGCCACGGTGAGGTTCGCGTCCAGATCCCGGAGGGCGCCTCAGGCCGGGAGATGGGGAACGTGCTCGAAGAGGCCAACGTGGTGGCCACCTCGGATGCCTTCGTCGAGGCTTTCCAGGGCAACCCGAATGCCGCCCTCATCCAGCCCGGTGCGTACGACCTGCGCGAGGAGATGTCCGGCGAGGGCGCCGTGCTCGCGCTGCTGGACACCGCGAATCGCGCCGAGGTGATCATCACGATCCCCGAAGGCTTCACTACCTGGCAGGTGTACGCGCGTATCGCCAACATCGTCGGCGTCTCCGAGGACGAGGTCGAGGAGGTCGCCGGGGATGCCGAGGCGATCGGTCTGCCTGACGAGGCCGGGGGGAACCCTGAGGGCTGGTTCGGCCCGGCCACCTATCGTTTCGAGCCCGAGACCGAGGTGTCCGAGATCCTTGCCGCGATGGTGAACCAGACGATCGCACGCTTTGAAGAGCGAGGCGTGGAGCCGGGCGAGCGCCAGGAGATCCTCACCATCGCCTCCATCGTGGAGCACGAGGTCAACCTCGATGAGTACCGCGGCCAGGTGGCCCGGGTGGTCTTCAACCGCCTTGAGGGTAGTGGAGGCACCAACGGGTACCTCCAGATGGACTCCACCACCAACTACGGCAACGGGCGCACTGGTGGTGTTCCCACCACGGCGGAGAACGAGGACCCCGACAACGAGTACTCCACCTACGTTTACGACGGCTTGCCCCCCACGCCCATCGGCTCGCCCGGTTCCGCCACCATCGACGCGGTCATCGACCCACCCGAGGGTGACTGGGTCTACTTCGTGACGGTCAACCTGGACACGGGTGAGACGAAGTTCGCGGACAACTACGACGAGCACTTGGGCTACGTCCAGGAGTTGCGCGATTGGATGGCCGAGAACCGGTGAGCACCCGCCAGGCCGCGGTGCTCGGCTCACCGGTGGCCCACTCGCTCTCGCCCCTGCTGCACTCGGTGGCCTACCGGTGCCTCGGCCTCGAGGGCTGGAGCTATGGCTACCGGGAAACCACGGCAGCGGAACTCCCGGCGGTGGTGGCAGAACTGGATGCGAGCTGGGCCGGCCTGTCGCTGACCATGCCGCTGAAGCAGGCGGTTCAGCCGCTGCTCGACGTCATCGATCCGCTCGCCGAAGTCACCGGAGCCGTCAACACCCTGGTGGTCACCCCGGGCCGGGACGGCCGGGCCGGCACCCTCAGCGGATTCAACACCGACGTCGAGGGGATCGTGACCGCGTTACGCGAGGTGGCCCCGGCCGGATGGCAGCCGGGCTCGGCCACCATCCTCGGAGCCCGCGCGACCGCCTCCTCGGCCCTGGCGGCCCTCGGGGAGCTCGGTGTCACCGACGCGCAACTGCTCGCGCGGAGCATCGGTGGGCCCGGGTCGGCTCTCCTCGCGGCGCACCAGATGGGCCTGAGCCCGCGACACCGCCCGTGGCGAGACCCGGCTGCCGGCGCCTCGGCTGTGCTGGAGCGCGGCCTGCCCGACGTCGTGATCTCCACGGTGCCGGCCGGTGCGACCGATGAACTGGCTGAGCAGCTCGATGACCGGCTCGGTGCTGAGGGCTCGCTGGCCGGGAGCATCCTGCTCGACGTGGTCTATCACCCGTGGCCCACGCCCCTGGTGGAGCTGTGGCAGCGGCGCGGGGGCACAGTGGCACCCGGCTGGGCCATGCTGCTGCATCAGGCGGTCGCCCAGGTGCGGCTGTTCACTGGCCGCGCTCCTGGTGCTGCGGATGTGGACGCCATGCGCACGGCGCTCACCGCGGAGCTGGCCGAGCGCTCACGCTCAGCCAGCTAGCTTGCGGTGCGATCTAGGTGGCGTTAGCGTCACCCTATGGAGATCGACGCGATTCAGGAGTGGCCGGCACAGTGGCTACGCGGACCGCTGCCGCTGTGTGTCCTGCGCGTGATCTCCCAGCACGCGCCGCTGCACGGCTACGCGATCACGCAGCGCCTCGAGGAAGCCGGCCTGGGCACCATCAAGGGCGGCACGCTCTATCCGCTGCTCGGCCGATTCGAGCGCGACGCGCTGGTCACCACCGAGTGGGTTGCTGGACCACATGGGCCGGCGAAGAAGGTCTACTCACTCACCGATCTGGGAGTCGAGCGCCTGCAGGCCGAGACGGAGCGATGGCTCCTGTTCAGCACGAGGACGTCAACACTCATCACGAGCGAGGGGGAGCACTCATGAGAACTCACCTGGAAGATCTGCACGCGCGCCTGCCACATGTGGAGCGTGAGTGGGCACAAGAGGTGATGACCGAGTTGGCACTCCGTGACGTCAGTGGCGAGCGCATCGGCGCCGCGCTGGCTGAGGTGGAGTCACACATGGCCGAGCGCGGTGGGGAGGTCCGTGAGGTCTTCGGTGACCCGCAGGAGTACGCGGCCGCGCTGAAGCTGCCCGATACCGAGAGGCTCAGCGGATGGCAGTGGGCGGGAGTGTGGCTGCCTGCCCTCCTGTTGTTCGCGGGGATGTCGGTGTTGCTGAACGCGGTGGTGGTCTCCTTGGGCGGGAGCGGCCTGCCGGTGCTCGCCACTGCGCTGGTGTTCGTGGTGTTCCTGGTCGCTGCCTTGGCGCTGGTCCGCTGTGGTCTCTTGCGTGTGATGGTCAAGCGCCCGGTGGCGAGCGTGGTCGTCCTGGCCCTCGTGCTCGCCGGGGTCGGGGTCGCGGTCTCTCTGCTCCCAGGCCCCAGCCTCGACCTCGACCCCTGGGTGTCCGTTCCCGCTGGCATCGTCCCCGTGGTCGCAGCGCTGCTCCTGCTGCATCGCATGCGACGCCGGGCGGACTCCCACGGAGTGCGGCTGCCCAGCGCCTGAGACACCGTCATGCGAGACGCACGGATCGCCGACCTCGCCGGTCGTGACAAGATCGAGTCATGCTCAGATGGACCACTGCCGGAGAGTCCCACGGCCAAGCCTTGATCGGCGTCATCGAAGGCGTCCCGGCGGGCGTGGAGATCACCACCGAGGAGATTCGCGCCGCCCTCGCCCGCAGGCGGCTCGGTTATGGCCGCGGCGCCCGCATGAAGTTCGAGAAGGACGAGGTGCGGGTGCTCAGTGGTGTCCGCCATGGTGTGGCCATGGGCGGGCCGATCGCGATTGAGATCGGCAACACCGAGTGGCCGAAGTGGGAGACGGTGATGTCTGCCGACCCGGTGGCACCCGAGGATCTCCTGGTTGACGCCGGCACGGGGGACGAGCGCGAGATCGCCCGTAACCGGGCCCTGACCCGGCCTCGCCCGGGCCATGCCGACCTGGTGGGCATGCAGAAGTATGCCGTGACTGATGCCCGACCGATCCTGGAGCGGGCCTCGGCACGCGAGACCGCCACCCGCGTGGCGCTGGGCACGGTGGCCGCCGCACTGCTGGAGCAGATCGCCGGCGTGCGGCTTGCCTCGCACGTGGTCAGTATCGGCACGGTCGCCGTCCCAGAGGAGGCGCCCATCCCCACCCCGGATGACGTGCCGCGACTGGACGCCGACCCCGTGCGCTGCCTGCACCCGGAGACCTCGGCGGCCATGGTGGCCGAGGTCGATGCCGCGAAGGCCGAGGGTGACACTCTCGGCGGAGTCGTCGAGGTCGTGGTGCACGGACTCCCGCCGGGCCTGGGTTCACATGTCTCGGCCGACCGGCGCCTCGACGCCCGGCTGGCGGGTGCGGTGATGTCGATCCAAGCCGTCAAGGGCGTGGAGATCGGCGACGGCTTCACCACAGCGCGCCGTCGAGGCTCGGCCGCTCACGACGAGATCCTCCGCGAGGGTGAACGGCTGACCCGGGCCACCAACCGCGCTGGCGGCACCGAGGGCGGCATGAGCAACGGCGACGTGCTGCGCGTCCGAGCTGCCATGAAGCCCATCTCCACCGTGCCGCGTGCCCTGCGCACCGTGGATGTCACCTCCGGTGAGGAGGCCACGGCGATCCACCAGCGCTCGGACGTGTGCGCTGTGCCGCCGGCGGCCGTGGTGGCCGAGGCGGTCGTCGCCCTCGTCGTCGCCGGCGCCCTGCTGGAGAAGACCGGCGGGGACTCGGTCTCCGAGGCCTCCCGGAACCTGCGCAGCTACCTCGAGGCCATCCCGGAGCACATGCGATGAGCGGGCCCCGGGCCATCCTGATCGGTCTGCCGGGGGCCGGGAAGTCCGAGGTGGGCAAGCGCCTGGCTCGCCGCCTGGGCGTGGACTTCCTCGACTCCGACGACCTCGTGGAACAGGCAGCAGGCCTGACCATTCCGCAGATCTTCTCCCACCGCGGTGAAGAGGCCTTCCGCGAGATCGAGCACACCGAGATCATGCGCGCCCTGGACACCCATGACGGCGTGCTCTCCCTGGGGGGCGGAGCGGTGCTCCACCCGGGCACTCGCGCCGCCCTGGCCGGGCGCCCGGTGGTGTATCTGCACGTGGACGCGCACGCCGCCTCCACCCGAGTGCGCGGCGATGGCTCCCGCCCGCTCCTGACCGGCGATCCCACGGTCAAGCTCGCTGAGCTGCGAGCGCAGCGGGCCCCGCTTTACACCGAGATCGCCGCGATTACGGTGGACACCTCACGGCGCAACCCACGCCAGGTGACCGTGGAGGTCGGCGCGCGGCTACCGCGTCGGGTGGAGGTCGGCCGGCCGGGTTCGGCCGGGTACTACGAGGTCACCATCGGCCCCGACCTGGCCGGCGCCGCCGCCCATGCCGTGGCCGAAGCCAGCGCTGTGCTCGTGGTCCATGCCCCTGCCGTCGCCACGCTTGCTCAACGCATCGCCGCCGAAGCTGGCGCGTCCGGCGTGCGGGTTGCCCTGCACGAGATGCCCGACGCGGAGGACGCGAAGTCCCTGGAGGCCCTGGCAGCGTTGTGGGATCGCCTCGGGGCGGAGAGGATCGGCCGCGATGGCGCCGTGATCGCCGTCGGCGGGGGAGCCACTACGGACGCCGCCGGCTTCGCGGCCGCCACCTGGCTGCGTGGCATCACACTGGTCAATGTGCCCACCACGGTGCTCGGCATGGTGGATGCCGCCGTGGGCGGCAAGACCGGCATCAACACCCCGCACGGCAAGAACCTCGCCGGTGCCTTCCACACCCCGGCCGCGGTGATCTGCGATCTCGACACCCTCGCCACCCTGCCCTGGGAGGATCTGCGCGCCGGGCTCGCCGAGGTGATCAAGTGCGGCTTCATCGCCGACCCGGAGATTCTGGAACTGCTGGAGAAGGCCCCGGGTGGGCCAGTGTCGGCCACCGAGCCCGCCTCCGGACTGCTCGCGGATCTCGTGGAACGGGCCGTGGCCGTCAAGGCCCGGGTGGTGGGGGAGGACCTCACCGAGCGCACCGGCGGTACCCGGGAGTTCCTCAACTACGGGCACACTTTTGCCCACGCGATCGAGAAGGTCGAGAACTATCGCTGGCGCCATGGTGAGGCCGTCTCGGTCGGCATGGTCTTCGCCGCCGAACTCGCGCGAGCCACCGGCCTGCTCGCCGAGGATCTCGCCGGGCGCCACCGCGCGGTGCTGGAGGCCCTCGGCCTGCCCACCGGTTACGCCGGCCCTGCCACGAAGGAGGAACTGCTCGCCGCGATGGCGGCGGACAAGAAGGTGCGAGCCGGAGTGCTGCGCTTCGTGCTGCTGGACGACCTTGCTCGCCCCCGCACCGTCACCGGTCCGGCCCCCGAGCACCTGGATGCCGCTTTCGCTGCGGTCCTGCCTACAGAGAGGAGCGCGCCATGAGCGCCTCGCCCGACCACCACGCCGGAGGCAGTGTCCCGCGCGTGGTCCTGCTCGGACCGCCCGGATCGGGCAAGACGGTCGTCGGTGCGCTGCTCGCTGAGGCACTGGCCGAGCCCTTCCACGACTCGGACGCGCTGCTGACCGAAAGCCACGGCGGCCCCACGGCCGATCTGCTCATCGAACGGGGGGAAGAAGAGTTCCGTCGTCTCGAGGCTGAGGCCGCCGAGGAAGCGCTCGCCCTCCCCGGAGTGGCCGCCCTGGGGTCAGGGGCTCTCGATCACGAGGCCACCGCCGAGCGAGTCGCCGCGCTGGGCGCCGCAGGCGCCGTGGTCGCCCACCTGGACGTCTCGCTCAGCGTCGCCGCAGCCCGGCTCGGGCTCAATGTGCCGCAGTCACCGGCGCTGGCCGGTACCCGCTCGCAGCTCGCCGCGATGGCCACGGCCCGCCGTCCCCGCTATGAGGCACGGGCCACCGTGGTGATCGATACCTCGGAGCTGAGCCCCGAAGAGGTCGTGGCGCGGCTCCGCGCCGCGATATCCTGACCGCCGCTCCATTTCCCACACGAAGGACGGATCTGCCTGATGGCGACGACCAACGACCTGAAGAACGGCACGGTACTCAAGATCGAGGGCCAGCTCCAGCAGGTGGTGGAGTTCCAGCATGTCAAGCCGGGCAAGGGCCCCGCCTTCGTGCGCACCAAGCTGAAGAACGTCATGAGCGGCAAGATCGTGGACAAGACGTTCAACGCTGGTATCAAGGTCGAGACCGCCACGGTGGACCGCCGTGACATGCAGTACCTGTACAACGACGGCAGCGACTTCATCTTCATGGACATGGAGACTTACGAGCAGATCCCGATCGCCCCCGAGGTGGTCGGTGACGCCGCGAAGTTCATGCTGGAGAACCACGAGGTCACCGTCGCCACCAACGAGGGCACGGTGCTCTTCATCGAGCTGCCCCCCTCGGTGGTGCTGGAGATCAGCTACACCGAACCGGGTCTGCAGGGTGACCGGTCCAATGCCGGCACCAAGCCCGCCACCCTGGAGACCGGCGCAGAGATCCAGGTGCCTCTCTTCCTCGACGTCGGCACCAAGGTCAAGGTCGACACCCGCGACGGCTCGTACCTCGGCCGCGTCAACGACTAGGCGGCACAGTCATGGCAGCACGCCGCCGGGCACGCCGTCGGGCACTCGATGTGCTCTTCGAAGCAGAACAGAAGGGCCTCCAGCGCCCGGACGAGGTTCTCGACCTGCTGCAGCAGCGCCGCGCGCACACGGCGGCCCAGGGCGACTTCCCCCTGTACGCGGAGGAGATCGTGGCCGGCGTCGTCGCCAAGCGCGAGCACATCGATGAGTTGCTCTCCACCTACGCGCAGGGGTGGACCCTGGACCGGATGCCGAGCGTCGACCGTTCGATCCTGCGCATGGGCTCCTGGGAGTTGCTGCACAACGACGACATCCCTGACGCCGTCGCGGTCTCCGAGGCGGTCGAACTCGCCGCAGAGCTCTCCACCGATGACTCGCCGACCTTCGTCAACGGCCTGCTCGGCCGGCTGCAGGAGCTCAAGCCCACACTGCTCTGAACGTCACGTTCGCGTGGCGCAGAACAGCCATACGCCTGCGATAGCATCGAGGCGACAACCGTCCTTTAAGTCCCGTCCCGTGAGGCGGGGAAGGAGGTCCCGTGGCTGGTTCACCCCAGGCCCGCGAGGTGCTCAGCGCCTCGGACATTTCGCGCTCCCTGACCCGGATCGCCCATGAGATCCTTGAGCGGAACCACGGCGCCGACGCCGTGACCCTGCTGGGGATCCCCACCCGCGGCCTCCCGCTGGCGCAGCGGCTTGCCGAACGCCTCGCCCGCACCGAGGCCAGTGGAGCGGTTCCGGTGGGTTCGCTGGATATCACCCCCTACCGCGATGATCTGCGCGACCAGCCCACCCGCACACTGGGCCGGACCGTGCTCCCGGACGAGGGCATCGACGGGCGTGTGGTGGTGCTCGTGGACGATGTGCTCTACTCCGGCCGCACCATCCGCGCCGCCCTGGATGCCCTCAGTGACTTGGGTCGGCCGGCAGCCGTGCAGCTCGCGGTGCTCGTGGACCGTGGGCATCGGCAATTGCCCATCCGGGCGGACTTCGTGGGCAAGAATCTGCCCACCTCGCGGGAGGAGCGCGTGGCCGTCCAGCTCGCCGAGATTGACGGGCAGGACGCGGTGACCATCTCATGAGGCACCTCATCTCGGCCGCAGAGATCAGCCATGACGAGGCCGTGCACATCCTGGACACCGCCGAGTCCATGGCGGCCACCCAGGGCCGGAGCATCAAGAAGCTGCCCACGCTGCGCGGGCAGACCGTGGTGAACCTTTTCTTCGAGGACTCCACCCGCACGCGCATCTCCTTCGAGGCCGCCGCCAAACGTCTCAGCGCCGATGTCATCAACTTCTCCGCCAAGGGTTCCAGCGTGTCCAAGGGCGAGTCCCTCAAGGACACCGCCCTGACCCTGCAGGCCATGGGCATCGACGGCGTCGTGATCCGCCACCACGACTCCGGCGCCCCGCACCGCCTGGCCCACGCCGGCTGGATCAACGTGCCGGTGCTCAACGCCGGCGACGGCACCCACCAGCATCCCACCCAAGCCCTGCTCGATGCCTTCACCTTGCGCCGCCAGCTTCACGCCGCGGCCGGGACCGTCGCCGATGATGCCGGCCCCGCATCGGAAGGCACGGACCTGGACGGGGCGCATGTGGCGATCGTGGGCGACGTGCTGCACTCCCGGGTGGCGCGCTCGAACATCCAGTTGCTGCACACCCTCGGTGCCCGGGTCTCCGTGGTCTCTCCGCCCACCCTGCTGCCAGTGGGCATGGAGTCCTGGCCCTGCGAGGTCTCCTACGACCTGGACGCGGTGCTCGCCGAGGGGCCGGACGCGGTCATGATGCTGCGGGTCCAGCGTGAACGGATGGGGGGAGGCGAGGCCGGCAGTCGCGGCTCCTTCTTCCCCTCACCGCACGAGTACCACCGCCGCTATGGGCTCGACGAGGCCCGGCTGGCCCGGCTGCTGGCCCACACGCCCCGTGCGGTGGTCATGCACCCCGGCCCGATGAACCGCGGGCTGGAGATCTCTTCCAGTGCCGCCGACTCACCTCGCTCAACGATCGTGCAACAAGTGGCCAACGGCGTCGCCGTGCGCATGGCCGTCCTCTACCTCCTCCTCGCTGGAGATGAAGGGATCTCGTGACTACCGCACCCACACTGATCACCGGTGCCCGCCTCCTCGACGGCGACGCCGCCGATGTGCTGCTCGCCGACGGCGTCATCGCGGCCATCGGACCGCAGGCACGCGCCGAGGTTCCAGCCGACATCGAGGTGGTCGAGGCCGACGGTCTCGTGGCTTTGCCCGGCCTGGTCGACCTGCACGTGCACCTGCGCGAGCCCGGCCGCGAGGACTCCGAGACGGTCCTGACCGGGACCCGCGCTGCCGCGGCCGGCGGTTTCACCGCCGTGCACGCGATGCCGAACACCACCCCCACTGCCGACACCGCCGGGGTGGTCGAGCAGGTGTGGAACCTGGGCCGCCAGGCCGGGTACGCCGACGTCTTCCCCATCGGGGCCGTCTCGGTGGGCCGCAAGGGGGAACAGCTCGCCGAACTCGGCGCGATGGCCTCCTCGGCGGCCGCGGTGCGGGTCTTCTCCGACGACGGCGACTGCGTGGCCGACCCGCTGCTGATGCGCCGGGCGCTGGAGTACGTCAAGGCCTTCGGGGGCGTCATCGCCCAGCACTCCCAGGATCCGCGCCTGACCCCCGGCGCGCAGATGCACGAGGGTGCGGTCTCTGCCGAGCTCGGCCTGCAGGGCTGGCCGGCGGTCGCTGAGGAGTCGATCATCGCCCGCGACGTCCTCCTGGCCCAGCACGTGGGCTCGCGCCTGCACGTCTGTCACCTCTCCACCGCAGGTTCGGTGGAGATCGTGCGCTGGGCCAAAGCCCGCGGCATCGACGTCACGGCCGAGGTCACCCCGCACCACCTCATCCTCACCGACGAGCTGGCCCGCACCTACGACCCCACCTACAAGGTCAACCCGCCCTTGCGCACGGCCGAGGATGTCGAGGCGGTGCGGGCCGGCCTGGCCGATGGCACGATCGACATCGTCGCCACCGACCACGCCCCGCACCCGTCCGAGGACAAGGACTGTGAGTGGCCGGCCGGTGCCATGGGCATGACCGGTCTGGAGACCGCGCTCAGCGTGGTCATCGAGACCATGGTCGAACCGGGCAGGCTGAGCTGGACCGATGTGGCGCGCGTGATGTCCGCCGCGCCGGCACGGATCGGTCAGACCACCGGACATGGCCGTCCGCTCGAGGTGGGGGAGCCGGCGAACCTGACGCTGGTCGATCCGGCTGCCCGCGTCACCGTCGAGGGTGCCGCCCACGTCACCCGATCCGAGAACACCCCCTTCGCCGGCCGGGAGCTCCCCGGCAAGGTGATGGCCACCTTCCTGCGCGGCCGGGCCACCGTGGCCGGCGGCGTCGTGGTGGAACGCGATGGCCGAGAGGAGCGCTCCGAACGATGAGCGAAGCAGAACAGACCACCGAGACGGCTGTGGCCGATGTGACCGCGCGGGCCACCCGCGGTGCCCGGCGTGAGCCCGCATTGCTGGTCCTCGAGGACGGCACCGTGATGCGCGGGAGCGCCTACGCGGCCCTGGGCCGCACCCTGGGTGAGATCGTGTTCTCCACCGGCATGACCGGCTACCAGGAGACCCTGACCGACCCCTCCTACCATCGCCAGATCGTGGTGATGACTGCCCCGCACATCGGCAACACCGGGGTGAACGACGAGGACCCGGAGTCCCACCGCATCTGGGTGGCCGGCTATGTGGTCCGCGACCCCGCCCGCCGCGCCTCGAACTGGCGCTCCCGCCGCGAGCTCGAGGACGAGCTCGCCGACCAGGGCGTGGTCGGCATCTGCGACGTCGACACCCGCGCCCTGACCCGGCATCTGCGAGACAAGGGCGTGATGCGGGCCGGCGTGTTCTCCGGCTCCGCTCTGCCGGCGGGCGCCGCTCACGGGGAGCCGAGCGAGCAGGCCCTGGGCGTCCTCCTGGATCTGGTCCGCGAGGCTCCTCCGATGGCGGGATCCGATCTTGCTCGCGAAGTGAGCACCGCGGATGCGTACACGGTTGAACCCAGCGGCGAGTATGCCGGCAAGGAGCCGGTAGCGACCGTGGCCGCCGTCGATCTCGGCATCAAGACGCGCACGCCCGCCCAGCTCGCCGAGCGCGGCGTGCGGGTGCACGTGCTGCCGCAGTCGGTCTCCCTCAGCGAGATCCTCGCGCTGGCTCCGGACGGCGTCTTCTTCTCCAACGGCCCCGGCGACCCGGAGGCGGCCACCCACGAGGTCGAGCTGCTGCGCGGCGTCCTCGACGAGAAGCTGCCCTTCTTCGGCATCTGCTTCGGTAACCAGCTCCTGGGTCGCGCCCTGGGATACGGCACTTACAAGCTCGACTTCGGCCACCGCGGCGTGAACCAGCCCGTGATGGACAAGGAGACCGGTCGGGTGGAGATCACCGCTCACAATCACGGCTTCGCCGTGGACGCTCCGGTGGACGCCCCCTCGGTCGCCCCCTACGACGGCGGGCGCTACGGCCGGGTGGAGGTCTCTCATGTGGGCTTGAACGACCAGGTCGTCGAAGGACTGCGCGCCCTCGACGTCCCCGCGTTCTCGGTGCAGTACCACCCCGAGGCCGCCGCCGGCCCACACGACGCCGAGCACCTCTTCGACCGTTTCGTGCGCCTGATGCGCGAGCAGAAGACCAGCAGCACGACCAGCCCGAGCAGCACGGAGGACCAGGCCTGATGGCGCGTCGCACAGATATCTCCAGCGTCCTGGTGATCGGCTCCGGGCCGATCGTCATCGGTCAGGCCGCCGAGTTCGACTACTCCGGCACCCAGGCCGTGCGGGTGCTGCGCGAGGAAGGCATTCGCGTCATCCTCGTCAACTCCAATCCCGCGACGATCATGACCGACCCGGAGATGGCCGACGCCACCTACGTCGAGCCCATCACTCCCGAGGTGGTCGCCACGATCATCGAGAAGGAGCGCCCCGACGCGCTCCTGCCCACCCTCGGTGGTCAGACGGCGCTGAACGCCGCGATCTCGCTGGCCAAGGCCGGGGTGCTGGAGAAGTACGGCGTGGAGCTGATCGGTGCCTCCATCGAGGCCATCGAGCTGGCGGAGGACCGCGACAAGTTCAAGGGCGTGGTCGAGCGGTGCGGCGCGGAGTCGGCGCGCTCGGCCATCGTGCATTCCTTGGAGGAGTGCCATGCCATCGCCGAGGAGCTCGGGTATCCGCTGGTGGTCCGCCCCTCCTTCACCATGGGCGGTCTCGGCTCGGGCCTGGCCTACAACGCCGAGGACCTCAACCGTATCGCCGGCGCCGGCCTGCATTACTCGCCGACCACCGAGGTGCTCCTGGAGGAGTCGATCCTGGGGTGGAAGGAGTTCGAGCTCGAGCTCATGCGCGACAAGCACGACAACGTCGTGGTCGTCTGCTCCATCGAGAATGTCGACCCGGTGGGCGTGCACACGGGTGACTCGATCACCGTGGCGCCGGCGCTGACCCTGACCGACCGTGAGTACCAGAAGATGCGCGACGTGGGCATCGCGGTCATCCGCGAGGTCGGCGTCGACACCGGTGGCTGCAATGTGCAGTTCGCGGTGGACCCGAAGACCGGGCGCGTCATTGTCATCGAGATGAATCCCCGAGTCTCGCGCTCCTCGGCGCTGGCCTCGAAGGCCACGGGATTCCCGATCGCCAAGATCGCGGCCCGCCTGGCCATCGGCTACACCCTGGACGAGATCCCCAACGACATCACCGGCTCCACGCCGGCGAGCTTCGAGCCCACCCTGGACTACGTGGTGGTCAAGATCCCGCGCTTCGCCTTCGAGAAGTTCCCCGCCGCGGATCCGACGCTGACCACCACGATGAAGTCGGTGGGCGAGGCGATGGCCTTGGGCAGGTCCTTCACCGAGGCGCTGCAGAAGGCCATGCGTTCCATCGACAAGGCAGGTAGTTCCTTCCACTGGGACGGGCCGGTTCCGGACGCCGAGGCACGCGCCGCGCTGCTCGAGGAGATCCGCACACCCACGGAGACCCGCCTGGTCGCGACCCAGCAGGCCCTGCGTGCCGGTGCCACGGTCGAGGACGTCCACGAGGCCACCGCGATCGACCCCTGGTTCCTGGATCAGATGCTGCTCATCGAGGAGGTGGCCGAGGAGATCCGCACCGCGCCGGCTCTCGGTGCCGAGGTCCTCCGCCTGGCCAAGCGGCACGGCTTCTCCGACGCTCAGATCGGGCGCCTGCGCGGGCTGGGGGAGACGGCCGTGCGCGAGGTCCGTCACGCTTACGGGCTGCGCCCGGTGTACAAGACGGTGGATACCTGCGCCGCCGAGTTCGCCGCGCTGACCCCGTACCACTACTCGGCCTACGACACCGAGACCGAGGTACGCCCACGCGAGCGCGAAGCGGTGATCATCCTCGGCTCTGGCCCGAACCGTATCGGTCAGGGCATCGAGTTCGACTACTCCTGCGTGCACGCCACCATGACCCTCGCCGGGCGCTACGAGACCGTGATGGTCAACTGCAACCCGGAAACGGTCTCGACCGACTACGACATCTCGGACCGCCTGTATTTCGAGCCCCTCACCTTCGAGGATGTGCTCGAGATCTATCACGCCGAGCTCGAGGCCGGCCCGGTGGCCGGTGTCATCGTCCAGCTCGGCGGGCAGACACCCCTCTCCCTTGCGCAACGGCTGGCTGATGCCGGCGTCCCGATCATGGGCACCAGCCCGGAGTCGATCGATATGGCTGAGGACCGCGGACGCTTCGGCGCCGTGCTGCGCACGGCCGGGCTGCCCGCGCCAGCGTACGGCACAGCCACCTCGGACGCCGAGGCCGTGGCGGTAGCTGCCGATATCGGCTACCCCGTGCTGGTGCGCCCCTCGTACGTGCTCGGCGGGCGTGGCATGGAGATCGTCTATGACGAGCCCGGCCTGCACGACTACCTCGCCCGGGTCGCCGCTGAGGCTGCCCGGCACGGCGGAGACGTCGCCCATCCGGACGCGCCCCTGCTGCTGGACCGCTTCCTGGACGACGCCGTGGAGATCGACGTCGACGCGCTCTACGATGGCACCGAGCTTTTCCTCGGCGGCGTGATGGAGCACATCGAGGAGGCCGGAATCCATTCCGGTGACTCCGCCTGCGTGCTGCCGGCCGTGACCCTCTCGCAGGCCGAGATCGACCGGATCCGTGTCTCGACCGAGGCCATCGCGGCCGGCGTGGGCGTGCGTGGGTTGCTCAACATCCAGTTCGCGCTGGTCTCGGATGTCCTCCATGTCATCGAGGCGAACCCTCGCGCCTCACGGACGGTGCCCTTCGTGGCCAAGGCGACCGGTGTGCCGCTGGCGAAGGCCGCCTCGCGGATCATGGCGGGCGAGACCATCGCCGAGTTGCGCGCCGAGGGCGTCCTGCCACGGAAGGACGGCGCGGTCATCGACACCGATGACCCCCTGGCCGTCAAGGAGGCAGTGCTGCCCTTCAAGCGTTTCGCCACTCCTGAGGGCCTGATCGTGGACACCTTGCTCGGCCCGGAGATGCGCTCCACCGGCGAGGTGATGGGCTTCGACACCACCTTCCCGGCGGCCTTCGCCAAATCCCAGTCCGCGGCCTACGGCGGGTTGCCCACCTCGGGGCGGGTCTTCGTCTCGGTGGCCGATCGCGACAAGCGCTCGATCGTCTTCCCGGTGGCGCGGCTGGTCGAGCTCGGTTTCGAGGTGCTCGCCACCGCCGGCACCGCCACTGTGCTGCGCCGGCACGGCATCGAGGCGACGGTGGTGCGCAAGAACAGCGAAGGTCGCGGGCCGGACGGCGAACCGACCATCATCGATCGGATCTCCGCCCGAGAGGTGGACATGGTGCTGAACACCCCCAACGGTCAGGGGGCACGCGCCGACGGTTACGAGATCCGGGCCGCCACAACGGCCGCGGACCGGCCGATCGTGACCACGGTCCAGGAGTTCTCTGCCGCGGTGCTCGCCATCGAGACGGTGCGCTCCGGGCCCTTCTCGGTCGGCAGCCTGCAGCACCATGATGCCGCCCGGGCGGCTCGCCGCCTGGCTCAGGCGTGAGCGTGCACGGCTCCGGTGGTCCCGGCTTCGGCGATCGGCTGGCGGCGGCCATCGAGGACTGCGGCCCGGTGTGCGTGGGCATCGATCCGCATCCGCAGCTGCTGCAGGCCTGGGGGCTGAGCGCGGACGGCGCCGGCCTGCGTGACTTCGGCCGCATGGTCGTCGAGCGCGTGGCGGGCACGGTTGCCGCGATCAAACCCCAGTCTGCCTTCTTCGAGGAGTACGGCTCCGAGGGGATCGCGGCTCTGGAGCACATCCTGGCTGCGGCCCGTGACGCGGGCGTGCTCAGTGTGCTGGATGTCAAGCGCGGTGACATCGGCTCCACCATGGGCGGCTATGCCCGTGCCTACCTGGGGGACCGGTCGCCGCTGCGCGCCGATGCCATCACGGTGAGCCCTTACCTCGGCTACGAGTCGCTGCGCCCGGCCCTGGACCTGGCGCATGAGAACGGCCGGGGGGTCTTCGTCCTCGCGCTGACGTCTAATCCGGAGGCGCGCGAGCTCCAGCGTGAGGTAGCCGGGAAGATCGTGGCCGCGGCCGCTCACGAGAACGCTGCCCGCCCCGGTCGGCTGCTGGGCTCGGTGGGCCTGGTGGTCGGCGCGACGATCGGCTCAGCCGCAGAGGATCTCGGTATCGATCTGGCCACTGTCGGCGGGCCCATGCTCGCCCCCGGGGTCGGTGCCCAGGGCGCCGGTGCTGCGGAGATCGCTGGGGTGTTCGGCGAGGCTGTCCCGTTCGTGCTGGCCTCCTCCTCCCGGGGGTTGCTGCAGGCCGGTCCCGATGGTCTGCGCGCCGCTGCGGCGGAACTCACGTCGGCTCTGCGGGCTCAGACGTGAGAAGCTCGGTGGCGCAGCCACTCGTGCTGGATATTGCCCTGGACGCGCCAAGCTCGGTAGCGTCCTGCCACCCCCTGATTCTGCGAACCGACGAGGTGACAGCAGTGCCGCTCCCGCCGTTGACACCAGAGCAGCGCACCCAAGCGCTCGAGAAGGCCGCCGCCGCGCGGGCCACCCGTGCGGAGGTGAAGAACAAGCTGAAGTACTCCCAGCTCAAGCTTTCCGATGTGCTTGACCAGGCCAAGTCCGACGAGGCACTGAGCAAGCTCAAGGTCGTCTCGCTGCTGGAATCCCTTCCCGGTATCGGCAAGGCCACCGCGCGTTCGGTCATGGCCGAGGTGGGCATCTCCGAGGCGCGCCGGGTGCGCGGGCTGGGCCCGCACCAGAGCACCGCGCTCGTCGAGCGCTTCGGGTGAACCGCCTCCCGCCTGAGGTGAGCGGCGAGCCTGAGACTGCGTCGCCCGACGTGGCCCCTGCCCGGCTGACCGTGCTCTCCGGCCCCACCGCCGTCGGTAAGGGCACCGTGATGGCCGCGATGCGCCGCCGCGCACCCGAGGTGTGGATCTCGGTCTCGGCGACCACGCGGCCGGCGCGGCCCGGCGAGGTCGATGGCGTGCACTACCTCTTCCTCACCGAGGAGCGTTTCACCGAGCTGGCCGAGACCGGCCGCATGCTGGAGTGGGCCGTGGTGCACGGCCGCCACCGGTACGGCACGCTCCGCGAGCCCGTGGAGGAGATGCTGCGCACTGGCCGCCCGGTCTTCCTCGAGCTCGATCTGCAGGGTGCGCGCCAAGTGCGCGAGGCGATGCCGGACTGCCAACTGGTTTTCCTCGCTCCGCCCTCCTGGGAGGAGATGGTCCGCCGCCTCACCCACCGCGGCACCGAAACCGCCGAGGAGCGCGAACGGCGGCTGGTCACCGCCCGCGAGGAGATGGCCGCGGCTGGGGAGTTCGATCACGTCGTCGTCAACGACGATGTCGAGCGGGCCACGGACGAGGTGCTGCGTCTCATGGGCGTGGACACCCGCGGAATGGCGTCGGACGGCTAGACTGCTGATATGTACGGAACCGTTGCCGCCCCCGAGGGCATCACCGACCCACCCATTGACGACCTGCTCGACAAGGTCGACTCGAAGTACGCCCTGGTGATCTATGCCTCCAAGCGCGCCCGGCAGATCAACACGTACAACGCTCAGCTGCAGGAAGGCCTGCTGGAGTTCGTCGGCCCGCTGGTGCCGTCGGCCCAGGAGGACAAGTCCTTGTCCATCTCCTTGCGCGAGATCTCCGAGGGCATGCTGACCATCACCTCCTCCGAGGAGCACGCCGCAGCTCAGGCGCAGCGTTTCGCCGCCGCCGAGGAGCAGTCCGCAGAGCTTCCTGCCGAGCTGGACCCCAGCGCGGAACTCGACGCACCCACCGAGGCCTGAGCACCAGCTCCCCGGTGCACTGACCGCCCCGCTCTGACGTGTCACGCATCCTGCTCGGTGTCGCCGGTGGGATCGCGGCGTACAAGGCCGTCCACCTGCTGCGCCTGTTGCGTGAGGCGGGGCACCGCGTACGGGTCATCCCCACGGTCGCAGCTCTGGAGTTCGTCGGTGCCCCCACCTGGGAGGCGATCTCGGGGGAGCCCGTGCGCACGGGCGTGTTCGAGGGCGCCGCAGAGGTCGATCACGTCGCCCTGGGCCGTGAGGCGGAGCTCGTCGTCGTGGCCCCGGCCACCGCGAACCTGCTGGCCCGCGCCGCCGCAGGGATGAGCGACGACCTGCTCACCGCCTCACTGCTGACGGCGCGCTGCCCGGTGCTGCTCGCCCCGGCGATGCACACCGAGATGTGGGAACACCCCGCCACCATCGCGAACGTGGCCACCCTGCGCGAGCGCGGAGTCGAGATCCTCGACCCGGCAGTCGGCCGCTTGACCGGCTCCGATACCGGTGCCGGGCGTCTGCCCGAGCCCGAGGCGCTTGCCGCTGCGGCTCTTGGCCTGCTGCGTGAACAGGACCTCGCCGGACGGCACGTGGTGATCTCCGCCGGTGGGACGCGAGAGGCTCTCGACCCCGTGCGCTACCTGGGGAACCGGTCCACCGGCCGGCAGGGCGTGGCCCTGGCCGAGGCTGCTGCCGCACGCGGTGCACGGGTCTCGCTCGTTGCCGCTGGCGTCGAGACCTCGCTGCTGCCGCGCCATCCACGGATCACCGTCACGGCTGTGGAGAGTGCTACCGAGCTCGCCGCCGAGGTGCGGGCGGCGGGCAGCGATGCGGACGCGATCGTCATGGCAGCGGCCGTGGCCGACTACCGCCCCGCCGGGCGCCTGGGCCACAAGCTGAAGAAGCAGGCCTCGGCTGCTACGCGGGGCATCGAGCTGGTGGAGAACCCGGACATCCTCGCCTCGCTGGTCGCCGAGCGGCCCGTTGCCGGGCAGGTCATCGTGGGATTCGCCGCCGAGACCGGCGATGAGGCCGGTAGCGTGCTCGACCACGGGCGTGCCAAGGCCCGGCGCAAGGGGGCCGACCTGCTCGCGGTCAACGAGGTGGGCACCGCGCGCGGCTTCGGTGATGTTCCCAACAGCGTGACCATCCTGGACGCCACCGGTGACGTGCTTGCCACAGCCTCCGGTTCCAAGGCCGACGTGGCACACGCCCTCCTGGATGCCGTCTCAGTGCGCTTTCCCACGGCCTGAGCGACGCCGCTCACGATCCGAGGCAGCCCCGGAACCGGCCCGCACGATGTCGGAGGCGCCGTCTACCATCGCCGGGTGACCACTAATCAGTTCACTTCCGAGTCCGTCACCGAAGGCCACCCGGACAAGATCTGCGACCGGATCTCCGACACCATCCTCGACGCCATGCTTGAGCAGGATCCCGCTGCACGTGTGGCGGTCGAGACGATGGTGACCACCGGCCTGGTCCATGTGGCCGGCGAGGTCACTACGGAGGCCTATGTAGAGATCCCGGAACTGGTCCGCGACGTCGTGCGCAGCATCGGCTACACCTCTTCGGAGATCGGCTTCGACGGTTCCTCCTGTGGGGTGTCGGTTTCGATCGGGCAACAGTCGGCGGAGATCGCCACCGGCGTGAACTCCTCGGAGGAGAAGCGCACCGGCACGGATTACGGGGATCCATTGGATGACCAGGGCGCCGGCGACCAGGGACTGATGTTCGGGTACGCGGCCGCCGAGACACCCACGCTGATGCCCGTGCCGATTTACCTGGCGCACCGGCTCGCGGAGCGCCTGGCCCACGTGCGGCGGGCCGGGATCGTCGGCGGACTGCGTCCGGACGGCAAGACCCAGGTCACGATCGGTTATGAGGGAGACCGCGCCGTCTCGCTGGACACGGTGGTGCTGTCCACCCAGCACGTGGCCGACAAGGACCAGGGTGATCTTGCCGAGCAGGTCCGCGCCGAGATCCTCACCCCGGTGCTCGAGAGCGCCGAGCTGGACCTCGACGTCTCTGATGTGCGTCTGCTGGTCAACCCGACCGGCACCTTCGTGATCGGCGGGCCCATGGGCGATGCCGGGCTCACCGGCCGCAAGATCATCGTGGACACCTACGGGGGAATGGCACGACACGGCGGCGGAGCCTTCTCGGGCAAGGACCCCTCCAAGGTGGACCGCTCCGCGGCCTACGCCATGCGCTGGGTGGCCAAGAATGTGGTGGCTGCCGGCTTGGCGAAGCGCTGCGAGGTTCAGGTGGCCTACGCCATCGGCCGTGCCCATCCGGTCGGTCTGCACGTGGACACCTTCGGCACGCACACCGTGCCGGTGGACCGCATCAGCCACGCCATCCGCGAGGTCTTCGATCTGCGTCCGGCCGCACTGGTGCGCGATCTGGACCTGTTGCGCCCGATCTACGCACAGACCTCGGCCTACGGTCACTTCGGCCGTGAGCTGCCGGACTTCACGTGGGAACGCACCGACCGTGCTGAGGCGCTGCGAGCGGCCGCCGGGATGGCCTGAGGTCCCATGAACCCCGGGGCGGCCTACGGCGAGCAGGGCAGCCTGCTCGAGGTGCCCGTGGTGGCGCGCACGGTGCGCAGCCCCGGTGTGACGGACCCCGTGGCGCGGGTGCTGGTGGACGGGCCGCTGCCGCACCTCGACCGCCCCTTCGACTACCTGGTCCGCGCGGAGCATGCCGACAACGCGGTGGTGGGCTCGCGGGTGCACGTGCGTTTCGCGGGCCAGGACCGCCAGGGCTTCGTGTGCGAGCGCCGATCGACCACCGAGCACCCCGGTGAACTCGCTCCCTTACGACGGGCCGCCTCGCCGTTGCCGGTGCTGAGCCCGGAGGTGCTGCAGCTGTGCCGAGCGGTGGCAGAACGCTATGCCGGCACGTTGTCGGACGTCTTGCGCCTGGCCGTGCCCCCGCGCCATGCCACCACTGAGAAGTCGGTCCTGGAGAAGGATCTGGGGGAGCCGCCCGCGCTTCCCGAGGCCACGGATGCGCCGGAGGGCTCCGCGTGGGCGCCGTACCGCGCGGGCCCGGCCTTCCTGGAGCATCTGGCGATCGGCGAGTCCCCCCGCGCGGCGTGGTCGGCGCTGCCGGGGCCGTGGCAGCCCGCCGTAGCGCAGGCCGTGCGGGCCGTGCGGGCCTCGGGCCGTGGAGCACTCGTGGTACTCCCCACCACGCGTGACGTCGATGCGGTGCTGGCCGCGATCGCCGAAGAGCTGCCGCAGGAGCCCGTGGCACGCCTCGTGGCCGATGACGGCCAGGCGCGGCGCTACCGGGCGTTCCTGCGGGTGTTGCTCGGTCAGGCCCAGGTGGTCGTCGGCACCCGCGCGGCGGCCTTCGCCCCGGTGCAGGATCTAGGTTTGGTGGCGGTGATCGACGATGGTGACGACGCTCTGGCAGAGCCTCGCGCGCCCTACCCGCATGCGCGGCAGGTGTTGCTGCTGCGCGCCGAACAGAGCGGCGCCGCCGTGTTGATCGGCGGATGGTCCCGCACGGTCGAGGCACACCTCCTGGTCGAGCGCGGATGGGCGCAGCCCTTGGAGGCCGCACGCGAGCTGGTCCGAGAACGGGCCCCGCGCATCGAGGCGCCCACGGAACTGGATCTCGCACGCGAGGGCCCGGCCGCGGCTGCGCGTATCCCACACCCGGCGTGGGAGCTGGCCAAACGAGCCTTGCAGGGCGCCCCCGTCCGCGGCGGACCGCCCGTCACGCCGGGGCCGGTGCTGGTGCAGGTGCCGCGAAGCGGGTATGTGCCCGCGGTGGCCTGCGCCGGGTGCCGGGAGCCGGCGCGCTGCGCGCAATGCCACGGGCCGGTGGGGCTGGGCCGGGCGGGGAGTACGCCGGCGTGCCAGTGGTGTGCGCACCTGGCGGCCAACTGGAGCTGCCCAGAATGTGGTGCCAGCCGCTTGCGTTCGGTGCGGATCGGCTCAGATCGCACAGCTGAGGAACTCGGCCGGGCCTTCCCCCAGGTGCCGGTGATCGTCTCCGGCGCGAAGGCCTCCCACGGCATCGTGGAGACCGTGGACGACAAGCCGCGCATCGTGGTGGCCACCCCGGGCGCGGAACCGGTGGCTGAGGGCGGATTCGCTGCGGCGCTGCTGCTCGATGCTTCCGTGATGACCACCCGACCCGAGCTGTGGGCCTCGAGCGTGGCGATGCAGCGCTGGATGGCGGCCGCGGCACTGGTGCGGTCGGCCAGCGCGGGGGGACGGGTGATGCTGCTGGGCCGTCCGGCCCCTGGCCCCGCGCAGGCGCTGGTGCGGTGGGATCCGGCGGGCTTCGCCGCACGCGAGCTTGCCGAGCGGACCGAACTGCGGTTCCCGCCTGCGGCACGGCTGGCCGCGGTCGACGGCACGCGCGAGTCCGTGCACTCGATCCTGGGGCTGATCGGTGAGGTTCCTGGGCTGGATGTGCTCGGGCCGGTGGAGCGTTCCGAGGCTGTGCCTGAGCAGGCAGAACCGGCGCGGTGGCGAGCACTGGTACGCACGCCGTTGCGCCACGGTGGCGAGCTCACCGCGGCGCTGCGCCGGGCCGCGGCCGTGCGTTCGGCGCGCAAGGAACCCGGGAGCCTACGGATCCAGGTCGACCCCGCTGATCTGTGGTGACCGGGGCGGGCCTGCGGCAGTCATTCACACGGGGGAGGCCGGCAGAGCGCGGCACCTAGACTGCTGTGTTGTGCGTGTGATCTTTGCTGGGACCCCCGAGCCCGCTCTTCCCTCCCTGCGGGCGCTGCTCGATTCCCGCCACGATGTCGTCGGCGTGCTGACACGGCCGGACGCCCGGCGTGGTCGCGGGCGGTCCCTCCACCCGAGCCCGGTGGCGGCCGCTGCGCAGGAGGCCGGGATCGAGGTGCTCAAGCCCGAGGGCCTGCGCGGCGAGCGGGGCGAGGCCGTTGCGGCGCGGCTCCGCGAGCTGGCACCGGACGTCATCCCGGTGGTCGCCTACGGCAATCTGGTGCCGCCCGCGCTGCTCGAGCTGCCCGCCCACGGCTGGGCGAACCTGCACTTCTCCCTGCTTCCGGCGTGGCGCGGTGCCGCCCCGGTGCAGCACGCGATCATCGCTGGAGATCAGATCACCGGGGCCAGTGTGTTCCAGCTCGAGCAAGGGCTCGACACCGGGCCGGTGTACGGCACGCTGACCACAGACATTGCAGCCGACGAGACCGCGGGCGACCTGCTCGCGCGCCTGGCCGATGCGGGAGCCCAGCTGCTGGTGAGCGTGCTGAATACCATCGAGGACGGCACGGCGGTGGCCCAGCCGCAGCCGGCAGAAGGCGTGAGCCTGGCACCCAAGCTCGAGCGGGAGGACGGGCGGGTGCGGTGGACCGATCCGGCTCTGGCCGTTGATCGGCGCATCCGGGGCACGACGCCGGCGCCGGGTGCCTGGACCGCCGTGCCGGGAGCTGAGGGCGCCTCGCCGTCCAGGCTGAAGCTGGCGAGGGTGCAGCTGCGGCCGGAGGTGACCGACCTCGCTGCGGGAGTGCTGCGGGTGAGCCGGCACGAGGTGTTGGTGGGCACCGGAAGTCACGCCGTCGCCCTCGGGAAGGTGGCGCCGGCGGGGAAGTCGTGGATGACCGCGGCGGACTGGGCGCGCGGCGCCCGGCTTGCCGACAACGTTGAGCTGGGAGCACGTGATGACTGATCGACAGAGCCCTCGGAGCGGGCAGCGGGGCGGCGGACCGCGTGGCGGCAGTCCTCAACGGGAGGGTGGTGCCCCACGCGGCGGTGCGCAGCGCCGGGATGGCGGCCAGCGCAGAGGCGGCCAGGGGGCGCAGCACAAGCGCCCGGACCCGGCGCGCATGGCGGCCTTCGAGCTGCAGCGACGTGTCAATGCTGGCGATGCCTATGCCAATCTGGCCTTGCCGGAGATTCTGCGTGACCGGAGGGTGAGCGGTCGCGATGCCGCTTTCGCCACGGAGCTCGCTTACGGGGCCCTGCGGTTGCGGGCCCGCTACGACGCGATCCTCTCGCGCTGTCTGACCGGGCGGGAGCTGGGCGGCTTGGACGCCGAGGTCCTCGACGTCATGCGCCTGGGCGCACACCAGCTCCTGGGCATGCGGGTGCCGGTCCATGCAGCGGTCTCCGAGACCGTGGGGCTCGCGCGGGCTGTCTCGGGGCCGGGACCGACCGGGATCGTGAACGCCGTCCTGCGCGCGGTCGCGGAGAAGCCGTTGGAGGAGTGGCTCGAGGTGCTGGCCGGTGAGCGATCCGGAGACGAGCCCGAGTCCACAGACGAGCAGATCACACGCCTCGCGGTCACCGAGTCGCACCCGGAGTGGATCGTGCGGGCGCTGCGCCAGGGTCTGGCTGCCGAAGGACTGACCGGGGAGGATCTGTCAGCCGAGCTCGCCGCGGTGCTCGCGGCGAACAACGCACCGCCGCGGCCGACCCTGGTGGCCCGGCCCGGCCTGGTGCACGTGGAGGATCTGGCCGCCGAGACGGCCAAGGAGTCGGGCACTGCCCCGGTGCCGGGGCGGTGGTCGCCGTTCGCGCTGACCGCCGGGGGAGACCCGGCGCGCCTGGCCTCGGTGCGCTCCGGCGCTGCGGGCGTGCAGGACGAGGGCTCGCAGGTGGTGGCGTTGGCGCTGCTGAGCGCGGAGCTTGACGGTCCGGACTCGCGCTGGCTGGACCTGTGCGCCGGGCCGGGAGGCAAGGCGGCACTGCTGGGGGCCACGGCGCTCCAGGAGGGTGCTTCGCTGCTGGCCAATGAGGTGGCTCCGCACCGCAGCGAGCTGGTCCGCGGCGCACTGCGCCCGGTGCTGGACCGGCCGGGAGAACCCGCGGTGGTGGTGCGGACTGGAGACGGCCGTGAGCTCGGTGAAGAGCTGCCGGGTGAGTTCGACCGCGTGCTGGTCGATGCGCCGTGCACCGGCCTGGGGGCCTTGCGGCGCCGGCCCGAGGCGCGGTGGCGGCGCCAGCCTTCGGACTTGTCCACCCTCGGGCCGCTGCAGCGCGAGCTACTCACCTCGGCCCTCGACGCTGTCCGGCCGGGGGGAGTGGTCGCCTACGTGACGTGCTCACCGCACATCGCGGAGACCCGCTTGGTCGTGGAGGACGTGCTGCGTCGCCGGGAGGACGTCGAGCTGATCGATGCTGCTGTCGCACTTCGTGATGCTGCGGTCGAGGATCCGAGGGTCGTGGGGCCGTATGTGCAGCTGTGGCCGCACCGGCACGGGACGGATGCCATGTTCCTGGCGCTTTTGCGTCGGACCGAGGAGCCTGCGGCCTCCTCGGCGGCACGCGGATAGGCTCAGCACGTGGGCATCCTCATCTCGCCGAGCATCCTGAACTCCGACTTCGCCGACCTGCGGGGAGAGCTGGCCAAGATCGCCGGCGCCGACTACGTGCATGTCGATGTGATGGACAACCACTTCGTGCCGAACCTGACGCTCGGACTGCCGGTGGTCGAAGCGATCCGGGGCGCATCTCCGCTGCCGCTCGATGCGCATCTGATGATCGAGCAGCCCGACCGCTGGGCGCCCGCCTACGCCGAGGCCGGGTGTGCGTCGGTGACCTTCCACGCAGAGGCGGCGGCTGCCCCGGTGCGGTTGGCGCGTGAACTCCGCGCCGCGGGTGCGAAGGCGGGGATCGCCCTTCGCCCGGCGACCGCGATCGAGCCGTACCTGGACCTTTTGGCGGAGTTCGACATGGTCCTGCTGATGACCGTGGAACCGGGCTTCGGCGGGCAGGCTTTCCTGGACGCGATGCTCCCCAAGATCAGCCGGACCCGGCAGGCCGTGGAGTCCGCCGGCCTGGAAGTGCGAGTGCAGGTCGACGGCGGGATCTCGCGAGAGACGATCGGGCGGGCGGCCGAGGCCGGAGCGGATGTTTTCGTCGCGGGGTCAGCGGTGTACAAGGCGGACGACGCCGATGCAGAGATCCAGGCGCTGCGCGGCCTCGCGGAGCAAGCCTGCGGTTCGTGAGCGCCGGTAGCGTGGGCTCAGCCATGGGGAGTGCGCACTTCGACACCGTGGTGATCAATGGCAGTGTCGGTACTGGAAAGACGACCACGGCCGAAGGGCTCGGCACGGAGTTGGAGCAGCTGGGTATCCCGGGCGCAGTCATCGACGCAGACTGGTTGCGCTGGTCCTGGCCGGCACCCGAGGGAGATCCGTTCCGCTTGGATCTGGCTCTGCAGAACATGCGCGCGGTGGCGTCGAACTTCCGGAGTGCCGGCGCGCAGGTGCTCGTGGTCGCTGGCGTCATCGAGAGCCTCGAGGAACTGCGGCGGACTGAAGCAGCCCTGGACGCTTCACGCCTGCTTCACGTTCGACTAGCTGCTGCGGACGGCGTGGTGTCGTCCCGGCTCGCCAGGAGACATGAGGGTGATGCGGTCGCCCTGGAGTGGCACGCCAGCCGTCACCCCGAACTCGCGCAGATCCTCGATCAAGCCGGCTTCGAGGAGGAGCTGCTGATCGATACCAGCGGCCGGCCCGTCTCCGGTGTCGTGGACGAGATCCTGGCCGCGGTGACCTCTCGCTAGACGAGCAAGTGCTGGCCCCAGGGCGCTAGCCCACCCGGGCGGCGAGCGTGCCCGCCGGGGTCGAGACTTCGACCAGCGCGCCGCGGGAGAGCTGGGCGCCGCGGCGGATCTCGATCTCTCCGTCGACCGTGACCTCACCACCGGTGATGAGTTCGCGCGCCTGGGCGCCGTCCTCGGCGAGGTCGGCGAGCTTGAGGAACTGACCGAGGCGGATGGTGCCTGCGGTGGGGATGGTGGGGATGGTGGGGATGTCGTCGGGCGCCCCGGCAGGTTCGTGGTCGTTCATGCTGGTGATCCTGACACGGATAGGGGCAGAAGCTCGACGTCCGGGGCGGGGTCGGTGAGCAGTCTGGCGTGGGTCTGCACGTCGAATCGCTCGGTGCGGGAGGCGGCCGCGCTGCTGCCGCTGTGGTCATCGGGTGTGACGACGTAACGGAGCTTGGCCCGCTCCACGCCCTCGGGGACGAAGCCGGCTCCGATCGCCACCGCGCGCGAGGCCGGATTGTTCCGGCGGTGACCGAGCTCTAGGCGATAGAGGCCGAGCCCGCGCGGCAGCGGAGCGAGCGCCCAGCCCGCCACGGTGGCGACCGCGCGGGTGGTCAGACCCTGACCACGTGCGCTACTGGTGATCCAGTAATGCATCCAGGCGGTCTCGTGGGTGCGTTCGATGGCGCTGAGTCCGACATTTCCGACCGCCCGGCCGTCGAGGTCGATCGCGAGATTCACGGCGCGGAGCCGGGAAGGGTCTGGCTCCTCTGGCTCTTCCGGCCTTGGCACGTCAACGTCGGTGGTCGTGATCCCTTCGCCAGTGGGAAGGAGACCAGCTCGGAGAATGTCCTTGGCGTCATCGAGATTCTGCGGCATGCGGGGCAGTTGACGCTCGAGGTCGGGACTTTCCTGGGCGGCGGCGAGCAGCGCGGCAGCATCGTCCGGCGTCCACGGGCGCAGCGAGGCGGAGGAAGCGGTCACCTCGTCATCGTTCCTGAGGGTGGGAGGTGAGGCGAGCGGAATCTCCAGGAGCTCAACGGCCTCGCCGCCCACCCCCGGGATGCTCATCAGCAGCGGGTAGGCATGCGGGTCGCTGTGGTGCTGGTCGAAGAAGATCGGGTTGGTGACCCGGCCGCCACCAGCGGCCTCGGCCTGGTCCTCCAGCACCGCAGCGAAGCAGGCAGCGACATCCTCCCGGGCGCTGGGCGCCGCCGGGTGCAGAGCTTCGATGTGCGCCCACTGCTTGTCGTCCTCGCGGTAGACATCTGCCAGCGCGGTGACCTCGCCATCGCGCTCCACCCATCGGCAGCGGCGCAGCTCGCTGGTGCTCAGGTCGGAGGTGATGTCGTGCAGGATCCCCGCTCGATCCGTCGGGCTCCACGAGGCATGTACCACCTCGTACAGGTCGGTGATCAGCTCGCGCAGCCGGCCCGGGCCGAGCTCCTCACCGCGTCGAACCACCGGGCCTCCGCCGTCCGCTCCATCCCCGCGATGGCGCCGGGCCCACTCACGGACCTCCGGTAGTGCGGCGTCCACCCGACCACCGGGGCAGTGCTGGTAGACCCACGCACCGAGCGAGGTCACGAACGCGTGCGTCGCGGAACCGGGCGCCGCCTTCGCGGAGAACGGCACCTGGTGCAAGGCACTCAGTTCCCGGTGAAGCAAGGTGCCGATCCCCTGACGTCGCCAGGCCTCCCGCACGGTGATGAAGAGCAGGTCGCGTGTGGGGTGCACCCGATTCGGGCAGGACAGTCCTGTGGCCACGATGTCGTCGCCGGCGAGCACGACTCTTGAGTGGCCGTTCTCCCGCCACCCGTCCACGAAACGATCGGACAGCTCCTCAGGCATCCGCGCCACGTGGTCCGACGTCGTGGCTTCGATACGCAGGTCACCCAGCAGGCAGGCTTGGCTCATCGGACCACTGTAGGCACCGCCGCACCTGAGCCCCGAGCCCCGACGTTCCTTCCACGGCCCGGCACGTAGACTCGACCGTCGTGATGAGTGACGAGGACAGCAAGGCCCAGGCGACCACCAGCCAGACGGGCGAGCCGCAGGGCCAGGCCGCCCGGCGCGGCCCATTCCGTGCCGGGGATCGCGTGCAGATCACCGACGTCAAGGGCCGCCTCTACACCACCGTCCTCGCCCACGACGGCCACTTCCAATCTCAGCGTGGCACCTTCCACCACCGGGAACTCATCGGCCGGCCCGATGGCACCGTGCTCACCACGGCCACCGGCCACCAGCTCCTCGCCCTGCGCCCCCTGCTCAGCGATTACGTCCTCTCCATGCCGCGCGGGGCCGCGGTGGTCTACCCCAAGGACGCGGCCCAGATCGTGCAGTACGGCGACATCTTCCCCGGCGCCCGCGTGGTCGAGGCCGGCGTGGGTTCCGGCGCGCTGAGCATGTCCCTGCTCTCCGCGATCGGGCCGCAGGGCCGGCTGCTCTCGGTGGAGCGACGTGAGGACTTCGCCGACATCGCGAAGGCGAACGTCGAGTCGTGGTTCGGCGGGGAGCACCCGGCCTGGGAGGTGCGCACCGGTGACCTCGCCGACGTGCTCGAGGCCGCACTGGAGCAGGATCTCGAGCCGGGCTCCATCGATCGCATCGTCCTGGACATGCTCGCCCCCTGGGAGAACCTCGAGGTCGCCTCGCGGGCACTGGCCCCTGGTGGCGTGCTGCTCGCCTACGTCGCCACGGCCACACAGCTCAGCCGCATGGCCGAGGAACTACGCGCCACCGAGGGCTTCACCGAGCCGCAAGCGTGGGAGACCATGGTGCGTACCTGGCACCTCGAAGGCCTCTCCGTGCGCCCGGACCACCGCATGATCGGGCATACCGGCTTCCTCATCACGGCCCGCCGCCTCGCTCCGGGCACCACCCCGCCGATGCGCAAGCGTCGCCCCCAAGGTTCGAAGCCGGAGGACGACGCTTCCCTGGCCGAGGCTGCGCCGGCGCTCGTTCACGAGGAGTGGACCGGCGAGGACATCGGCGAGCGCGCCGTGGCCGACAAGAAGGTTCGGCGGGTGAGACGCGACGTGCGCCGCCGGGCCGAGGTGGAAGAGACTGGGTGGCTCACCCCCCAGGAAGGCGATTCGTGAACGAGCATCCTCAGCAGACCGCTCCGAGCGATCCGGGCCAGCCAGCGAACGAGCATGCGCAGCGTGCCAAGGAGCTCGAGCAACGCGCCAAGGAGATGGAGCAGCGTGCCCTGTCCCTGGCGGCGAAGAACGACCGTCTCGCCGACGCGCTCGACCGCTCCCGCGATCGGCTCATCGCGCTCCAGGAACAGCTGGACGCCGCCACCAAGCCGCCCGGGTCCTTCGGCACCTTCCTCGCCGGCCATCTGCGCGAACGCGAGGCGGACATCCTCACCTCAGGTCGGAAGATGCGCCTTTCCGTGGCCACCTCCGTGCCCTTGGGTGCCCTGCGCCCCGGCCAGGAGGTACGCATCAATGAGCAGCTGGTGGTAGTGGGGGCCGGCAGCTACGAGACCATCGGCGAACTCGTCACGGTCTCAGAACTGATCGACGAGGGCGCCCAGGGCCGCGTGCTCGTGCACACCGGCCGCGACGACGACCGGGTCATCCGCCTTGCCGGGCCGCTCCGCGACGGCGGGGTGCGCGTCGGCGACAGCCTGCTCGCCGATCTGCGCACCGGTTTCGCCACCGAGCGCATCGTGCGCTCCGAGGTCGAAGACCTGCTCCTGGAAGAGACCCCCGATGTCGACTACAGCGACATCGGCGGCCTCGGCCCGCAGATCGAGCAGATTCGCGACTCCGTCGAGCTGCCCTTCCGCCATCCCGAGCTCTACCGGGAGCACGGTCTCAAGCCCCCCAAGGGCGTACTGCTCTACGGGCCTCCCGGCTGCGGCAAGACCCTCATCGCCAAGGCAGTGGCAGCCTCCCTCGCCGATCTCGGCGGCTCCACCTCCGGGCGCGTCACCTTCCTGAACATCAAGGGCCCGGAGCTGCTGAACAAGTACGTGGGGGAGACCGAGCGCCACATCCGGGTGATCTTCGCCCGCGCCCGCGAGAAGGCTGCCGACGGCGTGCCGGTGGTGGTGTTCTTCGACGAGATGGAGTCGCTCTTCCGCACCCGCGGCACCGGCGTCTCCTCCGACGTCGAGACCACCGTGGTGCCCCAGCTGCTCGCCGAGATCGACGGCGTGGAGAAGCTGGAGAACGTCATCGTCATCGGCGCCTCGAACCGTGAGGACATGATCGACCCCGCCATCTTGCGCCCGGGCCGGCTGGACGTGAAGATCAAGATCGAACGCCCCGACCTCGATGGTGCCCGCGAGATCTTCGCCAAGTACCTCACTCCCGACCTCCCGCTCCACCCCGAGGAGATCTCCGCCCACGGCGATGCCGAACGGACGGTGGCCGCCATGATCGACACCATCACCGACGCGCTCTACGGCACCGGGCCGGACAACGAGTTCCTTGAGGTCACCTATGCCTCGGGGGCCAAGGAGGTCCTCTATGTCAAGGATTTCGCCTCCGGCGCGATGATCGCGAACATCGTCGACCGCGCGAAGAAGCACGCGATCAAGGATCTCCTCGCCGGCGCGGACCGCGGTCTGCGTACCCGCCATCTGCTCGCCGCGCTGGCCGCTGAGACGGCGGAGAACGAGGACCTGCCCAATACCACCAACCCGGATGACTGGGCACGGGTCTCGGGCCGCAAGGGCGAACGCATCACCTATCTGCGCACCCTCCACTCCTCCGGCGGCCCGGCCGAAGCTCACACCAGCCACGGCCCGGGCCACTCCGTGCCGTTGGCCGACGGTGCGGAGAGCATCACGCCGGCCCCGGGGTACCTGTGAACACGCGCTCCGGCGATGCCAAGCCGGCCCTCCCCGACGATGCCGGCCGTCTGACAAGGCCAGCTGTGCCAGGCTGGGTGACATGATCCGGACGTCTCTAGATTCCCGGCTCGTCCAGACGGTGGCGGCGGTGGTCACGACCACCGCGTACTACGCGGTTCCCGACGTCTTCACAAGCCGCGCCAGCCGTGGCCTCGCGAAGTGCGGTTGCCTCGCCGTCGCCACCGGGGCCAGCGTTGCTGCGTTCCGCCAGTCGAAGCGCGAGGCACCCGCGGAGGCGCTGTCCGAGAAGTTGCGGCCTGAGGAGTTCGTGACTGTCGAAGCACTGCTCGAGAAGGCTGTGCCCAACGCTGGGAGCGACGCTGGCCCCAAGGCCCACGCCGGAGCAGGCCGCGCAGGAATGGCCGGCTTGGCAGCCGGTGGTCTCGCTGTGAGCGTTGGCGCCATCGCGGCCTCCGTGGCGATCGAGCGTCGCATCTTCCGCGCCGGCGAACGTCGAGCGGCTGCTGGCAGGAGGCTGCCGCACACTCGCGCGGCGTTGGTCTACGGCGCCCTGTCCGGCGCTCTCACCTGGGCGATGGAGAGCGACGACGCCGCACGCGCCGAGCAGTGAGCCCGGTCGAGAGCCGGACGTAGACTCGACTTCTGTGAGCAACGCGCACGAGGACGCTGGCCCGGCCGACGCTCGGCCCTCGGTCAGCGCGGTCACCCGGCCCATGGGCATCGAGACCGAGTACGGGATTCTCGCCCCGGGCAATCCGCGAGCGAACCCGGTGGTGCTCTGCGTGGAGCTCGTGGCCGCGTACACGGCGGCGACATCCGAGTCCGGCGCCCCGCACGTGCCGTGGGACTACGCCGGCGAGGACCCCTTGGCGGATGCTCGCGGCTTCCGCCTCGACCGCGCCGCCGCCCACCCGAGCCAGCTCACCGACGACGGCGGGCGCGCTACCAACGGCGCCGGAACCACCGAGCTGCGCCGGCCCAGCGCGCAGGAACGCCACCACCAGGGCCACAACGCGGTCCTGGGCAACGGCGCGCGCCTCTATGTCGACCACGCCCATCCCGAGTACTCCAGCCCGGAAGTGAGCACGCCGCGGGAGGCCGTGCGTTTCGACCGCGCCGGCGAGGAGGTGATGCGCCACGCTGCGGTGGCGCTGGCCACCCGGCCCACCGGCTCCGGCGAACGTGAGGTGGTGCTGTACAAGAACAACGTCGACGGCAAGGGCGCTTCCTATGGCACTCACGAGAACTACCTGGTCGAGCGCTCGGTCAGCTTCGGCGATCTGATCACCTATCTCACCCCTTTCTTCGTCACCCGCCCCATCATCTGCGGGGCCGGACGCGTGGGCTTGGGGCAGCAGAGCGAGACTCCGGGCTTCCAGATCTCCCAGCGGGCCGACTACGTGGAGAACGACGTCGGGCTGGAGACCACCTTCAACCGGCCCATCATCAACACTCGCGACGAGCCGCATGCCGATCCGGAGCGCTGGCGCCGGCTGCACGTCATCGGCGGGGACGCGAACCTCTTCGAGGTCTCCACGTACCTCAAACTCGGCACCACTGCCCTGATGCTCTGGCTCCTCGAATCCGGCGAAGTACCCCTCGAGCTCGACGCGCTCACCCTGGCGGACCCGGTGGCCGAGGCTGCCCTGGTCAGCCACGACGTCTCGCTGACCCACGCCCTCACCCTGAGCAACGGCCGGCAGATGACGGCTCTGGAGATCCAGCGGACCTACCTCCACGCCATCAGTGAGGCTATGGACCGCGCCGGAACCCCCGATCAGGCCACCGCCGAGGTCCTGGCCCGTTGGCGCTCGGTGCTGGGCAAGCTGGAGACCGATCCTGCCAGCGCCGCCGCCGAAGTGGAGTGGGTGGCCAAGCACCAGGTTCTGCAATCGATGCGCCGGCGCGAGGGCCTGCCCTGGGACCACCCCAAGCTCGCAGCCCTCGACCTGCAGTGGCACGACCTGCGCCCCGAGCGATCGATCACCGCCCGCTTGCAAGCGGCCGGCCGCATGGAGACCCTCATCAGCGCTGAGGACGTCGCCGTCGCCGTGGCCCATCCACCGGAGACGACGCGGGCGTACTTCCGCGGCGAGGTGGTGCGGCGCTACCCGGGCCAGATCGCCGGAGCAGGCTGGCAGTCAGTCGTCTTCGACATCCCCGGGCGCGAGCACCTGGTGCGTGTGCCGATGACGGACCCGCTGCGTGGCACCCGTGCGCACGTCGAAGGACTCCTGGACTGCTCGGTCTCGGCCGAGCAGTTGCTCGCCGGCCTGCAGAGCTAGCGGCGAGGGCCGGCTGAGCCCCATCCCACGAATGCGGCCTCTCCCGGTACCGGTCTCCGACGTAGAATCGAGTCCATGCAACAGCAGCGCCGAAGCACCCGTCGCGACGATGAACCAGAGCTCCCCGGCCCCGAGGTGCCGCCCACCCAGGGGCAGAACCAGGCGCAGGCCCAGCAGGTCGACGACCTCCTCGATGAGATCGACAGCGTGCTGGAGTCCGACGCTGAGAGCTTTGTGCAGGGCTTCGTGCAGAAGGGCGGCCAGTGACCGCTGACGGTCACGGCGCAGAGGGCACGGACGCGGCGGGCGGATCCACGCCGCGCCGCATCTACGGCATCGAGACCGAGTACGGCATCACCTGCGCGCTGCCCGCGGGTGCCCCCGGCGCCGCGATCTCCGCTGATGACGCCGCCCGCTACCTCTTCCGCAAGGTGGTCGCCTGGGGGCGGTCCTCGAACGTCTTCCTGCCCAACGGTGCCCGGCTCTACCTCGATGTCGGCTCCCATCCGGAGTACGCCAGTGCCGAGTGCGACGACCTCCGCCAGCTCGTGGCCAACGACCGTGCCGGCGAGCTGATCCTGGACCGGATGACCGAGGACGCCAACGTCCTGCTCGCTGCGGAGGAGGTGCCCGGCACCATCCATCTGTTCAAGAACAACCTCGACTCGGCCGGTAACTCCTACGGCTGCCACGAGAACTACCTGATCCGCCGGCGCCGCGACTTCCAGGCGGTGGGCGAGGCTCTCGTCGGCTACTTCGTGACCCGGCAGATCCTCACCGGCGCCGGGCATATCCGCCCGCGTCCCGGCGGAGGAGCCACCTATGCGTTCTCCCAGCGCGCGGACCAGATGTGGGACGCGATGAGCTCGGCCACGACCCGCTCCCGCCCGGTGATCAACACCCGCGACGAACCGCACGCGGACGCCGAGCACTACCGACGTATGCACGTCATCGCCGGCGACACCTCCGTGGCCGAGACCACGACCATGCTCAAGGTGGGGATGACCGATCTGCTGCTCGGCATGATCGAGGACCCCGCCGCCGGCTCCGGCAGCGTGCGCGACCTCGCCCTGGCCGAGCCCATGCGCGCGATCCGGGAGATCTCCCGCGACCTGACCGCCACCACCGCCGTCGAGCTCAGCGATGGACGCCGAGTGTCGGCCCTGGAGTACCAGAGCGAGATCCACGAGCGGGTGCGCGCCTGGATCGACGAGAGCGGATTCACTCTGAGTTCCTCCCAGGAACGCGTGGTGGATCTGTGGGAGCGCGGCCTGGAGGCCCTGCGCACGCAGGACTACGACGCCGTCAGCACCGAGCTGGACTGGGCGATCAAGTACCGCCTCATCGAGCGCTACCGCGCCAAGCACACTCTCGCGTGGGATGACCCGCGCGTGGCCCGCCTCTCCCTGGCCTATCACGACATCTCCGCCCGCCACGGCCTGGCCCGCCCGCTCGCCGCCCGTGGACTGATGGCCCGGGTCACGACCGACGACGAGGTGGAGGCAGCGACCAACGAGCCACCTGCCACCACTCGGGCCGCCCTGCGCGGGCGCTTCGTGGCCGCGGCGCAGGCGCGTCGCCGGGACATCACGGTGGACTGGGTCCACCTCAAGCTCAACGACTCCGCGCACCGCACCGTGGCCCTGAAGGATCCCTTCTCGCCGGTCGATGAGCGCGTGGAGGCACTGCTGGAGGCCGTGGAGGAACCGGCGTGACGGCCTCGGCCCGATGGGGGACAGCGCTGGCGGCCCTGGTGCTCGCCGCGACGATGAGCAGTTGCAGTCCGGAGGAGGAGCCCGAGCCGATCGACGAGATCGCGGTCTCCGGGGTCTTCGGCAGGGTCCCCATGGTGGCTTTTGAGGCTCCACTGCCGCTCGAGGAGGAGTCCATCGAGGTCCTCACCGAGGGGGAGGGGCGGGAGCTGAGCGCCGGCGACCAGGCATTGCTCAGCTACACCGGCTTCGACGGGCGCACCGGCCACATCATGTGGGACGAGTCGCCCACCCTCACCGAGATCCACGAGATCTCCGCCGAGGGCGTGGGGGAGGGCCTCCTCGACGCGCTCGACGGCGTCACCGAGGGCAGCCGGCTACTCGTGACGCAGCCCGTGGACGATGACGACGGCACCGGCATGCTCGTCGTCGTGATCGACGTCCGCTTCACCGAGGCACACGGCGAGGAACTGCCACCGCCGGATGACGACGAGATCTCGGGCCGCCTGCCCACCGTGAGCCTCGACGAGTCCGGCGTACCGCGCATCGATCTGCCCGACGATCAGCCACCTGGTGAGTTGTTCTCCGCTCAGCTCATTCGCGGCACCGGGCCTCAGCTGCGGCCCGGTCAGGGAGTCATCGCCCACTACGTGGGCCTGGAGTGGGAGACTGGCCAGGTCATCGACTCCACCTGGGCCGATGGCGTGCCTCGTGAGCAGGCCATCGACGACCTTCCTGAAGGCCTCCAGCTGGAACTCCTCGATCAGCCCGTCGGCTCGCGGGTGCTGATCGTGATACCGCCGGCGCAGTGGGACGGCAATGCGACGGCCGCCTTCGTGGTGGACATCCTGGCGGCCAGCGGCAGCAACGATGAGGTGGTGACCACACCGCCGGCGCCCGATGATGACGGCGACAATGAGAGCGATGACGCCACCGAGCAGGAGGACGAAGCATGAGCGTGGCCACCAGGGTGATTCCCTGCCTCGATGTCTCCGGGGGCCGGGTGGTCAAGGGTGTGAACTTCCAGGACCTGCGCGATGCCGGCGACCCGGTGGAACTCGCCCACCGCTACGACGCCGAGGGTGCCGACGAGCTCACCTTCCTCGATGTCTCCGCCTCCAGCGAGGAACGCGAGACGACCTACGAGGTGGTCTCGCGCACCGCCGAGGAGGTCTTCGTCCCGCTGACCGTGGGGGGTGGGGTGCGCGCCGTCGCGGACGTGGCGCGCCTGTTGCAGGCCGGTGCCGACAAGGTGGGCGTGAACACCGCCGCCATCGCCCGCCCGGAGTTGATCTCGGAGATCGCCGACCGTTTCGGTCGTCAGGTGCTCGTGCTCTCCGTGGACGCTCGCCGTGTCAGCGGTGAGACGCGCACCGATT
Source organism: Bogoriella caseilytica (assembly GCF_003752405.1). NCBI lineage: Bacteria > Bacillati > Actinomycetota > Actinomycetes > Allobogoriellales > Allobogoriellaceae > Allobogoriella > Allobogoriella caseilytica. The sequence continues at coordinate 14,713 of NZ_RKHK01000001.1, read as the reverse complement.
CCGGCTACGAGGTGACCACGCACGGCGGGCGCCGCGGCACCGGGATCGACGCCGTGGAGTGGGCGGCCCGTGGGGCAGCCCTGGGCGCCGGCGAGATCCTGCTGAACTCCATGGACGCCGATGGCACCACGGCCGGCTTCGACCTGGTGATGCTGGATGAGGTCCGCCGCGCCGTCGACGTCCCGCTCATCGCCTCCGGCGGTGCCGGCGAGGCGGCTCACTTCACCGAGGCGGCACGCCATGGCGCTGATGCGGTGCTGGCTGCGTCCGTCTTCCACTTCGGCACCCTGACTATCGGCACGGTCAAGGACCACATGCGCGGGGCCGGCCTCGAGGTGCGCTGAGGCCCCTCGAGGTGCGCTGAGGCCCCTCGAGGTGCGCTGAGCGCCGGTTGCGCTGGCTGCTGGGCTCTTGTCCCTCGCTCCGGCCAAGCGTGGGAGAATCCGAGGTCGTGAGCTCTTCCCTGGCCCCCGAGATCGCTGTCCGCCTCAAGCGCGACGCACATGGCCTCATCTGCGCCGTCGTGCAAAGCCACGAGACCAAAGAGGTGCTCATGGTCGGCTGGATGGACGATGAGGCCCTGCACCGCACCCTGACCACCGGGCGGGCCACCTACTGGTCGCGCTCCCGCCAGGAGCTGTGGCGCAAGGGCGACACCTCCGGTCACGTCCAGCACGTGCGCTCGGTGGCCATCGACTGCGACGGTGACGCTCTGTTGGTCGAGGTTGACCAGGTCGGTCCGGCTTGTCACACCGGGACGTCGACCTGCTTCGAGGCCGGCGGTCAGCTGCAGGTCACGAGCGCACCGGAGGAGCAGGCATGAACGCCACACAGCACGCCGAGTCCACTGCGCAGATCGAGGCTCCCGAGCTCGCCTGGGGCCGTAGCTGGCCCAACCGGGTGGAGTTCCGCGAGCTCGCGGCCGAGCGCCGGGTGATCCCGGTGGTGCGACGCATCCTTGCGGACGACGTCACCCCGGTGGGCCTGTACCGCCGTCTCGGCGCGGACCGGCCCGGCACCTTCATCCTGGAGTCCGCCGAGCACGACGGTGCCTGGGCCCGCTGGTCCTTCATCGGCGTCGCCTCGCGCGCCACTCTCATCGGCCGTGACGGGCAAGCGCACTGGAGCGGTGACGTCCCCGCCGGCGTGCCCACCCAGGGGCGGATCCTCGAGGTCCTCAAGGAGACGCTCAGCATTCTGGGCACCCCCGCCATTCCCGGACTGCCCCCACTCACTGGAGGCCTGGTGGGCGCCCTGGGCTGGGACGTGCTGCGCGAGTGGGAACCCAACCTGCGCGCTCTCGCGCCGAGCGAGCACACCACCCCCGACGTCGCCCTGTGCCTGGCCAGCGACATGGTGGCCGTCGACCACCACGACGGCTCGGTCTGGCTGATCGCCAACGCCCTCAACATGGACGGCAGCGCCGAGCGCGTGGATGAGGCCCACGCCGATGCCCTGGCCCGCCTGGACGGCATGGAGGCCATGCTGGCGCGCCCGGCCACCAGTGCCGCCGCCGTGCTCGAGGACGACGCGCCCGGCACCGAGCCGGAACTGCGCTTCCGCACTGAGCGCGCCGATTTCGAGCAAGCGGTCCTCGCCGCCAAGCAGGCGATCTACGACGGTGAGGCCTTCCAGATCGTGCTCTCCCAGCGCCTGGACATCGACTGCCCCGCGGAGCCGCTGGACGTCTACCGCGTGCTGCGCACCATCAACCCCAGCCCGTACATGTACTACCTCCGCCTCGAGATGGGGGAGGCGGAGGTGCCCGGAGAGGACACCTTCGTGGTGGTCGGCTCCAGCCCGGAGACCCACATCCGGGTGGCCGATCGCCGGCTCACCATGTACCCGGCGGCCGGATCGCGGCCGCGCGGAGCCACACCGGGCGAGGACCGCGCCCTGGGCGAGGAGCTGCTCGCCGACCCCAAGGAGATCGCCGAGCACGTCATGCTCGTGGACCTCGTGCGCAACGACCTCACGAAGGTGTGCCGGCCGGAAACGATTGAGGTGGTCGACTTCCAGGCCATTCACCGCTACAGCCACATCATGCACATGGTCTCCACCGTGGAGGCCGAGCTGCGTGAAGAGTCCACCGCGCTGGACGCCCTCACCGCGACCTTCCCGGCCGGCACGCTCTCCGGTGCGCCCAAACCGCGCGCCATCGAGATCATCGACACCCTGGAACCGGCCCGGCGCGGCATCTACGGGGGAGTGGTCGGCTACTTCGACTTCGCTGGTGAGGCGGATCTGGCCATTGCGATCCGCACCGCCGTTATCACCGGTGGCCTGGCCAGCGTCCAGGCCGGAGCCGGTCTCGTCGCCGATTCCGACCCCGCCACGGAGTACACCGAATCGCGCAACAAGGCCGCCGCGGCGGTCCGCGCCATCCAGGTGGCTGCGCGGCTGCGCGGCATCGCGGAGCACTCGTGAGCGCTGAGCCGCGCACTCCGGCCCGATTCACCCGTGGGCGCGCTGCCCTGGCCACCCTGGCCCTGGCCGCGCTGATGCTGGTGGTGGCCTCCCTGCCCTGGGCCACCGGGGAGGCAGAGAGCGTGCTCGGCCTGCAGCCGGTGACCGTCTCCGGGAGTGAGGCGGCTCCCGCGACGCTCGGCCTGGCGCTGATCGTTGGCGCTGCGGGTCTGGTGATCGCCATCGGCCGGCGAGTGGGTGCGGTGCTCGGGGCCCTGGCTCTGGCGGCCGCCGGAGCCACGACGATCCCCACAGCCCTCGCGGTGACGAGGGACCCGGCCCCCGCCCTGCGCCGCGCGGCCGCCGAAGCGTCCGGCGTTCCCGAGGTGGCCGGCGCCTCGGCGACCACCCCGTGGCCCACGGTCACTGCAGTGCTCGGCGGACTCGCGATCGTGCTGGCCGGGGTCATCGGCTGGCAGATGCGGCGCTGGCCGGCGCGGGCAGACCGGCGCTTCGAACGGGCCACTGCCGCGAAGAAGGCCAGCGCGCAGGAGGGGGCGCCGGCCCAGGGAGTCTCTGCCGTCGACGCCGAGGCGCAGCACCGTACGCGCGCCATGGACGACTGGGATGCCCAGGCCCGCGGTGAGGATCCGACAGACGAGCAGCGCTGAGCATGCGGCGGGAACGACCGCCTACGGCAGGTAGGATCGCATCGCTGCCCCGCACGCCGACGAGGAGAGTCATGCCCCAGCTTCCGCAGCCGCAGAGCTACACGCTGCCGCCGGCTTCACCTGCCCACAACCACGGCCGAACCGTCGCCGCCTGGGTCCTGGTCTGGGCTGTCACCCTGGGCTTCCTGCTGTCCGGAGTCGGCCTCGCCCTCATTGGCGTGGTGGAGCCCGGGATCGCCTGGGGCCTGCTCATCGCCGGTGCCGCCGTGATCGTGCTCGGTCTCGTTCTCTCCGTGGGGATGCGGATGGCCGGATACGGCCAGCCCAAGGTTGCCGACATGGAAAAGCGCGACTGGTACGACGGCTGAGACCTGACCATCACACCCGATCCAGGCCCGGCTCCGGCCGGCCATGAGGGGGACTGACGCCGTGACCGTGCTCGATGACATCATCGCCGGCGTGCGGGAGGATCTCGCTGAACGCCAGGCCCGGACCTCGCTCGACCAGCTCAAGGAACGCGCTTCCCGTCTGCCCAGCGCCCGCGACGGCGTGGCGGCGCTGCGTGGCGGCGACGGCGCGCTGACCGTCATCGCCGAGGTCAAGCGAGCCAGCCCGTCCAAGGGCCACCTCGCGCCCATTGACGACCCTGCCGCGCTGGCCGCGGAGTACGAGGCCGGTGGTGCCGCTGCGATCTCGGTGCTCACCGAGCAGCGCCGTTTCTCCGGCTCGCTGGCCGACCTGGACGCGGTGCGCGCCACCGTGGACGTGCCGGTTCTGCGTAAGGACTTCGTCGTCACGCCCTATCAGGTGTGGGAGGCCCGCGCCCACGGCGCGGATCTTGTGCTGCTGATCGTGGCCGCGCTGGAACAGCAGGTGCTGACCAGCCTCGTCGAGCGCATCCACTCCCTCGGCATGACCGCGCTGGTCGAGGCCCACGACCGCGACGAGGCGCTGCGTGCCCTGGACGCCGGCGCGCGTGTGGTCGGCGTGAATGCCCGCGACCTCAAGACTCTTGACGTCGACCCCGGAGTGTTCTCCCAGGTGGTCAAGGTCCTGCCCGATTCGGTGGTGCGTGTGGCGGAGTCGGGCATCCGCGGCCCGCACGATGCCCTGGACTATGCCAGCCAGGGCGCCCACGCGGTGTTGGTCGGTGAGGCGCTCGTGACCGGAGGCAACCCCCGCGCGGCCATCTCCGACATGGTCTCCGCCGCCAGCCACCCCTCACTGCGTACAGGAGACCGCCGGTGACCTCATCCCCCTCCGCCCGCCCGCTCGAGGCCACTCCCGGGCCCTACTTCGGCGACTTCGGCGGGCGTTTCGTTCCCGAGGCGCTGATCGCCGCCCTGGACGACCTCACCGCCGCCTGGGAGGAGTTGCGCGTCGACCCGGACTACCTCGCCGAGATGGATCAGCTGCACCGCACCTATACCGGCCGGCCCAGCCCGATCACCGAGGTCCCCCGCTTCGCCGCCCACGGCGCCGAGGGCGTCCGCATCCTGCTCAAGCGCGAAGACCTCAACCACACCGGTTCGCACAAGATCAACAACGTGCTCGGCCAGGCTCTGCTGACCCGCAAGATCGGCAAGAAGCGCGTCATCGCCGAGACCGGTGCCGGCCAGCACGGGGTGGCCACCGCCACCGCCGCGGCGCTGCTCGGCCTGGAGTGCACGGTCTACATGGGCGCCGAGGACGTGCAGCGCCAGGCCCTGAACGTGGCCCGCATGCGGCTGCTCGGAACCGAGGTCATCCCGGTCACCACCGGCTCCCGCACCCTCAAGGACGCCATCAACGAGGCCTTCCGCGACTGGGTCACCAACGTCGAGACCACCAACTACGTGTTCGGCACCGCAGCCGGCCCGCACCCCTTCCCCGCCATGGTCCGCGACCTGCAGCGCATCATCGGTGACGAGGCGCGCGCACAGGTGCTCGACCTCACCGGCGCCCTGCCCGATGCCGTGCTCGCCTGCGTGGGCGGCGGATCGAATGCGATCGGCATCTTCAACGCCTTCCTCGACGACGACGTCCGCCTCATCGGCCTGGAGGCCGCCGGCGACGGCGTGGAGACCGGGCGCCACGCCTCCTCCATCACCGGCGGCGATCCCGGCGTGCTGCACGGCGCGCGTACCTTCGTGCTGCAGGACGATGACGGTCAGACCCGTGAGTCGCACTCCATCTCCGCGGGGCTGGACTACCCCGGCGTGGGGCCCGAGCACTCCTGGCTGTCCCAGCTCGGTCGCGCCGAGTACCAGCCGGTCACCGACGCCGAGGCCATGGAGGCCTTCCGCGTCCTGTGCCGCACCGAGGGCATCATCCCGGCCATCGAGTCCGCCCACGCGCTGGCCGGCGCCCTGCGGCTCAGCCGCGAGCTCGGCGCCGCCGGCGTCCCCTCGGGCCACGAGCCGGTCCTGCTGGTCAATCTCTCCGGCCGGGGCGACAAGGACGTGGAGACCGCCGCCAAGTGGTTCGACATGCTCCCGCAGCACGAGTCCGAGAACCTGAGCGAAGAAGGCGCCGATGTCTAGGTCCGCCGCCGCCATCGAAGCGCGGGCCGGAGACGGCACCGCCGCGCTGGTCGGCTATCTGCCCGTGGGATTCCCCGACGTCGAGACCTCAGTACGCGCGGCCCGCACTCTCGTGGACGCCGGCGCCGACGTCATCGAACTCGGCCTGCCCTACTCCGATCCCGGCATGGACGGCGAAGTCATCCAGCACGCCGTGCAGACGGCCCTGGACACCGGCACCCGCACCGCGGACGTACTCCGGGCCGTTGAGCAGGTGGCCGAGACCGGTGCCGCAGTGCTGGTCATGACCTACTTCAACCCTGTGCACCGCTACGGCGTCGACCGCTTCGCCCGGGATCTCGCCGCGGCCGGGGGAGCCGGCCTGATCACCCCTGACCTGATTCCCGATGAGGCGGGCGAGTGGATCTCCGCCGCCGAGGAGCACGACCTTGACCGGGTCTTCCTCGTCGCGCCGTCCTCGACCGACGAGCGTCTGGCGATGACCGCGCGGGCGTGCCGTGGTTTCGTCTATGCCGCCTCCACCATGGGCGTCACGGGCGCTCGTGCCAGCGTGGACGGGGCCGCCCAGGAGCTCGTCGCCCGGACCCGGGCAGCCGACGACAGGCACCATGTGTGCGTGGGACTCGGCGTGTCCACCGGTGGGCAGGCCGCCGAGATCGCGGGCTACGCCGACGGCGTGATCGTCGGCTCGGCCTTCGTCCGCGCCCTCGCCGGCGCCGCGGGGGACACCGAGGCGGGTCTGCGTGAGTTGCACAGCCTGGCCGCCGAGATCGCCGCCGGAGCCCACAGCGGCGGCACCGAGGGGGAGGCGCGATGAGCGCTCTGGCCGCCCTCTCCGCAGGCATCCCCAGCCCGCCGATCTCCGGCTTCGACCTGGGGCCCTTGCCGGTGCGCTTCTACGCGCTCGCGATCATCCTGGGCGTCATTCTCGGCGCCATGGTCACCGACCGCCGCTATACCGCCCGAGGCGGCCCTGAGGGCGCCACCTGGGACATGGTCATCATCATGGTCCCGATCGGCATCGTGGGCGCCCGGATCTATCACGTGATCTCCTCACCGTCCGCGTACTTCGGCGAGAACGGTGACCCGGTTCGCGCGCTGTACATCTGGGAGGGCGGCCTGGGCATCTGGGGCGGCGTGGCCGCCGGCGCCCTGGCCGCGTGGTGGATGCTGCGCAGTCGCGGGCTGTCCTTCACACGATTCGCCGACGCCGCCGCGCCGGGACTGCTCATCGCCCAGGCCGTGGGCCGGCTGGGCAACTACGTCAACCAAGAGCTCTACGGCGCCGAGACCGAGGTGCCGTGGGGGTTGCAGATCGATGCCTATCCGGGCGTGCTCTTCCACCCCACGTTCCTGTACGAACTGTTGTGGAATCTCGCGGCCGCGGCACTGCTCATCCTGCTCGACCGCCGCTTCCGCATCGGTGGCGGCCGGCTGTTCGCCCTGTACGTGGTGTTCTACACCGCGGGACGGGTCTGGATCGAGTATCTGCGGATCGACGACGCCGAGATGGTCCTGGGCCTGCGCCTGAACGTCTGGACCTCGATCCTGCTCTTCACTGCCGGGCTCATCGCCTACTTTCTGCTCGGCGCGCGCGAGCGGCGGCGCCGGGAGCAGGGCCAGCTCGACCTTGAGGAAGCAGAGGACGACGCGGCAGGTCAGGGCGTTGCCGACCCGGACTCGGCACCGGAGACCGAGCCCGAAACGCCGACGGCGGCACCGAATCCAATCTCGAAGAGTGAGACCGGGGGTGCTGTCCGTGAGACAGTGGATGGCGAGCCTGAGTCTCGATCAGGCCCTAGCGAGGGGTAACATCGCGCCCACACGGGACGACGGCGCCCCGCCCATAACGACTATGCGGAGCCGTGTCACCCATGGCTGCGTATCGAGGAGTACGCGGATGGAATCCATGCAGCAGCCGGAAGTATTTCCCGCCTTCCGTACGCCCGCGCATGCCATCTCAGGTGGCCTGTACTCGCCCGAGCGCGAGCACGACGCCTGTGGCGTGGCCTTCGTGGCCACCTTGCGCGGCACCCCGGGCCGCGACATCGTCGATGCCGGGCTGACCGCCCTGGAGAACCTCGACCACCGCGGTGCCGTTGGCGCCGAGGAAGACACCGGTGACGGCGCCGGCATCCTCACCCAGATCCCTGATGCCTTCCTGCGAGCGGTCACCGACTTCGAGCTGCCTGAACTCGGGCACTACGCGGCCGGCACGGTCTTCCTACCGGCCGAGACCGAGGAACAGCCTGCGGTGATCGCGCAGATCGAGGCGCTGGCCGCCGAGGAGTCCCTGCGTGTGCTGGGGTGGCGCGAGGTGCCCATCGATCCCTCGGATGTCGGGCCCTCCGCGCGAGAGACCATGCCCGCCTTCGCCCAGCTCTTCGTGGCACCGGCCGGCGAGTACGCCGAGGTCCACGGCATCGTGCTGGAGCGGATGGCCTACCGGCTGCGCAAGCGCGCCGAGCACGCGACCGGCTGCTACATCTCCTCGCTGTCCTGCCGCACCATCGTCTACAAGGGCATGCTGACCACGCCGCAGCTGCAGCGTTTCTTCCCCGACCTCACCGACGAGCGCTTCGCCAGCGAGATCGCCCTGGTGCACGCGCGCTTCTCCACCAACACCTTCCCCTCGTGGCCGCTGGCCCAGCCCTTCCGTCAGCTCGCCCACAACGGTGAGATCAACACGGTGCGCGGGAACCGCAACTGGATGACCGCGCGCGAGGGCATGCTGGCCTCCGAGGTGCTCGGCGACGTCGACGACCTGCTCCCGGTGTGCACCCCCGGTGCCTCGGACTCCGCCACCTTCGACGAAGTGCTCGAGCTGCTCCACCTCGCCGGGCGCTCCCTGCCGCACGCGATGCTGATGATGGTGCCCGAAGCGTGGGAGAACAACGACCAGCTCGACCCCGATCTTCGTGCCTTCTACGAGTACGCCGCCACCATCATCGAGCCCTGGGACGGCCCTGCCGCCCTGTGCTTCACCGACGGCACCCAGATCGGCGCCGTGCTGGACCGCAACGGCTTGCGACCGGGCCGCTACTGGGTGACCGACGAGGGCCTGGTGGTCCTGGCCTCCGAGTCCGGTGTGCTGGATCTGCCGCCCGAGCGCGTGGTGCGCCGCGGCCGGCTGGAGCCAGGCCGGATGTTCCTGGTGGACACCGCCGAAGGGCGCATCGTCGAGGACGAGGAGATCAAGCGCGACCTCGCCGAGGCCCACCCCTACCGCGAGTGGATCGAGGAGGGCACCGTTACCCTCGAGGATCTGCCCGACCGTGAGCACGTCGACCACTCGCGCCTGTCGGTGGTCCGCCGGCAGCAGACCTTCGGGTACACCGAAGAGGAGCTGCGCATCCTGCTCGCGCCCATGGCGGCCACCGGAGCCGAGGCCATCGGTTCGATGGGCACCGACACGCCCATCGCGGTGCTCTCCGCGCGACCTCGACTGCTCTTCGACTACTTCTCCCAGCTCTTCGCGCAGGTGACCAACCCGCCGCTGGACGCCATCCGCGAGGAACTGGTGACCTCGCTGGGCTCCGCGATCGGGCCCGAGCCGAACATGCTGGCCGAGACCCCCGCGCACGCGGCGAAGCTCAAGCTGCCCTTCCCGGTGGTCGACAACGACCAGCTCGCGAAGATCAAGCGCCTGGGCAGCACTCCTCGCTACGCCAAGGGTTTCTCCGCCGTCACCATCGAAGGGCTCTATCTCGTCTCCGGCGGGGGAGCGGCCCTGCAGGCCCGGTTGGCCGAGATCTGCGACGAGGTGGACAACGCCATCGCCGCGGGCGTCTCGGTGATCGTGCTCTCCGACCGGGAGTCCACCGCCGAACTCGCCCCGATTCCCTCTCTCCTGCTCACCTCCGCCGTCCATCACCACACGCTGCGCCGGCATACGCGCACCAAGGCCTCGATCGTGGTCGAGGCCGGCGACGTGCGCGAGGTGCACCACGTGGCCCTGCTGGTGGGCTACGGCGCGGCCTGCGTGAATCCCTACCTGGCCATGGAGTCCGCCGAGCACCTGGTGCGTTCCGGGCAGGTCTCCGGCGTCACCCCCGGCGAGGCGGTGAAGAACCTGATCAAGGCGCTCGGCAAGGGCGTGCTGAAGGTGATGTCCAAGATGGGCGTCTCCACCGTGATGTCCTATCGCGGCGCGCAACTCTTCGAGGCCGTGGGCCTGTCCGAGGACCTCGTCGGCGAGTACTTCACCGGCACCCCCTCTCCGCTGGGTGGGGTGGGCCTGAACGTCATCGCCGCGGAGGTCGCGGCCCGTCACGCGAACGCCTACCCGCCCTCGGGCATCGCCCCGGCGCACCGCACGCTGCGCATGGGCGGGGAGTACCAGTGGCGCCGCGAGGGCGAGCCGCACCTGTTTGATCCCGAGACGATCTTCCGGCTGCAGCACTCCACCCGCACCGGGCGGTACGACATCTTCAAGGCGTACACCCATGGCGTGGACGACCAGTCACGCCGGCTGATGACCATCCGCGGACTGCTCCGGCTCAAGACGGGCGAGCGGTCCCCTGTGCCGATCGATGAGGTCGAACCGGTCAGTGAGATCGTCAAGCGCTTCTCCACCGGCGCGATGAGCTATGGCTCCATCTCCGCCGAGTCCCACGAGACCCTCGCGATCGCGATGAACCGCCTCGGTGCGAAGTCCAACACCGGTGAGGGCGGTGAGGACACCGAGCGCCTGCGCGACCCGGAGCGCCGCTCCGCGATCAAGCAGGTGGCCTCGGGACGCTTCGGCGTCACGGCGGACTACCTCACCAACTCCGACGACATCCAGATCAAGGTCGCCCAGGGCGCCAAGCCGGGCGAGGGCGGTCAGCTTCCGGCCCACAAGGTCTACCCCTGGGTGGCCCGGACCCGGCACTCCACCCCGGGCGTCGGCCTGATCTCCCCGCCGCCGCACCACGACATTTATTCGATCGAGGACCTCAAGCAGCTCATCCACGATCTGAAGAACGCCAACCCGGCGGCGCGTATCCACGTCAAGCTCGTCTCCTCCATCGGGGTGGGCACCGTGGCGGCCGGTGTGTCCAAGGCGCGTGCCGACGTCGTGCTCATCTCCGGCCATGACGGCGGCACCGGAGCCAGCCCGCTCACGTCGCTCAAGCACGCCGGTGGCCCCTGGGAGATCGGCCTGGCCGAGACCCAGCAGACCCTGGTGCACAACGATCTGCGCGACCGGATCGTGGTCCAGACCGATGGCCAGATGAAGACCGGGCGCGACGTGATCATCGCCGCGCTGCTGGGCGCGGAGGAGTACGGCTTCTCCACCGCCCCGCTGGTGGTCGAGGGCTGCATCATGATGCGGGTGTGCCACCTCGACACCTGCCCGGTGGGTGTGGCCACGCAGAACCCGGAGCTGCGCTCGCGTTTCACCGGTCAGGCCGACCACGTGGTCAACTTCTTCGAGTTCGTCGCCCAGGAGGTGCGCGAGTACCTCGCCTCGCTGGGGCTGCGCTCTCTGGACGAGGCCATCGGTCTGGTGGATCTGCTCGATGCCTCCGAGGCCGTGGACCACTGGAAGGCCTCTGGGCTCGACCTCGCCCCGCTGCTCACCGCCGTCGAGCCGCATGAAGGTTCGGCGCTGCGGCAGGTGCGCACCCAGGATCACGGGCTCGAGGCCGCACTGGACAACGAGCTCATCGCCCAGGCCGCCCCGGCGCTGGAACGCGGTGAGCCGGTGCGGATTGAGGCCGAGGTGCGCAATGTGCACCGCACGGTGGGCACGATGCTCGGCCACGAGGTGACCAAGCGCTACGGCGCCGAAGGGCTACCGGCCAACACCATCGATATCCACCTCACCGGCACCGGCGGCCAGTCCTTCGGCGCGGTGCTCCCGCCCGGAGTCACCCTGCGCCTGACCGGGGACACGAACGACTACCTGGGCAAGTCGCTCTCCGGCGGACGGGTCATCGTGCGCCCCCACGAGGAGGCGCTCTTCGCGGCGGAGGAGAACGTCATCGCCGGCAACGTCGTGGCCTACGGCGCCACGTCCGGGGAGATCTTCCTGCGCGGAAAGGCGGGCGAGCGCTTCTGCGTGCGTAACTCGGGGGCTACCGCCGTCGTCGAAGGCCTGGGGGACCATGCCGCGGAGTACATGACCGGCGGAACGCTGCTGGTGCTCGGCCCCACCGGGCGGAACATCGGGGCGGGCATGTCCGGCGGCACCGCCTACGTGCTCGACCTCGACCGGGGCAAGATCAACCCCCTCGCGCTGGCCGGTGGTGAACTCATCCTCTCCGAGATCGATGCCGAGGACGTCTCCATTGTCACCGATCTGCTGCAGCGTCACGTCGAGGCCACCGGCTCCGTGGTGGCCGAACGCTTACTCAACGACCCGGCCGCTCTGAGTGCCCGGATCACCAAGGTCCTCCCGCGCCAGTACGCCGCCGTCTCTGCGGCCCTGGTCAAGGCGGCCGAGGACGGCCTCGACCCGGCCTCACCCGAAGTGTGGAACACGATCATGGAGGCATCCCGTGGCTGACCCCCAAGGCTTCCTGAAGTACCGCGAGCGCGAGACCCTGCGCTCACGTCCGGTGCCCGTGCGCATCCTGGACAACCGTGAGGTGTACGAGCGCCGGCAGGAGGACTCCCCGGCACTGGTGCGCCAGGCGACGCGCTGCATGGACTGCGGAGTGCCCTTCTGTCACTCCGGCTGCCCGCTGGGCAACCTCATCCCGGAGTGGAACGAACTGACCCGGCGCGAGGACTTCGCCACTGCCATCGAGCGGTTGCACGCCACGAACAACTTCCCGGAGTTCACCGGGAAGCTCTGCCCGGCACCCTGCGAGACAGCCTGCGTACTCGGCATCAACCAGCCTGCGGTGACGATCAAGTACATCGAGGAATCGATCATCGCCGAGGCCTTCGACCAGGGTCTGGTCGAGCCGCAGATCCCGCAGCGCCTGACCGGTCAGACCGTCGCCGTCATTGGGTCGGGACCGGCCGGCCTCGCCGCTGCCCAACAGCTCACCCGCGCCGGTCACACCGTGGCCGTCTTCGAACGCGATGACCGCATCGGCGGACTGCTCACCTACGGCATCCCGGACTTCAAGATGGAGAAGTCCCACGTGGACCGCCGCCTGGCCCAGATGGAGGCCGAGGGCACCCGATTCCGCCCCGGCGTCGATGTCGGCGGTACCGGGGAGGGGGCCATCAGTGGCGAGGAGCTGCGCGAACGCTACGACGCGGTGGTCCTCGCCATGGGATCGACCGTGCCCCGCGACCTCGACGCCCCGGGGCGAGACTTCGGCGGCGTGCACCACGCGATGCCCTACCTCACCCAGCACAACCGGGTGGTCGCCGGGCGTGAGGTTCCCGACCAGATCCTGGCCACCGGCAAGGACGTGGTGGTCATCGGCGGCGGTGACACCGGCTCGGACTGCTACGGCACCGCGCTGCGCCAGCAGGCCCGGTCCGTCACCCAGATCGACATCAACCCCATCCCGGACGAGGAGCGGCCCGCGGACCACCCGTGGCCCACCTACCCGCGGATCTTCCGCGTCTCCACCTCCCACGAGGAGGGCGGCGAGCGTATCTTCGGCGCCTCCACGGTGGAGTTCCTCGCCGATGACGACGGCAACGTCTCCGGGATCCGGCTGGTCGACGTCATTCGTGACAAGGACCGCAACGTCACCCCCATCGAGGGCACCGAGCGGGTGCTGCCCGCTGACCTGGTACTCCTTGCCCTGGGCTTTACCGGAGTGCCGGCCGGAGGACTGGTGGAGCAGCTCGGTATCGAGCTCGACGACCGCGGCCGGCTCACACGCAACGACGACTACGCCACCTCGGTGCCCGGGGTGTACGTGGCCGGCGATGCCGGGCGCGGCCAGTCGCTGATCGTGTGGGCCATCGCCGAAGGCCGGGCGGCGGCTGCATCCGTGGACCGCTACCTTCGTGGTGAGGACAGTGAGCTGCCCGTGCCGGTCCTGCCCTCCACGGCACCGGTCAGCGCGTAACTGGTCACAGGTCACCAACCGTTCACCCAGTTTGTGTCGTCGTTGTCCAAAACACCCCTTGAGAACACTTAGGCTTGGAGTTATGCGTAGAGCGAAGATCGTCTGCACCATCGGACCGGCGACAGCCTCAGCCGAGAAGGTCCAAGAGCTGGTCGATGCGGGGATGGATGTCGCCCGGATCAACCGCTCACACGGCAGCGCCGAGGAACACGAGGTGGTCTACCGGCACGTCCGCGAGGCGGCCAAGGCCTCCGGGCGCAACGTGGCCGTGTTGGTGGACCTGCAGGGTCCGAAGATTCGCCTCGGCAACTTCGCCGCCGGCCAGCACGAGCTGAACGAAGGTGACATCTTCACCGTCACCACCGAGGACGTCCCCGGTGACGCCGAGCTCGTCTCGACCACCTACCAGGGCCTGCCCGGCGACTGCCACGTGGGCGACCGCATCCTCATCGACGACGGCAAGGTCGCGGTGCGGGTCATCGAGGTCGATGGCCCGCGGGTGGTCACCCGCGTGGAGGTGCCCGGCCCCGTCTCGAACCACAAGGGCCTGAACCTGCCCGGCGTGGCCGTCTCGGTCCCCGCGATGAGCGAGAAGGACGAGGTCGATCTCCGCTGGGCGCTGAACTTGGGCGCGGACCTGATCGCGCTGTCCTTCGTGCGCTCGGCCAACGACATCGAGCCCGTGCACCAGATCATGGACGAGGTGGGCCGCCGGGTCCCGGTGATCGCCAAGGTCGAAAAGCCCCAGGCCGTCGACAACCTCGCTGAGGTCGTGGCTGCTTTCGACGCCGTCATGGTCGCCCGTGGTGACCTCGGCGTCGAGCTGCCTCTCGAAGAGGTGCCGTTGGTTCAGAAGCGCGCCATCGAGCTGTGCCGCCGCAACGCCAAGCCGGTCATCGTGGCCACGCAGATGCTCGAGTCGATGATCTCCAGCCCGCGCCCCACTCGCGCCGAGGTCTCCGATGTCGCCAACGCCGTCCTCGACGGCGCCGACGCGGTGATGCTCTCCGGCGAGACCTCCGTGGGTGACTGGCCGATCGAGACCGTGCGCACCATGGGCCGGATCGTGGAGAACACCGAGGAGCGCGGCGGCGACCGCATCGTGCCGTTGGGCTCGAGCCCGGCCACCCGCGGTGGCGTGATTACC